>NZ_JBEZBE010000005.1:0-49619 GCF_040646935.1 Streptomyces sp. NPDC044984
GGGGCGGCCTCGTCGGAGGCCGGGACGGCGGCCGGGAGGACGGCCGGGTCGACGGCGTCGCCGGGGCGCCCTACGGCGCCCCGCCGAGCCTCCTGCCGCGGGATCCGGGCGGTTACCGCTTGTCGACGAGCTTCCAGGCGGTGGGCAGCACGCCCATCGCCAGGGCCGCCTTCAGGGCGTCGCCGATGAGGAACGGGGTGAGGCCGGCCGCGATCGCGGCGGAGGCGGACATGCCGGTGGCGAGGGCCAGGTAGGGCACGCCGACGGCGTAGATGACCGCCGAGCCGAGCACCATGGTGCCCGCCGTGCGCCAGACGGAGCGGTCGGCGCCGCGGCGGGCGAGCGCGCCCACGACGACGGACGCCAGCAGCATGCCCAGGACGTAGCCGAAGGACGGCATCCCCATCCCCGACCTGCCCTCCGCGAACCACGGCACGCCGGCCATGCCCACCAGCGCGTACACCGCCAGGGAGGCGAAGCCGCGGCGGGCGCCGAGGGCGGTGCCGACGAGGAGCGCCGCGAAGGTCTGGCCGGTCACCGGCACCGGGGAGCCGGGGACGGGCACCGCGATCTGGGCGGCGAGGCCGGTGAGCGCGGCGCCGCCGAGCACGAGCGCGGCGTCCCGGACACGGGAGGCCGGGATGAGGTCGGCGAGAACCTGTCCGGATCGGGCGGACGTGACGGTGGCGGTGCTCATGAGGTCTCCGCGGGGTGAGGGCAGTTGGGGACACCGCGACGCTATACCGGCGTCCGCGCGCCGATCACCGTCAGCGGTCGACAAAGGCGCCGACGCGGACTTGGTGGGCTCCGGACAAAGGACGGGGCGAGGAGGGGCGCGAGGTGACGCCGGTCACTGAGGTGACGTGGTTTCGCCGACACACGGCCGGGGAACGGCGGCTGTAGGGATCCACCAAACGGGCCGGACGGCTCCGCGCACCGCGCGATGCCCCCCAAGTAACCGGAGCATCACCCTCCGCATGACACGTGTCCATATGCTGGGCGCCCTCCCCGCGCACGCGGGCGGCCCGCCCAGACTGGGCGGCGTTTTTGCCGTCTCCCGCATTGGACGAGCCGCGCCATGCCCCGCACCTCCCCCGAGCCCTCGGCTTCGCCCGACCAGGGGACACCCCCGGTCGAGACGTCTCCCGAGGCGAACCGCGTCTCCCTCTCGCACGGTCTGAAGCAACGCCATCTGTCGATGATCGCCCTCGGCGGGGTGATCGGCGCCGGGCTGTTCGTCGGCTCCGGGACCGCCATCGCCGCCGCCGGTCCGTCCGTCGTCGTCGCCTACACCCTCTCCGGCCTCCTGGTGATGCTGGTGATGCGGATGCTGGGCGAGATGTCGGCCGCGTATCCGTCGTCCGGCTCCTTCTCGGCGCACGCCGAGCGGGCGATCGGGCCCTGGGCGGGGTTCACCGCCGGCTGGTCGTTCTGGGTGCTGCTGTGCACGGCGGTCGGCCTGGAGGGCATCGGCGCCGCGACGATCGTCACCGGCTGGCTGCCGGGCACGCCCGCGTGGGCGTGGGTGGCGCTGTTCATGGTGGTGTTCTGCGGGACGAACCTCGCGGCGGTGAAGAACTTCGGCGAGTTCGAGTTCTGGTTCGCGGCCCTCAAGGTCGGCGCGATCTCCCTGTTCCTGGTGCTCGGCGCGCTGGCGATCGCCGGCGTGCTGCCGGGCACGGACTCCCCGGGCGCCTCCCACCTCACCGACTTCCTCCCCCACGGCGGCGAGGGCCTGGTGATCGGACTGCTCGCCTCCGTCTTCGCGTACGGCGGTCTGGAGACGGTGACCATCGCGGCGGCCGAGTCGCGGAACCCGGTCGAGGGCGTGGCGGGCGCGGTCCGTACGGCGATGTGGCGGATCGCGCTGTTCTACATCGGTTCGATGGCGGTCGTCGTCACCCTGGTCCCGTGGGACTCCCCGGCGGTGGTCGAGGACGGCCCGTACGTCGCCGCCCTGGACCGCCTCGGCATCCCGGGCGCCGACCAGGTGATGAACGTCGTGATCCTGGTCGCGCTGCTGTCCGCGATGAACGCCAACATCTACGGCGCCTCACGCATCGGCTACTCGCTGGTGGAGCGGGGCCAGGGGCCGAAGGTCCTCGGCCGGGTGTCGGGCGGGGTGCCGCGGATCGCCGTACTGGCCTCCTCGGCCTTCGGCTTCCTGTGCGTGCTGCTGAGCTACTGGCGTCCCGACGACGTCTTCGCCTGGCTGCTGAACACCATCGGCGCGGTGATCCTGGTCGTCTGGATCTTCATCGCCGTCTCCCAGCTGCGGCTGCGCCGCCGGCTGGAGCGCGAGGCGCCGGAGCGGCTCACGGTGCGGATGTGGGCGTTCCCGTGGCTGACGTGGGTGGCGCTGGCCGGCATGGCGGCGGTCTTCGTCCTCATGGCCCGGGAGCCGGACACGCGGGTGCAGCTGTACTCGACGGGCGCGATGACGCTGCTCCTGGCGGCCGGGGGATACGCCTGGCAGCGGGCGCGCGCCCGGAGCTGACGCCCGCCCCGACGGCCCTCGCGCGCACCCGCGGGGGCCGTTTCGCGTACCGGATGCTCACGGACGGCTCTTTTCGCTGCTAGCGTGCAGTTGCAAGTACTTCGCAACATGCGTCCCGCCCCGTGGCCGTCTTCTCACCGTTCACCCGGCAGGCTGAAAGAAGGAAGCCCCCGCGGGGACAGGACTCGCGGGGGCTTCCCGTATGCGGTGAATCAGGGTCATCGTTGCGCAATGGCGACACAGAGGACGATGAAGGACTACTGCTGGACCTGCGACGGGGAGCAGGAGCACCGTCGGCTGAACGGGAAGGAGGAGGACTGGCTCAAGGAACGGCTCGGCCGGTCCGGGGTCGGAGAGTTCTGGCTCTGTGTGAACGTGCTCGACCCCGACACCGGGAGGCAGTGCCGCAACCTGCGCACGGGCTTCAACAAGAAGCCCTTCGCCGCTCCGATCAAGGCACCCGTGATCGAGTGACCGTCACAGGTTGCTGAAGTCCGGTCCCTTCGTCCGCGTGCGCTTGATCTCGTAGAAGCCGGGGACGGAGGCCACCGCGAGGGTGCCGTCCCACAGGCGGGCGGCCTCCTCGCCCTGGGGCGCCGGGGTGACGACCGGGCCGAAGAAGGCGATCTCCTCGCCGTCGGGCCCGGGGACCGCGATGACCGGGGTGCCGACCTCCTGGCCGACCTTCTCGATGCCCTCCTTGTGGGAGGCGCGCAGCTCGGGCTCGTACGGGGTGGAGTCCCAGTGCTCCATGAGGGACTCGGGCAGGCCGACGTCCTTCAGGGCGGCGGCGACCGTCTCCTTCTCCGGGCCCCCGCCCTGGTTGTGGATGCGGGTGCCGAGCGCGGTGTAGAGGTCGCCGAGCACCTCGGCGCCGTGCTCCTGCTGGGCCGCGATGACCACCCGGACCGGGCCCCAGGCCTTGACCTCGAGCATCTCCCGGTACTCCGCGGGGAGCTCGTCGAGCTTGTCCTCGTTGAGGACCGCGAGGCTCATCAGGTGCCAGCGGACCTCGATGTCCCGCACCTTCTCCACCTCCAGCACCCAGCGGGAGGTCATCCAGGCCCAGGGGCACAGCGGGTCGAACCAGAAGTCGACGGGCGTGGCGGGAGACTGCTCCGACATGTCGCTCCTCAGTGAGGTCGGTGAGGGAAGTGTTTCCCCGGGGGGGAACACCGCGCCTCCTCCCGGCCATTCCCGGCTGCCCCGCGTCAGGAGCGCATGGCAGGATCGGTCCTGTTCATCCCTGTCGACGACGCCTGAGGAGTGCCGCCCGTGCCCGGTGAGAATCTGACCCGCGACGAGGCCCGGGAGCGGGCAGCCCTGCTGTCCGTCGACGGGTACGAGGTGTCCCTGGACCTGCGTTCGGCGGTCGGCGAGCACAGCGGCGGCGGGCCGCGCACCTTCCGCTCCGTCACCACCGTCCGGTTCCGCTGCGCCGAGCCGGGCGCGAGCAGCTTCGCGGACCTGATCGCACCCGGCGTGACGGCGGTCTCCCTCAACGGACGCGACCTGGATCCCGGCCAGGTCTTCGACGGCTCCCGGATCACGCTGGAGGACCTGGCCGCCGAGAACGAACTCGTCGTCGACGCGCAGTGCGCCTACTCCCGCACCGGCGAGGGCATGCACCGCTTCGTCGACCCCGAGGACGGCGAGGTGTACCTCTACACCCAGTACGAGCCGGCCGACTCCCGTCGCGTCTTCGCCAACTTCGAGCAGCCCGACCTCAAGGCGCCCTACCGCTTCGAGGTGCGCGCCCCCGAGGGCTGGACGGTGTGGAGCAACGGCGCCGGTGAACTCACCGACGGCGTGTGGCGGTTCGCGGAGACCAAGCCGATCTCGACGTACATCACGTGCGTGGTGGCCGGCCCGTACCACTACGTGACCGACTCCTACGAGCGGGTCCTCGAGGACGGTACGCGCCTGGAGATCCCGCTCGGCGCGATGTGCCGCAAGGGGCTCGCGCCGCACTTCGACGCCGACGACGTGTTCCTGGTGACCAAGCAGGGCCTGGACTTCTTCCACGACCACTTCGACTACCCGTACCCGTTCGGCAAGTACGACCAGGCGTTCGTGCCCGAGTACAACCTGGGCGCGATGGAGAACCCGGGGATGGTGACCTTCCGGGAGGAGTTCATCTTCCGGGGCAAGGTGACGCGGGCGTCGTACGAGGGCCGCGCCAACGTCATCCTGCACGAGATGGCGCACATGTGGTTCGGCGACCTGGTCACCATGGAGTGGTGGGACGACCTGTGGCTGAAGGAGTCCTTCGCGGACTTCATGGGCGCGTTCTCGCTGGTCGGCGCGACCCGCTTCACCGACGGCTGGATCACCTTCGCCAACCGCCGCAAGGCGTGGGCGTACCGCGCGGACCAGCTGCCGTCCACGCACCCGATCACCGCCGACATCCGCGACCTGCAGGACGCCAAGCTCAACTTCGACGGCATCACCTACGCCAAGGGCGCCTCGGTGCTCAAGCAGCTGGTGGCGTACGCAGGCCAGGACGCGTTCCTGGAGGGCGCCCGGCGCTACTTCAAGCGGCACGCGTACGGCAACACCCGCCTCGGTGACCTGCTGTCGGTCCTGGAGGAGACCAGCGGCCGCGACATGGCCGCCTGGTCGCGGGCGTGGCTGCAGACGGCCGGCGTCAACTCCCTCACCCCGCAGGTGCTGCTGCGCGCGGACGGCCGGATCGACGAGCTGGCGATCGTGCAGGAGGCCGCCGAGTCGCACCCCGAACTGCGCCCGCACCGGGTGGCGGTGGGCCTGTACCGGCGCACCGAGGACGCCGGAGGGCTGCCGGCGCTGGAGCGGTACGCGCGGACCGAGACGGACGTCGAGGGCGCGCGCACGGTCGTGGCGGAGCTGGCGGGCGCCGAGGCGCCGGACCTGGTGCTGGTCAACGACGACGACCTGACGTACTGCAAGACGCGGTTCGACGAGACCTCGCTGGCGGCGCTGCGGCGCGGCCTCGGCCACATGACCGACCCGCTGGCCCGCGCCCTGTGCTGGTCGGCGCTGTGGAACATGACGCGGGACGCGCTGCTGCCGGCCCGGGAGTTCATCGGTCTGGTGGTGAAGTTCGCGGGCCAGGAGACCGACATCGGCGTGCTGCAGATGCTGCACGCGTGGGCGGAGTCGGCGGCGGTGCACTACACCGCGGCCGAGCGGCGGGCGGAGGCCGGGCGGGAGCTCTGCCAGATCGCCTCCGTCCAGATGCACTCCGCCGAGGCGGGCAGCGAGCACCAGCTGGCGTGGGCGCGGTTCTTCGCGCGCGTGGCCGATGTGCCGGCCGCCTTCGAGCTGCTGGCCTCGCTGCTCGACGGCACGGTGACCCTGCCGGGCCTGGAGGTGGACCAGGAGCTGCGCTGGGCGTTCCTGGAGCCGCTGGCCGCGCACGGGGTGGCGGACGAGAAGCGGCTGGACGAGGAGCTGGCCCGGGACGACACCGCGTCCGGCAAGCGGCACCACGTGCGCTGTCTGGCCGCCCGCCCGTCGGCGGCGGTCAAGGCGCGGTGCTGGGCGCAGGTCGTGGAGTCGGACGCGCTCTCCAACGCGCTGGTGGAGGCGACGATCTCGGGCTTCGCGCAGGCGTCCCAGCGGGAGCTGCTCGCGCCGTACGCGGAGAAGTACTTCGCGGCGATCGAGCGGGTGTGGACCGAGCGGTCGATCCAGATCGGCATGGACGTGGTGCGGGGCCTGTTCCCCGCCTTCCAGGACTCGCAGGCGACGCTGGACGCGACGGACGCGTGGCTCACGTCCCACGAGGACGCGGCCCCGGCCCTGCGCCGCCTGGTCCTGGAGTCCCGTGACGACCTGGCCCGCGCGCTGCGCGGGCAGGCCTGCGACGCGGCCGCCGCCGGTCGCTGAGGGGCGGATCCGGCCCTCGGCCGGGCGTTCCGCCATCGTTACAAGACGCCCGTGACCCCTGGTCCGCAACCGGGCGGACCAGGGGTTCTCGGTATCCGAACACACGTCCTTTAGTGCGTGCTTGTCCTCATTTGTCGACGAACGTGTAACAGGGGTTCGGAGACGGGCCGAAGGCGGGAAATTGCCGGGCATGAACCACAACACCCCGCTCTCCCCCCGCCCCCTGCACCACCTCTCCGCCGGCGCCGGGCGCCGGGTGCTGACCCACGCGCAGCTGCGCGCCCACGGCGTCTCGGCCGCGGAGGCCGGCCGGCGGTGCGGCCCCGACGGACCCTGGCAGCAGCTCCTCCCGGGCGTCGTCCTGCTCCACCCCGGCCCGCCGACCGGCGAGGAGCGGCTGCACGCGGTGCTGCTGTACGCGGCACGGGAGCGGACCTCGGGCGTCCCCGTCCAGCCCGGTACGGAGGGCCCTCCGGCGTCCGCCTGCGGGGAGGTGATGATCACCGGGCCGGCCGCGCTAACCCTGCACGGCTTCTCCTCCACTCCCCCGCTGCCGTCCCTGGAGGTCTTCGACGTCCTGGTCCCGCGGCTGCGCCGGCTGCGCTCGACGGGCTGTGCCCGTATCGTCCGCACCGCCGACCTGCCCGTCCCGGAGCAGGTCACGGGCCTGCCGGTGGCCCCGGTCCCGCGCGCGCTGGCCGACGCCGTGGCGGGCCTCGAGGACGCCGGCACGGTGCGCCGGCTGCTCACGGAGGCGGTGCGCGGCGGCTTCTGCGACCCGGCGGCGGTGGTGCGCGAGCTGACCGCCGCGAAGCTGCTGAACCGGCCGCACGTGGTGGACGCGGTGGACTCGCTGCTGGCCGAGGGGCGGGCGCTGGCGGAGTCCCGGCTGTACCGGATGGTGCGCGACCACGGCCTGCCCGACCCGTGCTGGAACGTCGACCTGCGGCTGCCGGGCGGGCCCCGCCTCGGCGGTCTGGACGCGTACTGGCCGGAGCACGCGGTGGCGGTGGAGCTGGACACCCGTGCGCCGCGCCCGGGCCGGCGGCCCGACGACGAGGCCGAGTGGTCGCAGTACGCCCGCAAGCGCGAACACCTAGAGCGCCTCGGCATCACGGTCGTCCACATCACCCCGCGCAAACTGCGGGACGCGATGGAGCAGCAGGCGGCGGTGGTCCGTACGGCGCTGATGGCCTCGGCCGACCGCGGCCCGTCGGCGTACGTCGTGGTGCTGCCCCGGTAGGGGGCCGGGGCGGCACCGTCAGGAGGGGAGGGGAGGGGCCGCCGGGCGGCCCCTCCCCGTGCGTGCGCCGGGTCAGCGCTTCCTCAGCACCAGCTCGGTGTTGCGGTCCCCCGGGTCGCCGGCCAGGTCCGTGCGGGAGCCGGGGGCGTTGAAGGAGAGTTCGCGGTAGAGGGCGGCCAGGCCGGTCTGGGAGAGGTCGGTGAAGTCCGTGCGGTGCGGGGCCGAGGACTCGACGAGGGTGGTGAAGAGCGAGAGCGTGCCGTCCTTGTTGTCCACCAGCTCGATGACGCGAGCCAGTTGGGGGAAGTCGACGTGGGAGGCGGTGGAGATCTCCCAGAAGGCGCCGCCGGACCCGGTGTGCGGGGTGATCGCGTTGCGGTGGATGTGGCCGTTGACCCAGGCGACCACGTTGCGGTGCCGGCCGAGGAGTGCGACGAGCTCCTCGCCGGTGTGGCGCCGCTCCTCGGGGCGGGCCGGGTCGCGGTGGGTGTTGTTCATCGACGTGCTCGTGTGGTGGCTGAACACGATGGCGTGGGAGTCCTGGTTCCCGGCGAGCGTCCGCTCCAGCCAGCGCAGCTGTGCCGTGCCGAGGGAGCCGGTGTAGTGGCCGCCCGGGTCGGTGGTGTCGAGGCTGATGCCGAGGACGTCGTCGGCGATGCGGAAGGCGTAGTACTGGGTGCCCGCGTCGAGGTTCTCCGCGGAGTAGCCGTGTCCCACCGGGCCGACACCGCGGTACGCCGGGTCCAGGTGCGCCTGGAGGTACTCGGCGGGGGTGAAGGGGGCGCGTTTCTCGTCGGGGGTGACGGAGCGCATGGAGCGGGCATGGGCCGCCAGGAAGTCGCCGTACCGCACACCCCTGGGGTCCTTGGCCTTCTTGATGGTCTGCTGGAGCCGGTGCGCCTCGGCCGCCGGCAGGTCCATCAGCTTCCGTCCGCCGACGGCGAGTTCGGTGAGGCGGGAGTCGCCGTGGGAGGCGTAGCAGCCGAGCGGCATGGAGTCGTGGTTGCCGACGGTGGAGTACCAGGGCAGGTTGAGGCCGGGGCTGTTCACCTCGCGGACGGCCGCCGCGAGGAAGCCGTCCAGGTGCGGGAAGCCGAGCCGCTTGTCGGCGTCGCGGAGTGCGGTGTCGGGGTGCCAGTAGTGCCTCAGCCCGCTGTTCTGGACGCCCTCGTAATGGCGCGGGTCCCCCGTGTTCGGGGTGACGCGGCCCCCGCTCATCACCGTCAGGAACCATTCCAGCTCCGAGCGGCAGTTGTTGTCCGTGTTGTCGCCGGTGGTCATCGCGAAGTGCAGCGGTGAGCCGGTGACGGGGGCGCCGCGCAGCGCGTTGACCCGCTCCACGAGGGCGACCGCGCCCTGGACGGTCAGGGCCTCCTGGGGCCGCCAGGCGTGGACGTCCGTCGAGCGCAGGTACTCCAGGCGCAGCGGATGCTGGGTGTCGATGAGGTGCAGGTCGGTGAGCTGCACGAACGCGGCGAGCGCGGTCCGGCGGCCGTCCCGCCCGGGCTGCGGTCCGGCCAGCTCACCGCGCACCACCCGGCCCCAGCCCGGCCCCTCGGCGAGACGCCGGTAACCCGGGCCGCGGCGCGGAGCCGCCGCGGCGGCGACGGTGGTGCCTCGGGTGTACGGGGCGAGCGGAGCGGCCGGCGCCTGGCGGGAGGAGGCGAGCACGGCCTCCTCCGCACCGGCAGCCGGGCCCGCCGCGGCCGCGGCCCGGTCGTCGCCGGGCCACAGGGCGTAGCCGGCCCCGGCGGAGAGGGCCACCGCTCCGGTGGCGGCGAGGAGGGAACGACGGTGGGGTCCAGTGGAGCCGGCGACTGAGCGTGTGCGCGACATGGCGCTTGTCTCCCCGGGTGCGAACGCGTCGGCAGTGGTCGCGGAGCGCCCGCCGGGCGAACGTCCCGCTCGTCCTGGATGCTTGGCGCCGGGGATGGCCCGGGCGTGAACGAGACGGCAACGCGCGACGCCTATCGCCGTACGTCGCTCCCGGACCGCCGCAGGTGTCGACGACCGCTCCCGCGCCCGCCGGGAAGCGGTCACTCCGCGTTCATCTCACGGGGCAGCGGCTAGCCTTCCACCGCCTCCACCCGTCCTGCCGCGGGGCGTTCCCGCCACAGTCGCAGCCCGATGTCGACCATGCGGACGCGGACCAGGTCCGGGACGGCGTCCAGGGGCTGCCGGGCGGCGAGTTCGGTGGGGTCCCCCCGGTCGAGCGAAGCCGGGACGGGGGGAGGGGTTCGCCGCCGGTGATCCGGCCCTCGTGGACCGGTCGTACGCCGTGGTGGTCGACGGAGCGGCCGAAGCGGGCGGGAACTGTCCGTCGCGCACCACCACGCCGTAGGCCGCCACCCTCGGATTCCGTCGCCTCGGGGGACGTCGGCCCGGCGGCGACGGATCGGCAGGACAGTACGCGGGGCGGACCAAGGGCGGGCCCCGTTGCGAGGGCCCGCCCCTGGTCCGCCGGGCGCCGTCCGGCCGCGGTCAGCCGTCCGGCCGCGGTCAGCCGTCCGCCGCCTTGATGCCTCCGATGTTGATGTCCTTGCAGCTGTGTTCGATGAACTCGCCCACGGCGAAACTCGCCGCTCGCGCGTTCTCCTCGTCCTCGGGATCGAAGTGGTCGTACCAGTCGAGGAGCGTGGTGAATTCGTCCTGGACGCCGTCGGGCGCCTGCTCGCTCAGGTCCGCCAGGACGTGGTGCTTCTCGTGCAGGCCCATGTCGTGCGCGGTCTGCAGATCCAGGGGGGACGCGGTGCGGCAGAAGGCCGCTTGCTGCCGGGCGTTCGGGAAATCGTCCGCCGTGGCCCACTGGTGGCCCAGCACTCCCACGGCGGCACCACACACGAGCACCGCGACGCCCACCCGCAGGAGCGTACGCCGGGGCATCACGTACCCGCCTTGATGGCGTTCAGGTCGTGGGTGTCGAACTTGTAGTGAGCCGCCGTCGTGCTGCGCATGCAGGAGTTGTTGTCGGTGTCGTTCGACGCCTTGCGGTGACCCAGGTCGGCGGTGTGCCCGAATTCGTGGCAGCCCATCGTGAGCCATTCGCGGTCGCTGTGATACTGAGCGGTGTTGAACTGAATGGTGAAGACGTCACAGGAAGTCCACAGCGCGTTCCAGTCCTTGCACCGGGTCTGTGCCGCCCAGGTGACCCCCGTGGTCTTGTAGTCGTGGACCTCGAGGTCCCCGCCCCCCCACGACGTGGTGATGACGCTTCGTTCGAGCTGCTGCTTACCCCATTCCATGGCCCCCTGGCCCTTCGCCGTCAGGCTGTAGCCCTTGACCGCCTGATTCCTGTTGTCCGGGTCGAAGGAGCTGTCGTCGTGGCCCGCGTGGGCCGGCGACGTGAGGGAGGCGAAGAGCGTGGCGATCAGCGCTATCCGGAGCGGACGCGGAGTACGTGACATTCTCTGCTCTCGTTTCAGGTGGAGGAGGGGTACGGAGTGGGTTCCGAGCCGTCGTTCGTGCCCAGATCTGTGGGTTCCGCGCCCACGGGGGCCGTCGGGATCGGTGACCCCTCGTACCCGGCGGGCGGAGCCGCCGGCATGTCGGCGGGGGTCGGCATGTCCTCGGGCGGGTTCTTGGTGTCGTAGATCCGCTTGAGGTAATAACCCAGTTCGAACATCTGGTAGCCCTCGATGCTCTGCTTCAGAGCCGACCCCTCCTCCGCCGAGGAGATAAGCCAATCGTCGGCCGTGATTTCCGCCCGGCCTTCCGTGGAAATCACGTTCCAGCGCTTCGGGTCGTCGGTGCGGCGCAAGAAGAACAGGTATTCCTTGCCGACCTCGCTCCAGGAGTAGTTGTTCACCTGATACCCGTCGCCACTGGCGTCCCAGCCCCATTCCTCGACCTTGATGGGATCGGGGAAGGAGTACATCCCGTTGCGCGAGAACGCCTCGTTCACCTTGAGCGTCACGTCACGGGCCTGAGTGGCGGCACTTTCCTCACCCGGTTCGGCGGTTTCGTCAGCGCCCACGATGCGCCCGGGGTCCACCTGGGTCACCGTCGCACGGACGACGGCGACCGAAGTCACGGCCATCTGCCCGACGTCTTCGAATTCCGTGCCCTCCATCGAGTGCGCGACCACTTCGGGCTGCGAGTCCAGGGTCCTGCCCTTGGCCTCCGCGCTCGGCAGCACGGTCACGGCGCCGACGACGACCGCCACGGCGGCGGTGGCCGCGGCGGCCCACACGCCCCACTTCGAGACGCGGAATTCCGACCTTCTCACGTCACCCTCCCCTCCCTGTAAAGACCACGTGATCATGGTCGGGAGTGATCGTAAAGGCTTGACCGGTTCATGGCAAGGAATAATCACACGGGCGATTTTCGCGACCTACGCGATTCGCGCAATCGAAATGCACCATCTGCACCAAGGGGCCGCCCAAGCGACACAACGTTCCGAATTGCCCGGATTAATCCATTTACCCATCGGCGACATAGGGGGTTTTCCCTATGCCTCCATCTCGATCAGGTCAACTCTCCCCGAAAACTCATCTCTTGCGTAAAGCTATGTGATCGTCCGATAGCGAATTTCGGACAGCGGTGACCTGTATCAATCATTTCTGGTCGCCCGTCTCTCGTTCCTTACCTGCAAGGGATGCCGATGACCCACTCCCCCCAACGCAAATCCATACGGGGCGCGAGACGCGTGGCCAGCGTCGCCGTGGCCGCCGGTCTCGTCGTCGCGCTCTCCGCGGCCGGGCCGATCCCCCTGGCCATGGCCGCCGACACGCCGCCCACCGCCCCCGCCGACGCGGACGTCAAGTCCGCGCACGACAAGCTCGGCGCGGACGACGCGGACCTGCTCGCCGAGGCCAAGGCCGACGACGTCAAGAACGTCACGATGATGATCGCCACCGCCCCCGGCAAAACCGAGCAGGTCGCCGAGCAGTTGGACGCGGTCAAGGGCGGTTCGGTCGGCCGGACCCACGACGAGCTCGGCTACGTCCGGGCCACCGTCCCCACCGGCAAGGCGGACGCGGCGATCGCCGCCGCCACCAAGCTGTCCTCCGTGCACGGCGTCGACCTGCGCGAGGAGATCCCGCTGGACGACCCGACACCGAGCGCGGACACCGCGAAGCAGGCCGGGGGCAAGGGCACCGCCTCGTACCCGGCGCCGGGCAAGCGGACGCCCGCGAAGAACCCGTACAACCCGTCCTTCGAGACCGGTGCCGTCGAGTTCGTCGAGGACAACCCGAAGGCGGACGGCCGGGGTGTCACCATCGGCATCCTCGACTCGGGCGTCGACCTCGGCCACCCGGCGCTGCAGAAGACCACCACCGGCGAGCGCAAGATCGTCGACTGGGTGACGGCCACCGACCCGCTCGTCGACGGCGACAAAACCTGGCGCCCTATGGTCGATTCCGTCTCCGGGCCGTCCTTCGTCCACGGGGACAGGACCTGGCGGGCCCCGGAGGGCTCCTACCGGGTGAGCACCTTCCTGGAGTCGTACACCGCCGGCGGCGACGCGGCCGGTGACGCCAACCGTGACGGCGACACCACCGACTCCTGGGGCCTGCTCTACGACGCGGCGGCCGGCACCGTCCGCGTCGACCTGAACAACAACTTCGACTTCACCGACGACACGCCCATGAAGCCGTACAAGGACGGCTTCCAGATCGGGTACTTCGGCACCGACGACCCGGCCACCGACGTCGCCGAGCGCCAGCCGTTCGTCGTGGAGATCCGCAAGGACGTCGTCCACAACGCGGCCGGCGCCAAGGCCGACTTCGTCAACATCGGCGTCATCGAGGGCTCGCACGGCTCGCACGTCGCCGGCATCACCGCCGCCAACGGCCTGTTCGGCGGGCGGATGGACGGCGCCGCCCCCGGTGCGAAGATCGTCTCCTCCCGCGCCTGCACCTGGACCGGCGGCTGCACCAACGTCGCGCTCACCGAGGGCATGATCGACCTCGTCACCGAGCGTGGCGTCGACATCGTCAACATGTCCATCGGCGGTCTGCCGGCGCTCAACGACGGCAACAACGCCCGCGCCGAGCTGTACACCCGCCTGATCGACACCTACGGCGTCCAGCTGGTGATCTCCGCGGGCAACTCGGGACCCGGCGCCAACACCATCGGCGACCCGTCGCTCGCCGACAAGGTCATCTCGGTCGGCGCGTCCGCCTCCCGCGAGACCTGGGCCGCCAACTACGGTTCCGTGGTGGAGAAGAAGTACGCCATGATGCCGTTCTCCTCGCGCGGTCCGCGTGAGGACGGCGGCTTCACGCCGACGCTGGTCGCGCCCGGCGCGGCGATCAACACCATCCAGACCTGGCTGCCGGGCGCCCCGGTCGCCGAGGCGGGCTACACCCTCCCGGCCGGCTACGGCATGCTCCAGGGCACCTCGATGGCCTCCCCGCAGGCCGCCGGCGCCTCCGCGCTGCTGCTGTCCGCCGCGAAGCAGAAGCGCATCGACCTCACCCCCGCGAAGCTGCGCACCGCCCTCACCTCCACCGCCGAGCACATCAAGGGCGTGCAGGCCTACGAGGAGGGCGCCGGCCTCATCGACATCGAGGACGCCTGGGACGCCATCCGCGACGGCGCCACCGCGCACACGTACACGGTGAAGGCGCCGGTCGACACCGCGATCGACCAGTTCCTGAAGACGCCCGGCTTCGGCACCGGTCTCTACGACCGTGAGGGCGGCCTGAAGGCCGGCCAGAAGAAGACGTACGACGTCACCGTCACCCGTACGTCCGGACCCGACCGCGCGATCCGCCACGAACTCGACATCGAGAACAACGCGGGCCGCACCTTCCGCATCCTCGGCGACGACGACGTCGCGCTGCCGCTGAACGAGCCGGTCACCGTCAAGGTCCAGGCCGCGCCGGGCTCGGCCGGCATCAAGAGCGCGATCCTGGAGGTCGACGACCCGCGCACCGAGGGCGTCGACCAGCAGATTCTCAGCACCGTGGTCGTCTCCGCGCCGCTGGAGCACACCTTCTCCGCGTCCGGCACGGCCCAGCGCAACAGCCACACCTCCTACTTCGTCACCGTGCCCGAGGGCGCGCAGACGCTGGAGATCGCGATGAGCGGGCTGAAGAGCGGCAGCCAGACCCGGTTCATCGCCATCCACCCGTACGGCGTCCCGGCCGACCCGACGTCGACGGTCAACTGCTACCCGAACTACACCAACCCGGCCAACACCTGCCGCCCCGACGTGCGTGCGTACGCGAACCCGCAGCCGGGCGTCTGGGAGATCGAGGTCGAGTCGCGCCGCACCTCGCCGCTGCTCGACAACCCGTACCAGCTGGACGTCGCCGTCCTCGGCGCGGTCTTCGACCCGGAGACCGTGACCGTGCCCGAGGCGAAGGTGGGCACACCGGCCACCGCCTCCTGGAAGGTGACGAACGGGTTCGCCGCCCTGGAGGGCAAGCTCGTCGGCGGCCCGCTCGGCTCGTCCAAGACGGACCGTCCGGCCATCAGGACCGGTGAGAAGCACACCACCACGGTGGAGGTGCCCGAGGGCGCCACGTCGCTCGACGTCGCCATCGGCAACGTCTCCGACACCTCCGCCGACCTGGACCTGGCGGTCAAGGACGAGAAGGGCGAGGTCGTCGGCCAGTCCGCCGACGGCGACTCGGAGGAGTCGGTCTCCGTCGTCGAGCCGACGGCGGGCACGTACACCGTGGAGGTCGTGGGCTACTCCGTCCCGGCCGGTTCCACGGACTACGACTACCGCGACGTCTTCTTCGCGGCCACGCTCGGCTCCGTCTCCGTCGCCGACTCCGCGCCGGTGAAGCTCGGCACGGGCGACTCGGCCACCGTCTCCGGTGACGTCACCGTCGCCGCGGCGGCTCCCGAGGGACGCGCGTTCTTCGGACGGGTCCAGCTGGTCAACGCGCGCGGCACGGTCGCGGGCGTCGGCAGCGTGGCCATCGGGAAGGTTGTCCCGTAGGCACCGGCGATACCCCGAGGGGGCGGGCGCCCGTACCGGCGCCCGCCCCCTCGTCGTGCGCAGGGGTCAGCCGGCACCGTCGCACGTGAGGCCCCGGGCTCCGGGCAGCGCCCGCTCCACACGCAGCCGCCCCTCCTCCAGGGCGTCACGGACGGCGGGTCCCAACCCGTGCTCCGGAGTGGGCGGATCACCCTCGCGGTAGCTCTCCGGCCCTTCCCCGGCCACGTCCGACACCAGCACCAGCATGCGCGTCCCGGTCCTGTAGTACGCCGGTACGTTCGCCCCTTCGTCGGTGAAGGCCAGGTGCCGTCCACCGCCCGCCGGCTTGTAGTGACGGTCCACGTCCAGCACGATCCGGTAGCGGTCGTCCCCGCCCGCGGGTTCCACCCGCTCCACCGTGCCCTCGACGACGGCATCGGAGCAGGCGATGAGCCCCTCGTAGGTGAGTGAGGCCTCGGCTCCGCCGTCCACCGCGCCGTTGTGGGCCACGAGGTACGCCGTCCCCGTGCCCAGCAGCGCGACGGCCGCCGACGCGGCGAGGAGGAACAGGCGCCGTCGTCCGCGCACCGGTGCCGTCGCCTGTTCCCGCTGCGCGGGTCCGGCCGCGTCGCGGGCCAGCCCGTCCCCGATCCACCGCAGCTGTGCGCGCACGGCGTCCATGTCGCGTGCCGCGGCCGCGTGCCGCCCCCCGGCGTCCTCGTCCCGCCCGGGCGGGGGCCCACCCAGCAGGACCGCCATCAGCTCGTCTTCCCTGTCCGCGCTCATACCGCCTCTTCCACGTGCAGCCGGTCCCGCAGGAGCTTCGCCGCCGCGTACAGCCTGCTCTTGACCGTCCCCAGGGGGATGCCGAGGTGCTCGGCGATCTGCGGGACCGTGAGGTCCGCGTAATAGCGCAGGACCAGAACCTGTCGCTGCGCGGCGGGCAGGGCGTCGAGTCCCTCAGCTACGGCGAGGGCCTGCAGGCTGTTCTCCGTGCCGTCCTGGACCCGGTCGTCCGGTGCGCTCAGCCGGGTGAGCCGCTCACTGACGCGCTCCTGCCGGTGTCTGGTGCGGTGCCAGTCCACGGCCAGGTTCGAGGCGACCACCACGGCCCAGGCCCCGACGTCCCGCGGCGGCTCCTCGCCCCGCGCCCTGCGTTCGACCAGGCGCAGCCGTACCTGCTGGAGCCCGTCCTGGAGGTCGTCCTGCGGAACCCCGCCGAGAGCCAGGACGGCACGGACCCGGTCGGCCTGTGCCGTGTCCAGCGGGTCGGCGCCCGCGTCCGCGTCCCGAGGTCTCCTGATCGGCACCCGTTGTTACCCCCTCATCCGTGTTTCTCCTGTGACGCGTTTCTCCTATGACGCGGGAGCACCGCGGATCGTTCGATCAAGTTCGCGTCACGGGCAGTCGAGCCCCCGTGACGGGCCCAGCGAGGCGATGATCAACGCTCGTTCGCGGGCGACGTCCCGCTCGCCGACGACCCAGTGGTCGGGGGTGGCCGAGCCCCGGGGCACGCCGAGCAGCACGCGGGCCCCCGCGGCGACGTCGGACACGGTATCCTCCTCGGCCCTGATGACCAGTTCGCGTCCGCCCGGCCCCTCCGGCTTGTAGGAGCGGGTCACGTCCATCGTGATCCGCAGCACGCCGGTCCGCTCGACGCGTTCGACGGCGGTGACCGTGCCCTCGACGACGAGGGAGGCGCAGGCGAGGTAGCGCGGGCTGCCGAACAGGACGCCGGACTCCTCCTTGGCGGCGGCCGAGTCGGCGCTGCTCCCCGAGGCCGAGCCGGCACCCCCGCCCTGCGCGATCAGCCACCCCATGCCCCCCGTCACGGCCGCGACGGCCGCCGCGACGAGGGTGGCGAGGGCCCACCGGGGCCGTCGGCGCCGGCCGTACGACTCCCTGACCGGTGCCGGCGCGGTGCGGGGCGACGGCTCCCCGGCCAGCGCGTCGCCGATCATCCCGAGCTGCTCGCGCAGCAGCACCACGTCCGCCTCGGCCCTGCGGTGCTCGGCCCTGAAGGCGGCGTCCGCGCGCGCCTCGTCCGGCAGCGGCTCACCGGTGATCGCGGACATCAGCGCGTCGGCACCGCTGTGTTCGGGGGCCATGTCACACCACCTCGTCCTCGTGCAGGCGGGCGCGCAGGGCGCGTACCGCCGTGTGCAGCCTGCTCTTGACCGTGCCCTCCGGGACGCCGAGCTGCTCGGCGATGGACCGTACCGGCAGGTCGGCGTAGAAGCGCAGCACCACCACCTGGCGCTGCGCGTCGGGCAGCTCGTCCAGGCCGCGGGCGACGGCGAGGGAGAGCAGGCTGGTCTCCTCGCCGGACGGAACCGTCTCCGCCGGGCGGAGTGCGGTGAGGCGCTCGCCCAGCCGCTCCTGGCGCCGCTTGGCGCGGTGCCAGTCCATGGCGAGGTTGGAGGCGACGACCGCCGCCCACGCCGAGACGTCCCGCGGCGCCTCCCGCCCGCTCGCGGCGCGCTCCAGCAGCCGCAGGCGGACCTGCTGCACCCCGTCCGGCAGGTCCGCCTGCGGTACCCCGCCCAGTGCGAGCACCGCCCGCACCCGGCGTTCCTGCGCCGCGTCCAGCGGGTCGTCGTCCGTGGCGACGTACGACGACCCCCGGCCGCGCCGGATCCTTCCGCGCAGCACCGGCCACCCCCCTCACGCTGTTTCCCCTACGACGCCGGTCCCGCCCGGAACGTTCGACGGGGTCCTCCGAACCCCGTCGAGGCGTACGTCACACCATCGTGTGGACAGGGGCGGACCGGGCAGGGGACCTTGCGGTCCACGACCCCCGGAAGCTGAATTTATGCAGTTCACAGGGGTGCCGGCCGAAGGTCCGCAACCGGTGGCCGCTGCCGGTGTGTCCCACGTGGTGGGCAGCACCCGCAAAGAATTGGACAGGCGGGCCGTGGTCGGCCGCATCATGGAAGAGCCTCGGCCAGGCATTCAGGAACAAACCAGGACACAGTAGGGAGTCGCCGTGAGGGTCGGAATCGTCGGAGCCACCGGTCAGGTGGGCACGGTCATGCGCAGGATCCTCAAGGAGCGGAACTTCCCCGTCACGGAGCTGCGCCTGTTCGCCTCGGCCCGTTCGGCGGGCACGGAGCTGGACGGCGTGACGGTGGAGGACGCGTCCACCGCCGACTACAGCGGCCTGGACATCGTGCTGTTCTCCGCGGGCGGCGCGACCTCGAAGGCGCTGGCCGAGAAGGTCGCCGCGCAGGGCGCGGTCGTGATCGACAACTCCTCCGCCTGGCGCAAGGACCCCGAGGTCCCCCTCGTCGTCTCCGAGGTGAACCCGCACGCCATCGCGAACCGCCCCAAGGGCATCATCGCCAACCCGAACTGCACCACGATGGCCGCGATGCCGGTGCTGCGTCCGCTGCACGCGGAGGCGGGCCTGGAGGCGCTGGTCGTCGCCACGTACCAGGCGGTGTCCGGCTCGGGCCTCGCGGGCGTCGCGGAGCTGCACGGCCAGGCGTCGAAGGTGATCGACGAGGCCGACAAGCTGACCCATGACGGCGCGGCGGTCGACTTCCCCGAGCCCGGCGTCTACCAGCGCCCCATCGCCTTCAACGTGCTGCCGCTGGCCGGCAACCTCGTCGACGACGGTCTGAACGAGACCGACGAGGAGCAGAAGCTGCGCAACGAGTCCCGCAAGATCCTGGAGATCCCCGGGCTGAAGGTCTCCGGCACCTGTGTGCGCGTCCCGGTCTTCTCCGGCCACTCGCTCCAGATCAACGCCCGCTTCGCCCGTCCGATCAGCGCCGAGCGCGCGACCGAGCTGCTGGCGGACGCCCCCGGTGTCGTCCTCACCGACATCCCCACCCCGCTCCAGGCCGCCGGCCAGGACCCGTCGTACGTCGGCCGGATCCGCCCCGACGAGACGGTGGAGCACGGCCTCGCGCTGTTCGTCTCCAACGACAACCTCCGCAAGGGCGCGGCGCTGAACGCCGTGCAGATCGCGGAGCTGGTGGCGGCGGAGCTGTCCGCCGCGTAGGACACCGCCTCCCAGGGGCGGTCACCCGGCGCGGGGGTCACCCGGTACCGGGTGACCGCCCCGTCCCCGTGTGACGTCCCCGGTTGCGGAGTGCGGCAATCCGCCCCGCCGCTCGTGTCGATCATGTGAAGATCGCGCCATGACGCAGATGACGAAGGGCGGCAACCTGCTCGTTCCCGCAGCCGCCCTCCAGGTGGCGGTGACCTGGCGGCAGGGCCCCTCCGTACCGGACGTGGACGTCTCGGCCCTGCTGCTCGACGCGACGGGCCGGGTCCGCTCGGACGCCGACCTCGTCTTCTACAACCAGCCGGCCCATCCGTCGGGCACCGTGCGCCACCTGGGCAAGGGCCAGGGGGCCGAGGGCACGAGCGCCGACTGGCTGTGGCTGGACCTGGCGGCCGTCGAGCCCGGGGTGGACCGGGTCGCGGTGGCCGCGTCCGCCGACGCGGGAACGTTCGGGCAGGTGCCGCTGCTGGACGTCCGGGTCGCCCTGCCGGACGGGCAGCCGGTCGCGTCCTTCGCGATCGGGGACGCCTCGACGGAGACCGCCTTCGTCTTCGGCGAGTTCTACCGCAGGAACGGCGGCTGGAAGTTCCGCGCGGTGGGACAGGGGTACGCCTCGGGCCTCGCCGGGCTCGCGACGGACTTCGGCATCTCGGTCGCCGAGGACCCGCAGCCGGTCCCCGCGGCCGCTCCCGCGCCCTTCCCCGCCGCCGCCCCGGCCTCTCCTCCGCCGCCGCCCCCGCCTTCCGGCTTCGCTCCGGCCCCTTACGGCCCTCCGGACTCTTACGCCCCTGCGGCTCCTTACTCCCCTCCGGCCTCTTACGCTCCCCCGACCTCTTACGTTCCTCCGGCCCCTTACGCTCCCCCGGCGGCGCCCCCTCATGCGGCTCCGGCCGCCCCGTCTTCCCCGGCCGCGCCCGCCGGCCGGCTGGCGTCGGAGCTGGCGCTCTCCTTCCCGCCGTTCACGCACCAGGCCTCGGGCAAGCAGCGCGTCACCTGCCCGCCGAACCTGCCGCCCGGCGCCCGCGTGGTCGTCGAGATCGAGTGCCGGGACAGCATCTCGGTGCGCATCGACGCCTGCGACGCGTACGGTCGCGCCGACCGGGACCTGCTGGCGGCGTACGAGGACGAGGTGCACGCCCGTACGTTCGCCACCGTCCCCGAGGACCGCCCGCTGTCCCTGCTGGTGCGCGCCGACACGCCCTGGACGCTGCGGGTGCTGCCGCTCGCCCACGCCCGGCGCCTGGTGCACAGCCTCAACGGCAGGGGTGCGGACCTGCTGGTGTACGAGGGTCCCGCGGGCGTGCTGTCCTTCGTGCACCAGGGCGAGAGCAACTTCACCGTCTGGCACCACTTCACCTCGCCCGACCCCGAGTGGCAGGGCGACGACGAGGACCTCCTCGTCAACGAGGTCGGCCGGCTCGACGTGCTGGCCCCCGTCCAGGCGCCCGGCCTCCTGCGCATCGAGGCCGACGGCCCCTGGCGGGTCGGGGTGGGCGGCTGAGACGGGCCCCGGGAGCTCAGTCCCGGCGCACCTCGTACAGGAAGCAGCCGTACTCGACGGCCCGTACGTGCACCAGCGCCACCTCGGGGTCGGTGAAGGCCTCGGTGAGGGCGGGTCCGAAGTCCTCCGGTGCCCCGACCAGGCGGCCGCCCAGGATGCGGCCGTCGGCGGAGTAGCGGCGGAGCGTGCGGTGGGCGTTCGTGAAGGGAAGCTCCGCGCCCTTTGGGCCCGCGCACTCCTCGGCGTGGATGAACACGGGGCCCTGTTCGTCGTAGGCGCCGGGGTCCGCGCCCGTCTCCGCCGCCCAGCGGCGCAGCGGCGCGTAGGAGACGAGGGCCACGCGCTCCCCGGGGCGGCTGCGGCGCAGGCAGCAGCGGAGCGGGGCGCCGCCCTCCTCGTCGGTGCGGGGGACCGCCGGGCGGCCGGCGTCGTCGGCGGCCAGCAGTTCCCGCAGGACCGGTGGCGGTACGGGACGTGCGGTGCGGTGCGTCATGTCCTCCAGGCTCGCTCCCCGCGCCCCGCCCCACCGGCGGATTCCGGACGTCGAGCCCCACCCTCGCCCGCCGGACGACACAGGGGAATCCCCATGGTCCGGCTCGGTCATCGCCTCATCCCGATGTCGCGTGGAAGGATGGCGCAACCCACACATATCGAGGAGATGACCGCGTGCCTGGCACAAACCTGACTCGCGAAGAGGCGCGGCAGCGGGCGAAGCTGCTGACCGTTGACTCGTACGAGATCGATCTCGACCTCTCCGGCGCGCAGGAGGGCGGCACCTACCGGTCCGTGACCACGGTGCGCTTCGACGTCGCCGAGGACGGCGACGGCGCGGAGACCTTCATCGACCTGGTGGCTCCCACCGTGCACGAGGTGACCCTCAACGGGGACTCCCTCGACCCCGCCGAGGTCTTCGCGGACTCCCGCATCGCCCTGCCCGGCCTGCTGAGGGGCCGCAACATCCTCCGGGTGAGCGCCGACTGCGCGTACACCAACACCGGTGAGGGTCTGCACCGGTTCGTCGACCCGGTCGACGACCAGGCGTACCTCTACACCCAGTTCGAGGTGCCCGACGCCCGCCGCGTCTTCGCGAGCTTCGAGCAGCCGGACCTGAAGGCGACCTTCCAGTTCACCGTGAAGGCGCCCGAGGGCTGGACCGTCATCTCCAACTCGCCCACGCCCGAACCGCGGGAGAACGTCTGGACGTTCGAGCCGACCCCGCGCATCTCGTCGTACATCACGGCGCTGATCGTCGGCCCGTACCACTCCGTCCACAGCGTCTACGAGAAGGACGGCCAGTCCGTCCCGCTCGGCATCTACTGCCGTCCGTCGCTCGCCGAGTACCTCGACTCCGACGCGATCTTCGAGGTCACCCGGCAGGGCTTCGACTGGTTCCAGGAGAAGTTCGACTACGCGTACCCGTTCGAGAAGTACGACCAGCTGTTCGTGCCGGAGTTCAACGCGGGCGCGATGGAGAACGCGGGCGCGGTGACCATCCGCGACCAGTACGTCTTCCGGTCGAAGGTGACGGACGCGGCGTACGAGGTGCGCGCGGAGACCATCCTGCACGAGCTGGCCCACATGTGGTTCGGCGACCTGGTCACCATGGAGTGGTGGAACGACCTGTGGCTGAACGAGTCGTTCGCCACCTACACGTCCATCGCCTGCCAGGCGGCGGCGCCGGGCTCGAAGTGGCCGCACTCGTGGACGACCTTCGCGAACTCCATGAAGACCTGGGCCTACCGCCAGGACCAGCTGCCGTCCACGCACCCGATCATGGCGGACATCCGCGACCTGGACGACGTGCTCGTCAACTTCGACGGCATCACGTACGCCAAGGGCGCGTCCGTGCTGAAGCAGCTCGTCGCGTACGTCGGTGAGGACGAGTTCTTCCGGGGCGTGCAGGCGTACTTCAAGCGCCACGCGTACGGCAACACGCGCCTGTCCGACCTGCTGGGCGCGCTGGAGGAGACCTCCGGCCGCGATCTGAAGACGTGGTCGAGGCAGTGGCTGGAGACGGCCGGCATCAACGTGCTGCGCCCGGAGATCGAGACGGACGCCGACGGTGTGGTCACCTCCTTCGCCGTCCGCCAGGAGGCCCCCGCGCTGCCGGCCGGCGCGAAGGGCGAGCCGACGCTGCGCCCGCACCGCATCGCGGTCGGCGCCTACGACCTCGACGCGGACGGCAGGCTGGTGCGCGGCGAGCGCGTCGAACTGGACGTCGACGGCGAGCTGACGGCCGTACCGCAGCTGGTCGGCAAGCGCCGCCCGGCGGTCGTCCTGCTGAACGACGACGACCTCTCCTACGCCAAGGTCCGCCTGGACGAGCAGTCGCTCGCCGTCGTCACCGAGCACCTCGGCGACTTCGCGGAGTCCCTGCCCCGCGCGCTGTGCTGGGCCTCCGCCTGGGACATGACCCGGGACGCGGAACTCGCCGCCCGCGACTACCTGTCCCTGGTCCTGTCGGGCATCGGCAAGGAGTCCGACATCGGTGTCGTGCAGTCGCTGCACCGCCAGGTGAAGCTGGCGATCGACCTGTACGCCGACCCGAACGCCCGCGAGACCCTGCTGGCCCGCTGGACCGACGCCGCGCTGGCCCACCTGCGGTCCGCCGAGCCGGCCGGTGACCACCAGCTCGCGTGGGCGCGGGCGTTCGCCGCGACGGCCCGCACGCCGGAGCAGCTGGACCTGCTGGAGGGCCTGCTGGCCGGTACGCAGACCGTCGAGGGGCTGGCCGTGGACACGGAGCTGCGCTGGTCGTTCGTGCAGCGGCTGGCGGCGGTGGGCCGGTTCGACGAGGCGGAGATCGCGGCCGAGTACGAGCGGGACAGGACGGCGGCCGGTGAGCGGCACGCCGCGACCGCCCGCGCGGCCCGCCCGACCCCGCAGGCCAAGGCGGAGGCGTGGGAGGCGGTCGTCGAGTCCGACAAGCTGCCGAACGCCGTCCAGGAGGCGGTCATCGCCGGCTTCGTCCAGACCGACCAGCGCGAGCTGCTGGCGCCGTACACGGACCGGTACTTCGAGGCGCTGGCGGACGTCTGGGCGTCCCGTTCGCACGAGATCGCCCAGCAGATCGCGGTCGGCCTCTACCCGACGGTCCAGGTCTCCCGCGAGACCCTCGACAAGACGGACGCCTGGCTGGCCTCCGCCGAGCCGGGCGCGGCCCTGCGCCGCCTGGTCTCGGAGTCCCGCGCGGGCGTGGAGCGCGCCCTGCGCGCCCAGGCGGCGGACGCGGCGGCGTCCTAGCCGGTACGCGCATCAGGGGCGCCCGGCCTCGTTCCGGGCGCCCCTGTTCCCCGTCGGCGTTCCGGGCGCCCCTGTTCCCCGTCGGCGTTCCGCCGGGCGGCGGTTGCCGGCTCCGTCTGCGACTCGGCCGCTACCGGTCGCCCCCGGCCGGGAACCGGCCGCTACCGGTCGCCCCCGTCCGGGAACCCGACGACGGTCCGGACGAGATCGCCCGGGCCGGGCGGAGGACCGTGACCGTTCCGCCGGGTCCCCCCGAGGGTCCCGCGGCACGGGCCGTCCGGGCGGGCGGGCCGGTCTGTCCCGCCACCGTCGCCCCGAACGCCACTGCCATGCCCGCCAGTTGCATCGGGGTCAGCGTCTCGCCGAGGGCCGCCCAGCCGACCAGCGCCGCCGTGAGGGGGCTGAGCGGGCCGAGGAAGGTGACCTGGGTGGCGGTGAGGCGGCCGATGCCCCGGAACCAGAGCCAGTACGCGATCGCCGTGTTCGCCAGGGCGAGGTAGAGGTAGCCGCCGACCGCCGGGGCCTCCAGGGCGGGGGGCGCGCCCTCGGCCAGGAAGGCGACGGGTGCGATCAGCAGGCCGCCGGCCGTCAGCTGCCAGCCCGTCAGGGCGAGCGGGCCGACACCCTCCGGGCGGCCCCAGCGCTTGGTGAGGACGGTGCCGGTGGACATCGAGGCGGTGGAGGCGAGGGCCGCGAGCACGCCCAGCGGATCCAGCGCGCCGGCCGCCTTCAGGACCACCAGGCTGACGCCGGACGCGGCCACGGCCCCGGTGATCACGTTCCGTGCCGTCGGCCGCTGCCCCAGCAGGAGCGCCGAGAGGCCGACCACGAGCAGGGGGCCCACCGAGCCGACCACCGCCGCCATGCCACCGGGCAGCCGGTACGCGGAGAGGAACAGCAGCGGGAAGAAGGCGCCGATGTTGAGCGCGCCGAGCACCGTCGCCTTCCACCACCAGGCCCCGCGCGGGAGCACCCGGACGAGGGCGAGCAGGACCAGTCCGGCGGGCAGGGCACGCACCAGACCGGTGAACAGGGGGCGGTCGGGCGGGAGGAACTCCGTGGTCACGGCGTAGGTGGTGCCCCAGGAGACGGGGGCGAGGGCGGTGAGCGCGATGAGGGTGGCGCGGTTCGCGGCCATGACGGGCGCACCTCTTCCGAGTAGGTCGATGACAAGTAGCTTAGCGGCAAGCTACTTGCCCTCAAGCCACTTTCTTGCGGATGACCCATTCCCGGCGGATACTCCTGCCCATGACCGCAGAGCAGCGCCCCCAGGACCCCGTCGACGCGATCATCGAGCAGTGGGCGCGGGTGCGGCCCGATCTCGACACCGCCGGCATGGAGGTCTTCGGGCGCGTCTTCCGGCTCGCGCGCGCCATGGGCGACCGGATGGAGAAGGAGTACGCCAGGTACGGGATCTCACGCGGGGAGTTCGACGTCCTCGCCACCCTGCGCCGCTCCGGGGAGCCCCACACCCTCTCCCCCCGCCAGCTCTCGGCCACGCTGATGCTCACCACCGGCGGGATGACCGGCCGCCTCGACAAGCTGGAGCGCGCGGGACTGCTCCGCCGCTCCCCCGACCCGCACGACCGCCGCGGACTGCAGGTCACGCTCACCGAGGCGGGCCTGCGCCTGATCGACGCGGCGGTCGGCGCGGGTCTCGCCGTCCAGACGGAGGCCCTGTCCGCACTGGACGGGGAGCGGGCGGAGCAACTGGCCGGCCTGCTGCGGGAGCTGCTGTTCGCGGCCGAGAGGTAGGGACCGCCCTCCTCCTCGGCTCCTCAGCCGACGTGTGCGGCGAGCGCGGCCTCGATCTCGGCGGGGCCCGCCGCGTCCGACGCCCAGGCCACGTATCCGTCGGGGCGCACCAGCACGGTCGTACGGCGGGCGCCGGACGCCCAGCGCTCCACCGCCAGCCGTCGCCCGCGCGCGCCCCCGCCGTCGTACGGCTCCGGGGTGATCAGCGCGAAACGGCCGCCGCGCAGGGCCTCGTGCAGACGGCCGCCCTCCAGCGCCACGTCGGGGACCCGGGTGCCGACCAGGCGGTGGGCACCGCGCGGGGCGGCGTACGCGTGACCGATGCCCGAGATCTGGGCCAGGGCCCTGGTCCGGGCGGGCCGGGAGACGTTGACGAACGCGGAGACCAGGGCGCGCACGGCACGCGCCGCCGGGTGCCGCGCCCGCGCCAGCCGGACCAGTCCGCCGCTGCTGCGCAGCACGGCCCGGCCGACCGGGTGGCGTTCGGCCTGGTAGGTGTCCAGGAGCCCCTCGGGCACCCGGCCGTCGACGACCGCGGCGAGCTTCCAGCCGAGGTTGGCCGCGTCCTGCAGACCGGTGTTCATCCCCTGGCCGCCGGCCGGTGAGTGGACGTGCGCGGCGTCGCCGGCCAGGAAGACCCGTCCGACCCGGTACTCGGGGGCCTGCCGTTCGTCGCTGTGGAAGCGGGAGAGCCAGCGGGCGTCGTGCATGCCGTAGTCGGTTCCGAGGGCGCGACGGGTGACCTCCCTGACCTCGTCGAGGTCGAGCGGGGCGTCGTCGGGGACCTCGTGGCGGCGGTTCCAGCCCATGACCCGGTACCAGCCGTCGCCGAAGGACGCGATCATCGCGAAGGAGTCACCCGTGCCGTTGACGGTGAGCACGCTCCCGGGTCGTTCGGCGAGCCGGACGTCCGCCAGGAACAGGGACGTGATGACGGAGACGCCGGGGAAGGGCAGGCCGACCGCCCGGCGTACGGCGCTGCGGTGGCCGTCGGCTCCGACCACGTAGGCCGCGCGGCGGGTGACGGCCGCACCGTCCGGGCCCCGCATGTCGAGGTCGACGCCGGCGCCGTCCTGCCGCAGGCCCACGACCTCGTGCGCGAAGAGGAACTCGACGCCGAGTGCGCGCGCCCTTTCCTCCAGGAGCCGCTCGACCTCGTACTGCGGGGTGACGAGGAGGAACGGGAAGCGGGACGGGAGCGCGCCCAGATCGAGGGTGAGACGGCGGAAGAGGCGCAGTTCGGTGATGGTGGTGCCGGTGGCGAGCAGCCGGTCGGCGAGGCCGCGGGCGTCGAGCTGTTCCAGGGTGCGGGCGTGCACGCCGAAGGCGCGGGAGAGGTTGCTGATTCCGTGCGGGCGCTTCTCGACGAGGGTGACGGGGACGCCGGCGGCCGCGACGTCACCGGCCAGGAGCAGGCCGGTGGGGCCCGAGCCGACGACGATCACGGGGGATGTGGAGCCGGAGTGCTCGGCGCCGGGGCGGGTGGCGTCGGGGCGGGTGGAGTTGGTGCCGGTGCCGCTCATGGGGCCTCCTGGATGCCAACGGTCGTTTGCCAACGCTTGTTGGCCAACATCTGTGGACAACCGTAGAGCGACACCGGTCAGAACGTCAACACTTGTTGGCCTACAGGCGTTGGCATACGGTTGTCGGCATGACATCGAGCAAGCCCCCCGCACCGCAGCGCCGCTCCGAGGCCACGCGCACGGCGATCCTCGACGCCGCCCGTGAGCGCTTCGCGGCCGACGGCTACGAGCGCGCCACCATCCGCGCCATCGCCAGGGACGCGAACATCGATCCGTCGATGGTCATGCGCTACTACGGCAACAAGGAGGGCCTGTTCGCGGCGGCCGTCACCATCGACCTGAGGCTGCCGGACCCGTCGTCGCTGTCCCGGGAGGAGGTCGGCCGGGTCCTCGTGACGCACTTCCTCGCCATGTGGGAGGAGAGCGACGTGCTCACGGCCCTGCTGCGGGCCGGCGCGACCAACGAGGCCGGGGCCGAACGCATGCGGGGCGTCTTCCGGGACCAGGTCCTCCCGCTCGCCCGCCGGTTCTGCCCCGACCCCGAGCAGGTACCGGTGCGTGCCGCGCTGGTCTCGTCGCACCTGCTCGGGCTGGCGCTGACGCGTTATGTCCTGCGGTTCCCGCCGGCCGTGGCGCTGGACACCGAGGAGGCCGTGGCGTGGCTGGCGCCCGCCGTGCAGCGCTGTCTGACGGCGCCGTACCCGCAGTGAGCGTCGTCCGGGCCCGCCGCCTCGCCGCACGGTGGACGCGCCGAGGGCGCCGTCCCGTCCCGTACGGCGGATGCGCGTGCGTACGGAAGGGTCGGCGCCCTCGTGGAAGTGCGCGGGACCGCTCGTGAGCGGCCTGCCCCGGATCAGGCCTTGGCTTCGGCCTTGGTGGCGATGTTGGAGCTGGTCGTGTCCTTCTTCTGGTGCGACTTGTCGCCGACCATCACCAGGGCGGCGATGATCACGAACAGCGCGATCGGGGCCACGACGTAGAGGCCCAGCGTCTCGATGACGCTCAGGCCCGTGCCGGGGTCGTCGCCGTCGTCGCGGGTGAGCGCGAGCGCGGGGGACGACATGAGCAGCATCATCAGCGTCGTACCGGCTGCCAGGGCGCCGGCGCGCAGGGCGTTCTTCTTGTCCACGGTGCCCAAACTATCCAACGCGGTCGGGGTGCGCGCGGGCGGGGTGCGCTAAGGGACGGGCCTGCCCGCTCCGGGGCGGCACGCGGTGCCCCGCGCCGGTGCGGACCCGGGGGGGTGTTCGCGCGGCCCGGCGCCGGCGGGGTGCCTCCTCCACTCTCGGCTTCTCCCCCGCTCTCGGCTTCGCTCGGGCGGGGGACCCCCATCGCCCTGGGGGTACCTCCCAGGTCCTTGAGGCACTGGGGGAGGCACGACTGCCCGCGGTTACGAACGGCCCCTCAGCAGCACGTCCGTCAGTGCCCGCAGCCTCGCCGACCCCGCCAGTTCCTCCAGCGTCACCGGTCTCCCCCGCGCGTCCGCGATCGGCAGCCGCCAGTTCGGGTACTGGTCCCACGTACCGGGCAGGTTCTGCGGGCGCCGGTCGCCGATGCCGTCGGGAAGCCAGACCCCGATCATCCGGGCCGGCGTACGCAGCAGGTACCGGTGGACGGCCTGGATCTCGGCCTCCTCGGAGGCGCCCGCCCCCAGCAGCCCCAGCCTCACGAACAGCTCCCGCCACTCCGCCGTGTCGGCCACCGCCTCCGCCCGCTCCTCCGCCACGGGCCGCGTGAGCAGCCCCAGGCTGTCCCGGAGCTCCACGTGCTCACCGCTGAGCCGCGCGGCCGTCGGCGGCAGGTCGTGGGTGGTCGCGGTCGCCAGGCAGTCCGCGCGCCAGCCGTCCGGCGGCAGCGGGCGCCGGTCGCCGTCCCAGTCCCGCTCGAACCACAGCACCGACGTGCCGTACACGCCCCGTTCGCGCAGTGCCTCGCGCACGCCGGGCTCGACGGTGCCCAGGTCCTCGCCGATCACCACCGCCCCGGCCCGGGACGCCTCCAGGACGAGGACGGCGAGCATCGCCTCGGCGTCGTAGCGGACGTACGTGCCCTCCGTGGGCGGGTGGCCCTCGGGGACCCACCACAGCCGGAACAGGCCCATGACGTGGTCGATGCGCAGGGCGCCCGCGTACCGGAAGAGCCCGCGGAGCAGGGCGCGGAACGGGGCGTACCCGGAGTCGGCGAGCCGGTCGGGGCGCCAGGGCGGCAGGCCCCAGTCCTGGCCGCGCGCGTTGAAGGCGTCCGGGGGCGCGCCGACGGACGTGCCGGCCGCGAAGTACTCCTGCTGCGCCCAGGCGTCGGCGCCGCCGGGGTGGACGCCGACGGCGAGGTCGTGGACGATCCCGACCGGCATCCCGGCCTCGCGCGCGGCCCGCTGCGCCGCGCGGAGCTGGGCGTCGGTGAGCCAGACGAGCCGGGAGTGGAAGTCGACGCGGTGCGCCAGCTCGCGCCGGGCGCGGGCGGTGTCGGGTGAGCGCGGGTCGCGCAGTGCGGCGGGCCACCGGTGCCAGTCGGCGCCGTGGACCTCGGCGAGCGCGCACCAGGTGGCGTGGTCCTCAAGGGCCCGGCCCTGTCCGGCGCGGAAGTCGTCGTAGGCGGCGCGGCGGCCGGGCCCGAGCGGGACCTCGTGCACCAGTTCCAGCGCCTCCCGCTTGGCCTCCCACACGGCGTCCCGGTCGATCAGGGCGCCCCGGTCCAGCACCGCCTCGCGCAGTCGTCCGGCCCGCTCCAGCAGGGCGCGCACGCGGTCGCGGTCGTCGACGTACGCGAACTCGGGGACGTCCTCGATCCGCAGGTGGACCGGGTCGGGGAAGCGGCGGGAGGAGGGGCGGTAGGGGGAGGGGTCGGTCGGCGGGCCGGGGACGGCCGCGTGCAGGGGGTTGACCTGGACGAATCCGGCGCCGAGGGCGCGTCCGGCCCAGCCGGCGAGTTCGCCGAGGTCGGCGAGGTCGCCCATGCCCCAGGAGCGGCGGGAGAGGAGGGAGTAGAGCTGGACCAGGAGTCCGTACGAGCGTCCGGGCGGCGCGGGCAGCCTGGGCGGGGCGACGATCAGGTGGGCGCGGGCGGTGCGGCCGTCGGGGGCGGTGGCGGTCACCTCGTGGACGCCGGGCGGGAGGTGCTCGGCGGAGGCGCGGGTCTCGCCCTGTTCGGTGACGACGTGCAGCCGGGTGCCCTCGGGGAGTGCGGCCAGGGCGGCGGGGGCGTGGGTGTCCCAGCCGACCAGGGTGGGGGGCAGCAGCCGCTCGCCGAGTTCCCGTTCGCGGGCGGTGAGGGCGGCGCGGACGGCCTGCGGAGTGGCCGTGTCCACGCCGAGGGCGGCCAGCGCGAGGGTGACGGCGGTGGCCGAGGCCGCGACCGTGCGGTCGGGGGAGGGGCGGTAGGAGGTGGCGACGCCGTGCAGGGCGGCGAGCCGGGACAGGTCCCCGGAAGGGGGTTCGGCCGGCCGTGGCGCGCCCACCCTAGGGCTCCGGGCGGTACTGGGCCGGGAAGGAGTCGAGTCCGGAGGAGTCCGAGGTGTCCAGGAAGGCGTCGGACTCGCTGGTCAGGGGGATGGTGTCGGCGAGCGGCGGTTCGCTGGTGAGGGGTTCGGCGTCGGGCAGCGGGGGTTCGCTGGTCAGCGGGACCTCGGCGCAGGGGCCTTCCGCGCTGAAGACGCAGAAGTGCGGCTCTTCGAAGTCGGCGGAGAGCTCCGCCGCGGGTTTGGACAGGATGGGGGAAGGAACGTAGGCGGGTGCAGCCACAGATGGCCTCCTCGTCGGGCACGGCGCGCGGATCACGCGGGGCGTGCGGGTCGTGCGGGTTATCTCGCAGCCCTACCCAGGGGGCGCGATGCCAGACGCACAAACTCTTCCCACGTGTCCCTGATCACATTCTTCCCCCGTCTCCTCTCTCCGCAGTGGGACAAACGCGCCACAACACCCCCTCTCATTGACACGTTCACCGCAGAAATGGTGGGCTCGGGGTTCCTCGGTAACGGAATGGACACGGCCGCACCGGCCACCGGGCCGGGCGGCCCGTCGAGCGATCAGGAGGGCCCTGTGCGACTGCGGCGCGGGAGGACGGCGAACGCCAGGAGGACCACCCTCGCCCTCGCCGTCCTCGCCGGACTCCTGGGCGCCGGGACCCCGGGTACCGCGCCCGCCGCCGTGGCCGCGCCGCCCGCCACCACCTCCCTGGCCGCCGACACGTCCCCGACTGCCGGCACGGCTCGCGCGGCGGAGCCGTCCGTGTGGCCGCGCCCCCACTCGCTGCGCGCGAACGGCGCCCCGGTCGCGGTGACCGAGGAGGTCGCCCTGACCGCGGACGCGACGGCCGACGCGTACACCCTCGATGCGCTCCGCGCACTGCTGCGGGAGGCGGGCGCACGCCGGTTCACCGCCCCCGGCGCCCGGGTGCCCGAGGGGGCGCTCGTGGTGCGCGTGGGCAGGGAACGCGCCTCGGACGACCCCCGGCACGCCCTCCCCGCCGGCGGCTACGCGCTGACCGTCGGCAAGGGTGCCGTCTCCCTGACCGGCGCGGACGGCGACGGTCTGTTCCACGCCGTGCAGACACTGCGCCAGCTGCTGCGCCCGGACGGCGCCACGTTCACCGCGGCCGTCGTCCGCGACTGGCCCGGCACCGCCGTGCGCGGCATCACCGAGGGCTTCTACGGCACTCCGTGGACGCACGAGCAGCGGCTGGCCCAGCTGGACTTCATGGGCCGCACCAAGCAGAACCGGTACCTCTACGCACCCGGCGAGGACCTCCACCGGCAGGCCCGCTGGCGCGAGCCGTACCCGGCCGAGCGGCGGGCGGAGTTCCGGGAGCTGGCCGAGCGGGCGCGGCGCAACCACGTCACGCCCGGCTGGGCGGTGGCGCCGGGGCAGGCGATGTGCTTCGCCTCGGACGACGACCTGCGGGCGCTGACCCGCAAGCTGGACGCGATGTGGGCACTGGGTTTCCGCGCCTTCCAGCTGCAGTTCCAGGACGTCAGCTACAGCGAGTGGCACTGCGGGGCGGACGCCGACCGGTTCGGTTCGGGACCCGGCGCCGCCGCCCGCGCCCAGGCGCACGTGGTGAACGCGGTGGCCCGGCACCTGGCGGAGCGTCACCCGGGTTCCCCCGCCCTGTCCGTGATGCCCACCGAGTTCTACGAGGAGGGTTCGACGGCGTACCGGCGCGCCCTCGCGGAGGAACTGGACGCGGGGGTCGAGGTGGCGTGGACCGGGGTCGGGGTGGTGCCGCGCACCATCACGGGCGGCCAACTGGCGGAGGCGCGGCGCGTGTTCGGGCATCCGCTGGTGACCATGGACAACTACCCGGTGAACGACTACGCCCCCGGCCGGATCTTCCTCGGCCCCTACCAGGGCCGTGAACCGGCCGTCGCCACGGGTTCGGCCGCGCTGCTCGCCAACGCGATGGAGCAGCCCGAGGCGTCCCGCGTTCCGCTGTTCACCGCCGCCGACTTCGCCTGGAACCCGCGCGACTACCGCCCCCGGGAGTCCTGGCGGGCCGCGATCGCCGACCTCGCCGCCGGTGACGCCCGGCGCGGGGAGGCCCTGGCCGCGCTCGCCGGGAACACCGCGTCCTCGGTGCTGGGCGGCGAGGAGTCGGCGTACCTGCGGCCGCTGGTGGAAGCGTTCTGGCGGACCCGCACGACCGCCCGCGGCAAGGGCGGGACAGCGGAGGGGACGGCGGAGGCCGGGCGGCTGCGGGCGGCCTTCACCGTCCTGCGCGAGCTGCCGGAGCGGCTGTCCGGGACCGGGCTCGCCGCCGAGACCGGCCCGTGGTCCCGGCGGCTGGCCCGTTACGGCGAGGCGGGCACCACGGCCCTGGACCTGCTCCGCGCGCAACGGTCCGGGGACGCGGGCGCCGCCTGGACGGCGTACCGGCGGCTGGGCGAGCAGCGGGCCCGGCTGGAACCGTCCCGGGTGACGGTCGGCGAGGGCGTGCTGGACCCGTTCCTGAGCCGGGCGCAGAAGGCGTACGAGAACTGGGCGGGCATCGACCACGAGCCGCCGGCGCGGTCCGGCGGCGACCGCACGCTCCGCCTTCCGCGCGCCCGCGCGCTGGACGCCGTGACGGTGCTCACCGAGCCCGGCACGCGGGGGGCCGTGGAGGTCAGGGTGCCGGGCGAGGGGTGGCGTCGCCTCGGCGCGCTGTCCGCGACGGGCGCCACCGAACTGCGGCCCGGCGACGACCCGGTGGACTCCGTCCGGGTCACCGGCGCCGACGCCTCCCGGGTGCGGCACCTGGTCCCCTGGTTCACGGACGCGCCCGCCGCCTCCCTGGAGCTGTCCGACGACCGCGCGGACACCGACATCGGCGGCACCCGGACGGTGACGGCCACCCTCGGCCCGCTGCGTCCCGGCGAGGTGCGCGGCAGGCTGACCGCGAAGGCGCCGAAGGGGGTCGGGGTCCGGGTGCCGAAGGACGCGCTGACCGTCCCGCGCGGTACGCCGGTGGAGGTCCCGGTCGAGGTGACCGTGAAACCGGGCACGCCCACCGGGTCGTACGACGTCCGGCTCGCCTTCGCCGGCACGACCCGCACGCTGACGGTCCACGCCGTTCCGCGCACCGCCGGCCCCGACCTGGCCCGCACCGGCCGGGCGAGCTCCTCGGCCGACGAGACGCCCGACTTCCCGGCCCCGGCGGCGAACGACGGCGACCCGGGGACGCGCTGGTCGTCCCCGGTCGACGACGACGCCTGGTGGCAGGTCGAGCTGGAGCGCCCGGTGCGGCTGGGGAAGGTCGCGCTGCACTGGCAGGAGGCGCACCCGTCGGCGTACCGCGTGGAGGTGTCGGCGGACGGCCGCACCTGGCGCACGGCGGCGACGGTGCGGGACGGCCACGAGGGCCGGGAGACCGTCCGCATGGACGAGCCCGAAGTCCGCCACATCCGGGTCCAGGGCGAGAAGCGCGCCACGCGGTACGGCTACTCGCTGTGGTCGGTGGAGGCGTACGCGGTCGCGGACTGAGCGTCCCTCCCCTCATTCGGTGTGGATCTTTTCGGTGATCACTATTCACTCAGTACATGTACTGAGTACATAATGACGTCATGAGCACCCGCCACATCCTGCTGGGCCTGCTCGCCTCGGGGCCGAGCCATGGCTACGACCTCAAGCGACGCCACGACGAACGCTTCCCGCAGGCCCGCCCGCTGGCCTACGGGCAGGCCTACACCACGCTGCAACGCCTGGTCCGGGACGGCCTCGCCGAGGTCGAGGGAACCGACTCGGACGGCGGTCCGGAGCGGACGCTGTACCGCACCACGGACGACGGGACGCGCGAACTGGCGCGCTGGGCCGGGGAGATCGCCCCGCCCGCGCCGTTCGTGACGAACGAGATCTTCGCCAAGGTCGTGGTGTCGATCCTGTCCGGCGGCGACCCGGCCGCGTATCTGCGCGCGCAGCGCGCCGCCCACATGGAGCGGATGCGGGAGCTGACCGCGGTGAAGTCGGCGCGGGGCGCGGATCTGGCGACCGTGCTCTCGGCGGACTTCGCCCTCAACCACCTGGACGCCGACCTTCGTTGGATGACGACCACGGCGGCCCGGCTCACCACCCTGACCGCGGAGGTCGACACAGCATGAGCATGCGGGACAACACGGCGGGGCCACTGCTCGCGGGCCGCTCCCTGGTCAAGGCGCACGGCAGGACCGAGGCCCTGCGCGGCGCCTCCGTCGAACTGCGGGCCGGTGAGATCCTCGCGGTCACCGGCGCCAGCGGCAGCGGCAAGTCGACGCTGGTGCACTGCCTGTCCGGCATCGTCCGTCCCGACGAGGGGTCGGTGACGTACGCCGGTGAGCGGCTGGAGGAGCTGCCGGAGAAGCGGCTGAGCGAGCTGCGCCGCACCGAGTTCGGGGTGGTGTTCCAGTTCGGGCAGCTGATCCCGGAGCTGACCGCGCTCGACAACGTGGCGCTGCCGCTGATGCTGGCCGGTACCGCCCGCACCAAGGCCCGGGCGACGGCCGGGGAGTGGCTGGAGCGGTTCGGGGTGCGCGGGCAGGCGGAGTCGCGGCCCGGCGAGCTGAGCGGCGGCCAGGCGCAGCGGACCGCGCTGGCCCGCGCCCTGGTCACCGGCCCCAGGGTGGTCTTCGCGGACGAGCCGACCGGCGCGCTGGACTCGCTGGCGAGCGAGCAGGTGATGACGGCCCTGGTGCACACGGCCCGCGAGGCCGGCACGGCGGTGCTGCTGATCACGCACGACGCACAGGTGGCGGCGTACGCGGACCGGGAAGTGCAGTTGCGGGACGGCGCCGTGGCCCCGCTGGAGGTGACGGCGTGACGACGTCCCTCGACGCCGACCTGCGGCTCGCCTGGCAGCTCACCCGCGGTTCCGACCGGCGGGAGTGGTGGCGGATCGCGCTCACCGCGGCCGGCGCGGCGCTCGCGACCGGGTTGGCGCTGACGGCCGCCACCCTGGCCTCCCTGCGGGGCAACTACCCCGTGTCCCTCGCCGAGGGACTGCTCAGCGAGCCCGGCACCCGCTCCGGGGTGGTCCTCACCCTGCTGCTGCTTCTGGTCCCGGTGCTCGGCTTCCTCGGTCAGTGCGCCCGGATCGGGGCGCTGCACCGCGACCGGCGGCTGGCCGGGCTGCGACTGGCCGGGGCGGCCCCGGGCCAGGTGCGGCGGATCGCCGCGCTGGAGACCGGGCTGGCCTGTCTGCTCGGGTCGGCGGTCGCGACCGTCGTCTCGGTACTGGCCCTGGTGCGGGTGTGGGAACGTCCGGCGGTGCTCACCTGGGTGGCGCTCGCGCTGGTCGCCGTCGCCGTGCCGGTGCTGGGCGCGGCGGCGGGCGGGCTGGCGCTGCGCAGGGTGGTGGCCTCGCCGCTCGGCTGGGTGCGCCGGGTCGGCCCCGCGCGCTCGGGGCGCGGGCCGGGACGGCTGTTCCTGGTGTCGCTGCTGCTGCTGGCCGGGCTGGCGCTGCTCGCGGCGGGCATCACCTCGGTCGGCCCTCCCCGCGGCCCGATGCGGTTGTGGACACCGATGACGGTGTTCGCGGCGCTCCTCGCGGTCGGCGCGGGCTCGGTGTGGCTGTCCGGGGCCACCTGCCGTCTCGTGGGGCGGACCCTGACGGTCCGGACCCGTTCGGCGGCGACGTTGATCGCGGCGGGACGGCTGCGCGACGACCCGTGGGCGGCGGCCCGTACGCACGCGGCGGTCCTGCTGGTGACGGTGGTGGGCACCGGGTTCGTGGGCGTACGGCAGGCGTTCCTGGAGGATCTGCACGAGAGCCGACACCTCGGGGAGAGGATCACGTACTACACGACGGGGCTGGACCTGACCGCCGCCGCGATCGTGGTGGGACTGGTGATCACCCTGTCCGCGCTCGCCGTCGGCACCGCCGAGTCGCTCTCCACCCGCCGCCGGGGCCTGGCCGCGCAGGCCGCCGCCGGGGTGCCGCGCGCGGTGCTGAACCGGGCTCTGCTGCTGGAGACCGCGCTGCCGCTCGCACCGGCTCTGCTGCTGGCGGGCGTCGGCGGTATGGCGGTCGGCACCGGGTACGCCGCGCTCACCGGGGCCGGTTCCTGGCCGTGGGCGGCCCTGCTGGTCCCGCTCGCGGTCTATGCGACCTGCCTGTTGGCCGCGGCCACCGCCCTTCCCCTGCTGGGGCGCACGGTGCGGCCCGCGGAGCTGCGGTACGCGTGACCCGCCGGCGGGCGTGCCGGACGGCCCGGGAAGCGCGGGGGGCTTCCCGGGCCGGGCAGTGCGCTGGCCCGGATCGTCGTCCGCGCCGTACGGTTGCAGGTACGACAGCCGGCGCTGGTCCCGGTGCTCAGGGCCCGGTGCCTGGTCCCGGTGCCTGGTGATGCGCCAGGCCAGGTCGGTGGGCGGGGCGGGTTGTGGCGCAGACGCCGGCCCGGCTCGAGCAGCTGGCGGTCGGCCTTCACGTGGGTGCAGCGGCGGCACGAGGCCACCACGTTGTCCCGGACGTGCTTGCCCCCGCGGCTGCGCGGGACGCGACGTGGTCGACGCTGGTTACGACGTCGGGGAGGTACTCGCGGTGTTGTCGGTCCGCCGCCCACGCCCCGCAGAGCCCCGGCGGACCGCCCATGGCCGTTTCGTCGCCCTGACCGGGCGTCGGATCCTGTTGTGCGCGTACAGCAGGCTCCTCGAGGTGGCGTTCCGTCGCATGGTGCCGCGGTTCACGGCGCCGGAATTCACAGGTGGGACGGTCGGTGCTGCCGAGTCGGGCATCCGGCCCGTCCTCACGGGAGACTTCGCGGACCGCCGCTTCCCTGGAGCTCGCCACGGCCCTGGTACCGGGACGCGGAGGCCTTGACCGCCCGCATCACATCGTGGGACCGATCCCTCGCCGCGCCGCCAGGAGGCATGCATCCCTCTGAAAATCGGGAGCATCTCGGCCTTCGGTGTTCATGTTCCGCTCATTTGAGTGAGCGGGTTGCAATCACCCGTCAGATGCTCACTCTTTTCGGCAGGGGAGGTGTCATGAGTCCTCGGGGGGTCATGTCCCGCCGGGTGGTGCAGCCGGTCGAGTACGTGGAGTACGCGGGTCACCGCCCCATCGGCGCGGTCCGGGGATCGCCGGCGGTACTGACGGCAGGTCGGCCGCGCGCGATGCCGGGGCCGTCGTCTGACAACACGTCCGCGGTCGCCGCTCCCGCGACTGATTCCGGCTCCTCCTCTTCGCTCTCTCAGCGCGGTTCCGTAGCGCGGACCGTCCTCCGAGGAACCACATGACGCCACTGCCGCACCGAGTTCTCCAGGCGCTCGACCGGTTCAACGCCGCCCACCCCTGGGACCACAACGCCCACTACCACCGGTGGATCCTGCGGCAGCTCCCCCGCCGGTTCGGCCGGGCACTGGACGTCGGCTCCGGCACCGGCGACCTGGCCCGGCTCCTCGCCACACGCGCCGACGAGGTCCGGGGCATCGACTCCGATCCCGCGATCACCTCGCGGGCGCGCACACTGACCCCTGGGACGACGCCGGTGTCCTTCGCGGTCGCGGACGCCCTGACGGGACTCCCCGCCGGACCCCACGACGTCATCACCTGCGTCGCCACCATCCACCATCTGCCGTTCACCGAGGCCCTCACCGCCTTCCGGCGGCACCTGGCTCCCGGCGGCACCCTGGTCGTCGTGGGCCTCTTCCGGCCGCAGACCGCCACGGACCACCTGCTCGGCGCAGCCGCCACCCCGCTGAACGCCGCCACCGGGTGGCTCAAGAACAAGGGCCGCGGAGCGCCCCGGCCCGTCTCGATGACCGCGCGGACCCGGCCGGCCGACATGACCTTCTCCGACATCGCCGGTGAGGCCCGCGAGGTCCTGCCCGGCGCCCGGCTGCGCCGGCGGCTCTTCTGGCGCTACACACTCTCGTGGCGTCACCCCTGAGCGGGCAGCCGCCCCAGCGCCCCCGCGAACCGCGCCCAGGCCTGCGGCGCGAGGCGGAGTATCGGACCGTCACCGGAGTCCTTGGAGTCGCGGACGGCGACGGTCTCCGGGACGTTGAGAGCGACTTCCACACACTCCCCGCTTCCGCTGCTGTAGCTGGACTTCACGAAGTCGAAGTCGTTCATCAATGCATGTCCTCGCTGATGCTCTCGATCAGTCTGAGCGAGTCCTTGGGGGCCAGACTCAGTCGTGCGGTGCGATCGAAGAACGAGCTGTACGTGGCGCTTTCGAACTCGTCCTCGACCCACACGGTAGCCGCGATGGTGTCGACGTGGACCACGTCCACGGCCTCGGGTTCGACGAACGAGACGATGCTGAAAGCTCCAGCCATACAGGCGTGTCCGCCCGCACGGAAGGGCAGCACTTGAAGTCGCACATTGGGGAGTTGAGCCAGCTCAAGGATGCGGTGAAGCTGCGCTCGCATCACGTCGGGCCCGCCGACCTGCTGTCGTAGAGCCGCCTCCCAGATGACCGCGTACAGCTGAAGGGGTTCGCTCCCCTCCAGACGCTCCTGCCGCTTCATCCGGACGTCTACGACACCTTCGATCTCGTCCGGGTCCGTCCAAACGCCCTCACTGACCACCAGGGCCCTTGTGTACTCGGGCGTCTGAAGCAGGCCGGGCACGAAGGACTGTTGCCAGGTGCGGACCCGACTGGCCACATCCTCCATGGAGATGTACTCCGCCACCGCTTCGGCCTGTGGCGACTGCCTCCACCACCCCTTCGCCTTACGACGTTCCCGGTCCAGCCGAGCAATACCGAGGAGCCGGTTGACTGCCCGGTCCTCGCGTACCCCATAGAACTCACAGAGCGCGCGGATGTCCGGGTCCCGCATGGGAACCCAGCCACGTTCCATCTTCACGATCTTCGTCGCGGTCGCGGAGATGATGCCGGCCGCCTGCGTCTGCGTCCTGCCCGAGGCGTCACGCAGACGCAGCAGTTCGGCACCCAGCTTGCGGCCCAGAACTGTCGAGACCCGGTTTCCTACGGCTTGAGTTGATCGCGTCACCGCCACAGTGTGGCGGTGATCCAGGGTCACGTCGAGTTCTGGGGAATTAATTCCCCGTAGCGATTACTCCCGTACGGCTCGCCTCGCTACGGTGGGTACCCATTCGCTCACTCGGCGGAAGCGCACCGTCCTGCCCCACGCAGGCACGGCAGAGACACCGCCGCCCCCACTCGGAGGCATCCCCCATGGCAGAACCCGTCCCCTTGCCGGTACCACTCCTCCACGAGGACCGGCTCGACTACACCCCCACCCAGCGCAGCGTCCCCCTCGCCCGGCGCCGGGCCGCGCGGCTCGTCGCCGAGTGGGGGCAGCCGGGACTCGCCGGGGACGTCGCCCTCGTCGTGTCGGAGTTGATGACCAACGCCCTGCTGCACGGCAGCGTCCGGGGACGGCTCATCCGCGTACACGTCACCCTCGGTCACCGCACCCTGCGGGTCGAGGTGAGCGACCCGCGCGGCGAGCGGCCGCCGAGGACGCGTCCGGCCGGGGGCGACGCCGCCGATCAGTTCGGACGGGGGCTCTTACTGGTCGAGGCGGTCGCCGCGCGGTGGGGCTGGGAACCGCGGACCGTCGGCAAGACGGTGTACGCCGAGTGGGACGTGCCCGCCCCGGAGCCCGTCCGCGCAAGCGTGCACACCTGACACCGGAGTGTTCACGCCGCGCGGAGCACCCCGGAGCCGGGCCCCGTCATGCGTAGGCCCGGATACGGCGTCAGGCGGAGATGCCGTCGATCCGGGCCAGCGCGTCGTCCGCGCCGTACGGCTGCAGGTAGGGCAGCCAGCGCGGGTCCCTGTGGCCGGTGCCGATGATGCGCCAGGCCAGGCCGGTGGGCGGGGCGGGTTTGTGGCGCAGGCGCCAGCCCAGCTCGAACAGGTGACGGTCGGCCTTCACGTGGTTGCAGCGGCGGCAGGACGCCACCACGTTGTCCCAGACGTGCTTGCCCCCGCGGCTGCGCGGGATGACGTGGTCGACGCTGGTTGCGACGCCACCGCAGTACATGCACCGGCCCCCGTCACGGGCGAACAGCGCCCGGCGGGTGAGAGGAACGGGCCCCCGGTAGGGGACCCGCACGAAACGCTTGAGCCGGACCACGCTGGGTGCGGGGACTGTGACGGTCGCGCTGTGCAGATGGGCGCCGGTCTCCTCGAGGCAGACTGCCTTGTTCTCGAGGACGAGCACGAGCGCGCGGCGGAGCGGTACGACGCCGAGCGGCTCGTACGACGCGTTAAGGACCAGGACATGCGGCACGGACGGCCTCCTTGTACGCCGGCGGCGCGTGGCTCGCGCCGGGACGATCCGTAGTCAGTCTCCCCTCATGCCTGGTGGACGCGCCACCATGTCCCGGTAACGGGCTGGGAGTGTTTTCGACCACATCCCGATTCATCCCCAGGATCATGGCCGGTTCAAGCGCGGGTGAGGACGGTCTCTTCTTCACACATGCCGCCGATCCGCTCACAATGCCCCGTTAGTGTGGTGGTTCTGCCCGCGACGGTGACCCTTTCGTGACCTTGAAGCTATTGACCGCCGCACCGGGGGCAGACATGCACCTGGAGGTACCTGCCGTGTCCTTGTCCGCCGTCCTGTCGGCCGTCGATCCGTCGCCGACGCCCTCGGAGTCCGGGACACCACGGGTGCCCTCGCTCCAGGACGCCCAGGAGACCGCCGGCAACGCCGCCGGCTGGATCGAGGAGAACTGGTCGACGTGGCTCGCGATCGGGCTCAGGGTCCTGCTGATCCTGGTGATCGCGACGGTACTGAGAGTCATGGTGCGGCGGGCGATCACCAAGCTGGTCGACCGGATGTCCCGGACCGGCCAGGCGGTGGACGGCACCGCGCTCGGCGGTCTGCTGGTCAACGCCGAACGGCGCCGGCAGCGCTCGCAGGCGATCGGCTCGGTGCTGCGCTCGGTGGCGTCGTTCCTGATCCTGGGCACGGCCGCGCTGATGGTCCTCGGCACCTTCCAGATCAACCTGGCCCCGCTGCTGGCCTCGGCCGGTGTCGCGGGTGTCGCGATCGGTTTCGGCGCGCGCAACCTGGTCACGGACTTCCTCTCCGGCGTCTTCATGATCCTGGAGGACCAGTACGGCGTCGGCGACACCGTCGACGCGGGGGTGGCCTCCGGTGAGGTGATCGAGGTCGGGCTGCGGGTGACCAAGCTGCGCGGCGACAACGGCGAGATCTGGTACGTCCGCAACGGCGAGGTCAAGCGCATAGGCAACCTCTCCCAGGGCTGGGCGACCGCGGGCGTCGACGTCACGGTCCGTTCCGACGAGGACCTGGACCGGGTGAAGGCCGTGCTGAGCGAGGTCGCCGAGAAGATGAGCAAGGAGGAGCCCTGGAACGAGCTCCTGTGGAGCCCGATCGAGGTGCTCGGCCTGGACTCGGTGCTGCTGGACTCGATGGTGATCCGCCTCTCGGCGAAGACCATGCCCGGCAAGTCCCTGACCGTGGAGCGGGAGCTGCGCTGGCGCATCAAGCGCGCCTTCGACGCGGCGGGCATCCGTATCGTCGGCGGCGCCACGGCCATGGAGGACGTGGCCGCCCCCGACCCCACTGCGGGCGTCGCGCCCCCGTCGGTCTACTCGAGCACGGTCTCCCCGCAGTCGGCGGCGGCCTCCCCGCTGCCCCCGCCGAGCACCACGAAGTGACCGTCGACCCCGAAGGGCGGCACCCGGGACTTGCCGGGCGCCGCCCTTTCCCGTACCGCTCCTGACGCTCCCCGTACGGGAACCGAACTGATTTCCCGGGCGTGTTCGTGGGCAGGGTGGGGGCGGAATCCCCGGCGATCGCACCGCGACCGAATCAAGATCGCGCCAAGGCCGGTGCATATGTCAGGCGCGGCGGCGATACTTGCCGCGAGGGATGACCATGGGGGAGGTCACATGACACACACACCGAGCGGCGCGGCACCGCCCGGCACCGGCACGCCCGTGCCCACGCTGCCCGCGGTGCCGCCCCAGCCCACCCCCGCCGTCGTCCCCGTCCCCACCGCGCCACCGCCGGAGGGCCGCCGCACCGCCTTCGCCGAGGGCGCCGACCGCCTCCGCAAGGCCGCCACCACCGAACCCGGCCGCCTCCGCATCATCGGCGCGGTCCTCGCCGCCCTCGTCGTCGCCTTCGGCGCGGTGACCGCCTGGCAGATGACCGACCGGGCCGCGGCCGCCGACGACGTCCTCACCAGCAGCCAGCCCCTCAGCTCGGACGCCGCCGACATCTACCGCTCCCTCGCCGACGCCAACACCGCGGCGTCCAGCGGCTTCCTGGCCGGCGGTCAGGAGACCGCCGCCTCCAGGGACCGCTACGAGAAGGACATCCGCACCGCCGCCGCGAAGCTCGTCAACGCCGCGGCCAACTCGGACCCCGGCTCCCCCTCCGCGAAGACCATCACCGAGCTCAACCGCCTGCTCCCCGAGTACAAGGGCCTGGTCGAACGCGCCCGCACCTACAACCGCCAGGGCTTCCCCGTGGGCGGCGCCTACCTGCGGTACGCGAACGAGAAGATGCAGGAGGAGATGCTCCCGGCGGCGGAGGACCTCTACACCAAGGAGAACCAGCGCCTCCGCGACGACTACGCGGACGCGACCCCCTACCCCTGGCCCGCCATCGCCCTCGGCGTCCTCGCCCTGGCCGCCCTCGCCTGGGCCATGCGCCGCACCTACCTGCGCACCAACCGGGTCCTCAACCACGGCCTGGTGGCGGCGACGACGGCGGCCACCGTCGTCCTCCTCTGGCTGACGGTCGGCCACACCCTCGCCCGCTCGGGCCTGAACGACTCCTACGACCACGGCGTCCGCTCCCTCGACGTGCTGCACGACGCCCGCATCGCCTCCCTGAAGGCGAGGGGCAACGAGAACCTGACCCTGGTGGCCCGCGGCGCCGAGACGACGAAGATCGGCGACGAGACGTTCGACGCCTACGACCACGACTTCGGCCGCGACCTGGACACCCTCGGCAAGGGCCTGGCCCGGGCGGAGCGCCTCGCGGACGACGACAGCGGCACGAAGCCGGTCTCCGCGGCGGTGGGCAACATGACGGAGTGGAAGAAGCGCCACGCGGCCGCCCGCGAGCAGGACGAGAACGGCAACTACCAGCAGGCTCTGGACATGGTGATCGGCGCGAAGGGCGCGACCGGCGAGTGCTTCGACAGCATCGACAAGAACCTGGCCGCGGCGCTCGCGCACGAGGAGAACGAGTTCGAGCAGGCGGCCGGCGACGGCCGGGACGCGCTGACGGGCCTGCCGGCCGGCGCGGCCGTGCTCGCCGTGCTGGGCGCGGCCGGCGCGGTGCTGGGCATCGGCCGCAGGCTGTCGGAGTACCGGTGAACGGGCGCGTGAAGGAGCCGAAGGGGGCCATGACGATGATCGCACGACACCTGCGGGCCCGCCTGAAGGGCTGGGGCGGAGTGGGCGCGATGGCGACCGCCTGCGCCCTGACCCTGGTCTTCGCGCTGGCACTGGCCTGCGTCGGCGCCCCGGCCGCCGCTCCCCCGAGGACCACCGGCCAGACCGTGTCCCACACCGCGCGGACCCAGGCGGACGAGGACTGCACGGACCCGGAGAAGCAGACCCTCTCCCCCTCCGACGCCGACGGCCCCACCATCGAGGAGATCAAGAACCGCCGGGGCGAGAAGCGCAAGCTGATCGTGGGAGTCGACCAGAACAGCTACCGCTGGGGCTACCGCGACCCCAACAGCGGGGAGGGCGGCACCCTCGAGGGGTTCGACATCGACCTGGTGCACCGCATCGCCGAGGACATACTCGGCGACCGCGACGCGGTCCAGTTCAAGGCGATCCCGACCGACCAGCGCATCCCGGCGATCCAGGCGGGCCGGGTCGACATGGTCGTCCGCACGATGACGATCAACTGCGACCGCATCGAGGACGTGGCGTTCTCCGCGCCGTACTTCAAGACGGGCCAGCAGGTCCTGGCCCCGAAGTCCTCACCGGTCCGGGGGTACGACGAGACGCTCGCGGGCCGGGAGATCTGCACGGCGACGGGCTCGACCGCGTACACGAAGCTGGAGGCGGACAAGGAGGCGGGCAGGCTGCCGGCGTCCACCGACATCCGCACCACCGTCCCCAACCAGCTGGACTGCCTGGTGCGGCTGCAGCTCGGCGAGGTCGACGCCGTGGTCACCGACGGCGCGCTCGCGGCCAGCCAGGCCGCGCAGGACCCGACGGTCCAGCTCAAGGGCGAGGCCTTCACGACCGAGTACTACGGCGTGGCGATGAAGAAGGACGCGGACGACCTGGTCCGCCGGGTCAACCGGATCCTGGTGGACTTCCGCGAGGACGCCACGGACGGCTGGCAGGACGCGTACACCGAGTGGCTCTCGGCCACGCTGGGCGCCGACTCCTCCGAGTCGAGGCCCCCGACCCCGGAGTACCTGCGCGAGAGCTGACCCCGGACCGGCCCCGGCCGGACACACCCCAACCGTCAACAACCCCCCAGCGAGAGGTGATCGATGGCCGACACGGATCCCACCGGGCCGGTGATGGACCGGGACGAGGTGGACCGTGCGCTGGCGCGGCTCGGCGCGGAGCACGAGGCGATCGAGACCTCGCTCCTCGCCCTGCAGGACCACGCGGGCCGAAGACTCCTGGAGGGCGCGCGGCTCACCGGCATCACCGAGGAGCGCTGGACGGCCACCGAGGCGTCGATCACGCTGCTGTGGACGTACTTCGACGCGTACACGGACGCGCTGCGCACGGCCCGGGACATCCGGTCCCGCCGCCGCTGGTCCAGCCGTGAGGACCTGGTGGAGCTGACGGAGCTGCTGCGCGGCGACTCGGTGACCGTGGCCGGCGGTGCGGCGGCGACCGCCGGCGCGCCGACGCTCCACGCCGCCCCCGGGAGACTCAGCGAACGCTACTCGCTGGCCGCCCTCGTCGACCGGATGAACGAGCTGTACGCGACCTCGCTGGACATGGTCGTCGCCGCCGACGCGGTGTGGTCGGCGCTGCCCGCCCGGATCGACCTGCTCGCCGCCGAGCTCCAGCGCACCAGCCGGCTCGCGCACTCGGTCGGCGTGCGCCCGGGCGAGCACCCGGCGGGCGACGACCTGGAGCGGATCACCCGCACGCTGACGAAGCTGCGCGAGCAGGTGGTGTCCGACCCGCTGGCGTACTGGAAGCGCGCGGAGGGCAGTTCGGCGCCCGGCGGCGGACGGCCCGACACCACGGTCTACGACCGTGAGGCGCGCGCGCTGGAGGACGTGCGCCGGGAGATCGACGCGGTGCTGACGGTCCGCCAGGACGCGGAGAAGCGCATCGTCAGGCTGCGGGACGTGCTGTCCCGTGCCGACCGCACCCTCGCCGAGGCCCGCACCGCGCGCGGCGAGGTGCTGGCGAAGATCGCCGCGACGGAGGTGCCGGTGGTCAGCGGACCGCCGACCGTGCTGCAGGAGCAGCTGTCGACGGCCGCGGAGTACCGCAGACACGCCCAGTGGCACCGCCTGTCCCCGCTCCTGGAGTCCCTCGAGCAGAAGGCGGAGGACGAACTGCTGCGCGCCCGCGAGTCGTTGACCGCGGTGACGGCACCGCTGGCGGTCCGTGCCGAGCTGCGCGGCCGGCTGGACGCGTACAAGGCGAAGGTGGCCCGGCACGGCCTGGCGGAGGATCCCGTCCTGGTGGAGCGGTACGAGAAGGCGCGCCGGATGCTGTGGAGCGCGCCCTGCGACCTGCGCGCCGCCGACCGGGCGGTGCTGCGCTACCAGCAGGCCGCCGCGGAGGTCCTCGGCACGGCGCCGCGGGTGCCGGGCCAGGGCGTGCCCGACGACCGGAGGGGACCCGGCGCATGAGCGACGAGGGGGAGGCCGCGCCATGAGCGAACCGGAGAACCGGACACCCGGGACCGGGTGCCAGCGTCCCGGCTGCGGCGGCGCGTACGAGGACGTCGGCGGCGGCGAGCTGTACTGCGACACCTGCGGCCTCGCCCCGGTGGTGTCGCCGACCGGCATGGTCGGCTCGGCCCCGACCGGCATCACGGCGGGCGGCCGCGACTCGCGCGGCTCGGCGGGCAGCGGACGCTCCAGCGGCCGCAGCGGCCGCAGTTCCCGTACCTCGTCCCAGTCGTCGAAGTCCCGCCGTTCGGTCTCCGGACGGCTCTCCCGCTCGCTGTCGGGCCGGCCCACGGGCCGTTCGGTTTCGGTGCGCAGTTCCGGCGCGGGCGCCGGCTCGTCCGGCCGGGGCCGCCTCGGTGCCGGCCTGGTCGAGGTGCCGCCGATCCCGCGCCCCGATCCGCGCGCGATGGTGCTGGAGAACCCCGAGGTGCCCGAGCGGAAGCGGTTCTGCTCGCGCTCGGACTGCGGGGCGCCGGTGGGCCGGGCCCGCAGCGGCCGGCCGGGGCGCACGGAGGGCTTCTGCACCAAGTGCGGCCACCCGTACTCGTTCGTCCCGAAGCTGCGGGGCGGCGACGTCGTGCACGGCCAGTACGAGGTGGTCGGCTGTCTGGCGCACGGCGGTCTGGGCTGGATCTACCTCGCCGTGGACCGGGCGGTCTCGGACCGCTGGGTGGTGCTGAAGGGCCTGCTGGACACGGGTGACCAGGACGCGATGGCGGCGGCGATCTCCGAGCGGCGCTTCCTCGCGGAGATCGAGCACGCCAACATCGTGCGGATCTACAACTTCGTGGAGCACCTCGACCAGCGCACCGGCTCCCTCGACGGCTACATCGTCATGGAGTACCTGGGCGGCAAGTCACTGAAGGAGATCGCCAACGGCCGCCGCACACCGGAGGGAAGGCGCGATCCGCTGCCGGTGGAGCAGGCGTGCGCGTACGGCATCGAGGCCCTGGAGGCGCTCGGCCACCTGCACAGCCGGAACCTGCTGTACTGCGACTTCAAGGTCGACAACGCGATCCAGACCGAGGACCAGCTGAAGCTGATCGACATGGGCGCGGTGCGCCGGACGGACGACGAGGAGTCGGCCATCTACGGCACGGTCGGCTACCAGGCGCCCGAGGTCGCCGACGTCGGGCCCTCGGTGGCGTCGGACCTGTACACGGTGGCCCGTACGCTCGCCGTCCTCACGTTCGACTTCCAGGGCTACACGAACGTCTACGTGGACTCGCTGCCCGACCCGGACGGCATCGAGGTCTTCCGGCGGTACGAGTCCTTCTACCGCTTCCTGGTCCGCGCCACCGACCCGGACCCGGCCCGCCGGTTCGCCTCCGCGCAGGAGATGGCCGAGCAGCTGACGGGCGTGCTGCGCGAGGTGGTCTCCCTGCAGTCGGGCCGCGCCCGCCCCGCGCTGTCCACGCTCTTCGGCCCGGAACTGCGGGTGACGGACACGGAGTTGTTCCCCGCGCTGAACGGGGACGTCTCCCGCCTCGGCTCCCGCCCGGGCCGCGCCCGCAAGGGGGCGCCCCGGGTGCTCCCGGCCGCCGCCGGCACCTCCGTCCTCGTCAAGCCCGTCGACTGCGCCGCCGCCGGGCTCGCCCTGCCCGTGCCGCACGTGCACCCCGCCGATCCCAACGCCGGTTTCCTCGCGGGTCTGCTGGCGTCCGCGCCCGGTGAGCTGATCAACGCGCTCGCCGCCGCGCCCGCCCCGTCGGCGGAGACCCGGCTGCGCGAGGTCCGCGCCCGGCTGGAGACCGGCGAGTGGTCCACCGCGCTGGCGGCGCTGGGCACGCTGGAGGAACGGGACCCCGACGACTGGCGGGTGGTCTGGTACCGGGGGGTGGCCGCGCTCGTCACCGGCGACCACGAGGGCGCCGCGCTCGCCTTCGACGCGGTCTACGACGCGTTCCCCGGTGAGATCGCGCCGAAGCTGGCGCTCGGCGTGTGCGCGGAGGTGCTGGGCCAGCTGGACAACGCCGCCGAGTACTACCGCCTGGTGTGGTCGACCGACCCGAGCCATGTGAGCGCCGCGTTCGGGCTGGCCCGGGTGCAGTTGGCGGCCGGGGACCGCAACGGCGCCGTACGGACGCTGGTGTCGGTGCCGGAGTCCTCCATCCACTACACGGCCGCGCGGGTGGCGTCCGTCCGGGCGCGGCTGCGCGGGCGTGCGGCCGCCGCCGGTGACGTACCGTTCCTGGACGACCTGACCGCCGCCGCCGGGCAGGTCGAGGCCCTGGAGGCGTACGGTCTGGACCCGGCGCGGCGCGAGCTGTTGTCGGCCGAAGTCCTCGGCTGCGGGCTGGACTGGGTACTCTCCGGGGGCCAGGGTTCCGCTCCTTCCGCCGCCGGGGGGCGGACGCTGCTCGGCAGCGGTCTGGACGAGCGGGGCCTCCGTTTCGGCCTGGAGCGTTCGTACCGCACGCTGGCCCGGCTGGCGCGCAGCGGCGAGGAGAGGATCGACCTGGTGGAACGTGCCAATCGTTACCGCCCCCGGACGTGGGTGTAGTTGATGTCGCAGATGCCTCAGCAGGCCGCTCTGTCGAAGTGCCCGAGCTGCGAGGAGCCCCTCGAGTCGGGTGACCGTTTCTGCGGTGCGTGCGGATACGACCTGTCCGCGGTCCCCGCACGGCCGCGGGACGAGCCGACGATCGCCATGAACGGCGCGGTGCCGTCGCAGGCCCCGGCGGAGCGCGGCCTGCCCCGGCCGCCGTCGGACCCGCCCGCCGCACCGGCCTGGCCCGCCCCGGACGGCCCCGCCGCCCCACCGGTCCACCGCCCGGCCGACCCGCCCGGCACGCCGGCCGGCCGTGGAACACCGGTCCAGGGGGCGCCCGTACCGCCGCCTCCGGTGCCCGGC
>NZ_JBEZBE010000005.1:49718-299693 GCF_040646935.1 Streptomyces sp. NPDC044984
CGCCCAGCTGCCGCCGTCCACCGTCCCGGACACGCCCGTGCCGCCGCCTCCAGGCCAGGGCACCCCCGTGGCGCCGCCCCCGGTGCCCGGCGCCCAGCTGCCGCCGTCCACCGTCCCGGACACGCCCGTGCCGCCGCCTCCAGGCCAGGGCACCCCCGTGGCGCCGCCCCCGGTGCCCGGCGCCCAAGTGCCGCCGTCCACCGTCCCGGACACGCCCGTGCCGCCGCCTCCGGGCCAGGGCACCCCCGTGGCGCCGCCCCCGGTGCCCGGCGCCCAAGTGCCGCCGTCCACCGTCCCGGACACGCCCGTGCCGCCGCCTCCGGGCCAGGGCACCCCCGTGGCGCCGCCCCCGGTGCCCGGCGCCCAAGTGCCGCCGCCCACCGCCCCGGACACGCCCGTGCCGCCGCCTCCGGGCCAGGGCACCCCCGTGGCGCCGCCCCCGGCGCAGGTGACGCCCGTACCCCCGTCGCGCGTCGAAGGCGCCCCCGCGTCACCGGCGTCGACGGGTGCCGTACCGCCGCCCCCGCCCGCGGACCCCCCCGTGCCGTCGTCCGGGGTGCGCTTCGACCGGCGTGCGCAGTCGGAGGAGCGGGCTGCCGCCGGCCGGTCGGCCGCGCAGCCCGACGAGTACCCGCTCCAGGCGCCGGACCCGCGGGTGGCGGCCGAGCAGGGGGCGGCGGCCGAGCGGGGGACGGCGGCCGAGCAGGCTCCGGCCGCCGGTGGTGCCGCGGTGTGCGTGGCCTGCCGTGCGGGCCGGGTCGACGACGACGGCTACTGCGAGAACTGCGGTCACGCCCAGCCGCGCGAACGGGACCACATGGAACAGGAAAGCGGACCGATCGGCGCGGTCAGCGACCGCGGCCTGCGCCACCACCGCAACGAGGACGCCTTCGCCGTGAGCACCACGGCGCTGCCCGACGGCTCCCCCGCCTCCGTGGCGATCGTCTGCGACGGCGTCTCCTCCGCCACCCGCCCCGACGAGGCGTCACTCGCCGCCTCCCGCGCGGCGAACGAGTCCCTGCTCGCGGCCCTGCCGCGCGGCACGCACCCGCAGACGGCGATGCACGACGCGATCGTCGCCGCCGCCGACGCGGTCAACGCGCTGGCCGACGAGCCCGCGGGGGCCCGTGAGCACGCCCCGCACCAGAACGCCCCGGCGTGCACCATCGTCGGCGCCGTGGTGACGGCCGGTCTGCTGGTCGTCGGCTGGGTCGGCGACAGCCGCGTCTACTGGGTGCCGGTCGACCGCTCCGCCCCGGCGGCCCGGCTCACCGAGGACGACTCGTGGGCCGCGCAGATGGTCGCCGCGGGCCTGATGGGCGAGGCCGAGGCGTACGCCGACCAGCGCGCGCACGCGATCACCGGCTGGCTCGGCGCCGACGCGTACGAACTGGAGCCGCACACCGCCTCGTTCAAGCCGGACCGGCCCGGTGTGGTCGTGGTCTGCACGGACGGCCTGTGGAACTACGCGGAGTCGGCCGACGAGATGGCCGGGGCCGTGCCCGCGGACGCGGCCGTACGGCCGCTGCACGCCGCCCGGGTGCTGGTCGGCCACGCCCTCGACGGCGGGGGCCACGACAACGTAACAGTGGCCCTCGTGCCGTTCCCGGCCGTCCCGCAGGGGGCAGGATCGGCCTGAGGCCGCTTGCGGGACGCCTCGCACGGGGAAGCCTCAACGGACCGGAGGGGACCGGTCCGTCAGCCGTCGTCGCCCCGCGCCGTCGGGGCAGCCAAGGGGGAGCGAAACGGGCATGGCCAATTTCTCGAAATCGAACGTGCCGCAGTTCTCGGTGGACGTGTACCAGAACGAGTACCTGCCGGAGGGCGGCCGCGAGGTCAACGCCATCGTCACGGTGACCGCGACCGGTGGCGGCACCATCGGCAGCGCGGTGGCGGCCCCCCACCTCTACCCGCCCGGTGAGGGACCGTCGGCGGCCGTGGTCCTCATGGTCGACTGCTCGGGTTCGATGGACTACCCGCCGGCCAAGATGCGCAACGCCCGCGACGCGACGGCCGCCGCGATCGACGCCCTGCGCGACGGCGTGAACTTCGCGGTGGTCGGCGGCACGCACGTGGCCAAGGAGGTGTATCCGGGCGGCGGCGCCCTGGCGGTCGCCGACACGGGCACCCGTGAGCAGGCCAAGCAGGCGCTGCGGAAACTGAGCGCGGGCGGCGGCACGGCGATCGGCACCTGGCTGCGGCTGGCCGACCGGCTGCTGGCGCCGGCGGACGTGGCGATCCGGCACGGCATCCTGCTCACCGACGGCCGCAACGAGCACGAGTCGCCGCAGGACCTGAAGGCGGCCCTGGACGCCTGCGCCGGACGGTTCACCTGTGACGCCCGCGGGGTGGGCACCGACTGGGAAGTGAAAGAAGTCACAGCCATCGCCTCCGCCCTCCTCGGCACCGCCGACATCGTCGCCGACCCGGCCGGTCTCGCCGCCGACTTCACGCGGATGATGGAGACGGCGATGGGCAAGGAGGTCGCGGACGTCTCGCTGCGGCTGTGGACCCCGGTCGGCGCGACGGTGAGGTTCGTCAAGCAGGTCGCGCCGACGGTCGAGGAGCTGACCGGCCGCCGTACGGAGGCGGGTCCGCGCGCGGGCGACTACCCGCTGGGTTCCTGGGGCGACGAATCCCGCGACTACCACGTCTGCGTCGAGGTGCCGCCCGCGGGCATCGGGCAGGAGATGCTGGCGGCCCGGCTGTCGCTGGTGATTCCGCAGCCGTCCGACGGCAGCGTGCGCAGCCTCGGGGCGCAGGGTCTGGTCCGGGCCGTGTGGACGGACGACATGGCCGCCTCGACGGCGATCAACCCCCAGGTCGCCCACTACACCGGGCAGGCGGAACTGGCGGAAGTCATCCAACAGGGTCTGGATCTGCGCAAAGAGGGGGATATCGACGGAGCGACGGCCAAACTGGGCAGGGCCGTGCAGCTCGCGAGCGCGTCCGGCAACGCGGATACTGCGAAACTGCTTTCGAAGGTGGTGGACGTGGTCGATGCCGCGACAGGTACTGTGCGACTGAAGGCGAAGGTCGAGGAGGCCGACGAGATGACGCTCGAGACTCGGTCGACGAAGACTGTTCGTGTAAAGAAGTGATCCGTAAGTAGTCGAGCCCGACCCCCCGGGGTTGGAGAAACCGGCCGGAACCGGCCGGACAAGGAGAGGGGGAAGCGCCGACATGCCGACCTGCCCGAACGGACACCAGTCGGGTTCCGACGACTGGTGCGAGGTGTGCGGTCACCGCATGGCGGGTGCCGTGCCCCCACCTCCTCCCCCGCCGCCCGCACCCGGCGGTGGCTACGGATTCCCGCCGCCCGGCGGCCCCGCCGGCGGTCCTGGCGGCCCCGGTGGTTTCGGTGGCCCCGGTGGCGGCTCGCCGGAGCTGTGCCCGCAGTGCCGTACGCCGCGTGAGGGCGCGGCGCCGTTCTGCGAGGAATGCCGGTGGAACTTCCTGACGAACACGGCGACCTCGTACACCCCGGCCGCCCCGCGTCCGCCGGCCCCCGGGCCGGGTCCGGGTCCGGGCGGGCCCTTCCAGCAGCCGCCCGGCGGACCGTCGTACGGCGGCGGTGACTCGTTCGACTACCAGGGCTCGCGTCCCTCGCAGGTGAACCGTCCCGCCGAGCCGATCCCGCCGGGTCCGCCCGGCCCGGGCGGCTTCGGTGGGCCCGGGGGGCCCAACGGTTCCGGTGGTCCCGACGGGCCTGGTGGCCCGAACGGGCCCGGAGGACCTGGAGGACCTGGTGGGCCTGGTGGGCCTGGCGGGCCCGGCCGCTTCGGCGGCCCCGGTGGACCTAACGGTCCCGGGGGCTTCGGTGGTCCTGGTGGCCCGAACGGTCCCGGCGGGCCTGGCGGTCCGAATGGGCCTGGCGGTCCCGGAGGCTTCGGCGGTCCGGGTGGTCCCGGTGGACCCAACGGCCCCGGTGGACCCAACGGGCCCGGCGGTCCCGGAGGCTTCGGCGGTCCGGGTGGCCCCGGTGGACCCAACGGCCCCGGTGGACCCAACAGGCCCGGTGGACCCAACGGGCCCGGTGCTCCGCAGGCGTTCCAGCCCGGGCCTCCGGCCCCGCCCGGATTCCCGCAGGAGACCGGCCGCCCCCAGCCGGGCGGGCCGCCCTTCGGCGGCGGTGACAACGACTGGGTGATCTCCCCACCGACCGGCGGCCCCGGTGGCCCCGGTGGTCCCGGCGGCCCCGGCCCTGGTCCCGGCGGTCCGAACGGCCCCGGTCAGCGCGGCGGTTACGGCTACCCGCAGCCCGGTGCGACCCAGGCGCCGCCCGGGCCCGGGGGCTTCCCGCAGCAGCCCCGGCAGCCGCAGGGCCCGGCGACCTGGACCGCGACCATCGGTCCGGACCGCGAGTACTTCATGGCGATGATGCAGCGCTCCGGCCCCGAGGCCGCGGGCCTGAACCTGCCCGCGTACTCGCCCGAGCAGCAGCGCACGCTCACCGGCAACCAGATCACCATCGGGCGCCGTCGCCACTCCACCGGCGACACCCCCGACATCGATCTGTCCACCCCGCCGGAGGACCCGGGCGTCTCCCACCAGCACGCGGTGCTGGTGCAGCAGCCGGACGGCACATGGGCGGTCGTCGACCAGAACTCGACGAACGGCACGACGGTCAACGGCTCGGACGAGCCGATCCAGCCGTTCGTCCCGGTCCCGCTCCAGGACGGCGACCGGGTCCACGTGGGCGCCTGGACGACGATCACCATCCGCCGGGGCTGAACGACAGTCCTACGCGGCGGGCACCGGCCAGACGTACGGCCCTTGGGGGTCGTCCAGCCAGGCGCGGTCGCCCTCGTCGACGTCGACGGTGAGGCCGTAGCGTTCGCGCTGCGGCCTCCCCTCGCGCTCCCAGAGGCCGTACGCCTCCCCCGGCTCGAGGGCGCCGGCGGTCAGCGCCGGCAGGAACCGGAACAGATCGCTCCCCCGGGCCTCGGCCGGCAGCCCCTCCAGGTCGGGCTGCTCCTGCCACGACCGGCTCGCGCCGCGCAGCGGGACGAAGTAGGCGGGCGTGTGCAGGAAGCGCCCCTCGGCGTGCCCGGCGTCGCGCACGGTGAGCGCGACCAGGCCGGTGGCGAACGGGGCGAGGATCCGACCGCCCGGGCGGCACTGGGCGAGCCAGGCGCGCGGGACGGACGGCAGGGCGCAGGTCGCGATGATCCGGTCGAAGGGAGCGCGTGCGGGCACTCCGCGCGCCCCGTCGCCGGTGACGACGGCCGGGTGGTGCCCGGCGGCGTCGAGGTGCCGGCGGGCCGACTCGGTGAGGTCCGGGTCGAGGTCGACCGTGGTGACCAGGTCGTCGTCGCCGAGCCGGTGGGCGAGCAGGGCGGCGTTGTACCCGCTGCCGGTGCCGATCTCCAGCACGCTCTGCCCCTCCCGGATCTCCAGACCGGCCAGCATCAGCGCCATGAGGGAGGGCTGGCTGCTGGAGGAGAGCAGCTCGCCGTCGCGCAGCCGGATCGCCAGCGGGGTGTCCTCGTACGCACCGCGCAGCCACCGCTCGCGCGCCTCCGGGTCGGGGTTCTCGCCCCACCGGCGTTCGTAGCCGCCGACGACGCCCACGTAGTAGGACGGCACGAACAGGTGGCGCGGCACGGCGGCGAACGCCTCCCGCCACACCGGGTCGGCGTCGAACGCCCCGCTCGCACCGATCTCCCGCACGAGCGCGGCCCGCATCTCACGGTCCTGTCCACTCACCCCTCCACGGTAGGCCGGTCCCAGGGAGTGTTCTGAGTGGAGATCACGGGATCGGTCATTCCCGCTCCAGGAGGGTGCCGGCCGCGGTGGACCGGTCGCGTGACTCGTGGTGATCCGACCGATGCCGAGTGGAGTCGATCGAGCCGCACCTGCCGCTGAGGGCGTTCGGACCGATCCCTGACCTGCGTAGCTGTCCGCCTGCAACCTTTTCCCCCGTCCGGCTGTCTCCTGATCATCAACCGCTCCTGTCTCTGTGGTCCCTGAGAAATCAATCGGCACAGGAGCGGTCGCACAGAATCATCAGGAGACACTTCATGCGCATCCGCCCCGCAGCCTGCGCGGCACTCCTCGTGGCGTCCCTCGCCCCCGTCCTCACGGCACCTCCCGCCGGCGCGGCGGCGGCCAAGTACGCGGACGACTTCAACGGCGACGGCTACCGCGACTACGCCGGCTACACCTACGAGCAGTACAGCAAGGGCGGCGGCGTCCGGATCACCTTCGGCACCGCCTCCGGACCCGGCACCCGGACCCAGTTGATCACCCAGGACAGCCCCGGTGTCCCCGGCGCCGACGAGACGGAGGACCAGTTCGGCGACGTCCGGGTGCCCGCCGACTTCAACGCCGACGGATACGGGGACCTCGCCGTGTCGGTGTCGCGCGAGGACGTCAACGGACGCACGGACGAGGGCGGCGTCGTCATCCTGTGGGGAAGCGCGACCGGCCTCTCGGGTGGCACCGCGATCCCCAACGCCGGCGCCAAGGTGTCGAACGCCCGCTTCGGCCGCGACCTCGCCGCCGGGGACTTCAACGGGGACGGCAAGAAGGACCTGGCCGCGATCAGCGGGAGCAAGGTCTACGTCTACCGCAGCATCACGCGCACCGGTGTGGCAGGCTCGGTCACCAGCCACGGCAAGACGACGAAATTCGCGCCCAGGTCCCTGGTCTCGGGCAACATGAACGGGGACTCCAAGACCGATCTGGTGGTCATCGGCATCACCGACGAGCCCGACAACTTCGGCACGGACGCGTGGTTCATCAAGGGCGGCTCCACGCTCAGCGCGGGCAAGACCCTGCGCCTCGTCACGAACTACGGCGACCCCGGCGAGGCGGTGATCGCCGACTTCGACAAGGACGGCTACGGGGACCTCGCGGCGGGCAACCAGATGTACAACAACTACCAGGGCCGGGTGTCCATCTGGTACGGCTCCTCCACCGGCCCCGCCACCACCGCCCGTATCACGCAGGCCACCACCAACGTCGCCGGCACCCCGGAGTCCGGCGACCTGTTCGGCTCCTCCGTCTCGGCCGCCGACATCAACGGCGACGGCTACAAGGACCTCGCGATCGGCGCCTACGGAGAGAAGATCAGCCAGGAGACGACCGAGGGCGGCGTCCACGTCCTGCGCGGCAGCGCGAGCGGCATCACCGGCACCAACTCCAAGTGGCTCGCCCGCAACACCGCCGGCGTCCCCGGCGACGTCGCGTGGAACGACTGCTTCGGCGATCCGGTCCGCCTCCGCGACACCAACCGCGACGGCAAGGCCGACCTCTACGTCGGCGCCATCAACGGCTCGCTGCGCTTCCCCGGCACGTCGTCCGGCGTCACCACGACCGGTGTGACCGACGCCGACAGCGAACTCATCTGGGGCATGCTCCAGTAGGCCCGGCCTCCCGCCCGGCCGCCCCGGATGTGGGCGCGTGACGCGGTCTTCCAGACCCTCATGGACGCGATGATCGCCGAGGCGGCGGCCCGCGACGATGTCGATCTCAGCCTGGCCAGTGGGGACTCGACGGTTGTCCGCGCGCATCACCATGCGGCGGGCATGGTGGTCGACCCGGGACTCCTCGAGGATCCGGGGAAGGCCGTGGCGGAGGAGAAGGGGCTGCGGCAAAGGGGCAGAACGACCCCGTAGGAGAGGGGTCCGCGGACATGGAGGATCCCTGGCGGGGCCAGCGCCGGGCCGTGCGCCGACGCCGCCGGGCTCCCCCTGCGCGGGTCCATCCTCTGGTCACGCAGCCCGCCGGCCCTCCCGTGATCCCGGCTCAGAACAGGACCTAGGCCTCGAGTCCTATGCCGTCGCGTCTGAGACCATGGACGACGTGACAGAGATTCGGCGCGGCACGCTTCAGGAGCAGACCTTCTACGAGCAGGTCGGCGGGGAGGAGACCTTCCGCCGGCTCGTCCACCGTTTCTACCAGGGAGTGGCCGAGGACCCGCTGCTGAAGCCCATGTATCCCGAGGAGGACCTGGGCCCGGCCGAGGAGCGGCTGGCGCTGTTCCTCATGCAGTACTGGGGCGGTCCGACCACCTACAGCGAGAACCGCGGCCACCCGCGCCTGCGGATGCGCCACGTCCCGTTCAAGGTCGACCGGGCGGCACACGACGCCTGGCTGAAGCACATGCGCGACGCCGTCGACGAACTGGGCCTGTCCGAGGAACACGAACAGACCCTGTGGAAGTACATGACGTACGCGGCGGCATCGATGATCAACTCCCCGGACTGACAGACGGCCCCCGCGTGAACAGCCCCTCCGGCGTTTGAGGAGCGGGGCCTGGGGCGGAGCCCCGGGTTCGGGACGGGACGGGAAGGGGCGGCAGGGGCGAAGAAACCCCCTCCCCACCCCGATCACATTCCGGTCACCCGTCCCCGCATTCCGATCACAATCCGGTCAAGTCCACCTCCCGAACGGTTACCCCCGGCACACCCCCTCTGACAACATCGCCCGGAGGTCCGGACAACCACGGGGGGGGTTGCGGTGCCATCCGCAGGGGGCTCGGCGAGATTCGTGCTCGCCCGCGCACACGCGCACGGACCCCTCCTCGCGGCCGCCCTCCTCACCGTCCTCCTGACCACGGCCGTCCTCGCCACCCTCACCGCCTACTCCACCGCCGTCGGCGACGCCTCCCTGCGCCACGCCCTGGCGGCCCCCCGCGACGCCGCCGACACCACGCTCACCGTCGAGGCGGAGGCCGTCCCGCCGGACCGCCGCACCGCCGCCGACACCGCCGTGCGCGAAGGCGCCCGGAAGGCCTTCGACGGACTGCCGGTGACGCTGCGCACCCTCACCCGCTCCGGTCCGTACGCCCTGCCCGGCTCCCTCCGCCCCCCGGACGAACGCGCGGAGGCGGACGAACCCGACCTCACGCACTTCGCCGCGCTGGACCGCACCCAGGTGCGCGTCACCGAAGGCCGGATGCCCGCGGAGAGCACCGGCACCGAGACCGAGGCCGCCCTCCCCGAGACCGCCGCCCGTGTCCTCGCCCTGGAGCCCGGCGCCCGCCTCACCCTGGGCGACCGGCTCGACGGACCGCCGGTGACGGTCCGGATCACCGGCCTGTACCGGCCCGTGGACACCACCGCGCCCTACTGGCAGCTGGACGACCTGAACGGCCGCGGGATCGTCCAGGGGCACTTCACGACGTACGGCCCCCTGCTCGCCGACCCCGCGGTGTTCACCGGAGGCGAGGTCAGCACGGGCCCCTCGGGCTGGCTGGCGTCGGCCGGCTTCTCGGCGATGACGACCGGGCGGATCGACGCGCTGCGCGAGGCGGTGCGCCGGGGCGTCGCCACCCTGCCCGAGGCCGAGGCGCTGGACGGCACGGCGACCGCCACCAGCGAGCTGCCCGCCGCGCTGGACCGCGTCGAGCGCTCCCTGCTCGTCTCCCGCTCCACGCTGCTGGTCATCGCGGTCCAGCTCGCCCTCCTCGCCGCGTGCGCCCTGCTGCTGGTGGCCCGGCTGCTGAGCGCCGAACGCGCGGGTGAGACCCGGCTGTTGCGGGCCCGCGGCGCCTCCCGCGCCCAGGTGGCCCGGCTCGCCGCCCTGGAGGCGCTGCTGCTGGCCGGGCCCGCGGCGGCCTGCGCCCCGCTGCTCGCGGGACCGCTCACCCGGCTCCTGGCCGGGCAGGGCGCGCCGGCCCGGATCGGGCTGCACCTGGACGCCTCCGTCGGCGCGGTCGCCGGACGCGGCGCGGTGTGGCTGGTGGCGGCGGGCGTGGCGCTGGGCTGTGCGCTGGCCGTCACGGTCCCGGCGCTCGTCTCCTCCTTCACCGCCGGCCGTGCCGAGCCGCTGCCGGGCGTGGTGCGCGCGGGCGCGGACGTGGGCCTGCTGGTGGTGGCCGGTGTGGCGTACTGGCGGCTGAGCCGCCGGCCCTCCGGTGCCGTCGGCGAGGACCTCGGCGTCGATCCGCTGCTCGTGGCCGCCCCGGCGCTGGCGCTGCTCGCCGGGACGGTGCTGACGCTGCGGCTGCTGCCGCCGGTGGCGCGGCTGGCCGAACGCCGGGCGGCCCGCGGCCGCGGGCTGCCGGGGGCGCTGGCGGGCTGGCAGCTCAGCCGCCGCCCGACGCGCGGGGCCGGGCCGGTGCTGCTGCTGGTGCTCGCCGTGGCGCTGGGCATGCTGGCGATCGGCCGGGGTTCCTCGTGGGAGCGCTCGCAGGACGACCAGGCGGACTTCCGGGCCGGTGCGCCGGTGCGGGTCCTGACCGCCGGGAAGGAGGCGTTCGGCCGCGGTCAGGCGTACGCGGCCGTGTCCGGCGTACGCGAGGCCGCCCCCGCCTTCCGTACGACCGTGCCGCTGTCCGGCGGACGGACGGCGACCGTGCTGGCGCTGGACACCGCGCACGCGGCGGACACGCTGCTGATCCGCTCCGACCTGGCACCGGTGCCGTCGCGCGCGCTGGTGTCCGGGCTGTCGCCGGAGGGCGCCGCGGCGGGCGTCCGCGTGCCGGCGGGCACCGCGCGGCTGACGCTGACGGCGGCACTGCGGGGCGCGGACGCGCGGACCCCGGTCGACGTCACCGCCACCGTGGAGGACTCCTACGGCACCCCGCACACGCTCGGCCTCGGCGGGCTGCGCGCCGACGGGCACCTCCACGACCTCGCCCTCGACCTCGGGGCGGCCGCCGAGGCGCCGCCGGGCGCGCTGACGCTGACCGGGCTCCGGCTGGAGCTGACCCAGCCCGTCGGGAAGGCCGAGCGGCACCGCCTCACCCTGGCGGCGCTGACCGCCACGGACACCGGCGGCCGGGACCGGGAACTGTCACCACCGGCCGCGTGGAAGGTGTCCGTGCGTGCCGGTGGCGCGGCGGCCTCCCCCGGCGGGGACACCGGCCCGGCCCCGCCCCGCGTGGTCCCCGGCGACCCGACGACCGTCGTCTACGGCACCGGTCACCTCCCGGCGGACCTGGCCTGGCGGCCCTCGCCGCTCACGGTCGACCTCCAGGTGCCGCAGCCGCCGTCGTCCGAGGTCACCGCCGTGGCGACGGACCGCTACCTCGCCTCCACGGGCGCGCGTCCGGGGCAGCGGGTGGACGTGCGGATCGGCGGGTCCACCGTGCCGCTGCGGCTCGTGCGGGCGGTGCGGGAGCTGCCGTCCGCACCGTCCGGCGGGAAGGACGACGGCGGGGCCCTCCTCGTCGACCTGCGGTCCGTCAACCGGATGGTCCAGGCGCGCCAGGGGGAGGGCGTGCTGCCGAACGAGTGGTGGCTGGCGACCGCGCCGGGCGCCTCGGCGCGGGTGGCGGGGGCGCTGCGCGACCGGCCCGACGTCGATCCGTCCCGGGTGGTGGTGCGGGACGAGATCGCCGCGGAGCTGCGCGACGACCCGTTCGGCGCCGGACCGGGCACGGTGTTCGGGGCGGCGGCCCTCGCGGCGGCGGCGCTGACGGCGGTCGGGTTCGCGGTGAGCGCGGCGGGGTCGCTGCGGGAGCGGTCCGCCGAGTTCGCGGTGCTGCGCGCGCTCGGCGCCTCCCGGCGGCGGCTGGCCCGGGTGGTCCTCGTCGAGCAGGGGGTGCTGGTCGGTCTGGCGCTGACGGTGGGCGTCCTGCTCGGCGCGGTGCTGGCCCGGGCGGTGATCCCCCTGGTCATGCTGACCGCGGAGGCCACCCGCCCGGTCCCCGGGGTCCTGGTGGAGCTGCCGCCCGCCCGGGTGGCCGCCCTCCTGGCCGCCGTGGCCGCGGCACCCCTGCTGATCACGGCCGTACTGGCCCTGCGCAGGGCGGACCCGGTGACGTCGCTGCGGGAACGGGGAGGCGGCTGACGTGACCGTGCGGACTCCGGGACGGGCGCGGCCGGCCGCGCCCTGGGTGCGTACCCGGCTGCGGTCGGCTCCCGGTGCGGCGGCGGCGCTCGCGCTGCTGGTGGCGGTGACCGCGTTCCTGGCCGCCGCGCTGCCGCTCGCGGTCGACCGGTACGGCGACGCGGGGCTGCGCCGGTCGGTGGAGGCGGCCGGGCCCGGCCGCACCACCGTCCAGCTGTACGCCTCCCAGGACAGCGCCTTCACGTCGCGGAAGGAGTGGGAGGCGCAGCTGCGGCCGGACGCCGTGCGCGGCTCCTACGCCGAAATCCTCGCCCTGTCCGGCCGCTCCCTCCCGTTCGACCCCGGGCAGTCGTCCCACGGGGTGCGCACCACCCGGCGGCTGGCGGCCTCGGACCCGTACCTGTCCCGGCCCGACGGGATCGCCCCGGAGTTCCACCTCGTCGCCCCGAGCGGACTCGCCGGCCACGCGCGGCTGCGGGAGGGCCGGCTGCCGACGGCCCCGGACGACGTCACCGCGGCGACGCCGGCGGTGGAGGCCGCGGTCACCACCGAGACGGCCCGGAAGCTGAACATCGAGGTGGGTTCGGTCGTCCACGTTCCCGGTGTGGAGCGCGCCCCGCTCGCGGTACGGGTCACCGGCGTCGTCGAACCGCGCGCGCCGCGTCAGGCGTACTGGTCGACCACCCCCGTGCTGCGCGGCCCGAGCCTGCTGACCGTCCCCGGCGACCCGCAGCGCAGCGTGTTCTGGGCCGGCGCGCTGCTGCTGCCCCCGGAGGCGGCGCCGGTGCTGCCGGGCACGGGCGGGCTCCCCGAGCGGTACTGGACGCTGGCCCCCGAGGTGTCCGCCCTGCACGGCCACGACCTGCCGCGGCTGACGTCGGCCGTCGCCTCCCTGGAGGCGGGCCCGCTGCTGCAGCGGGCCCGTGCCGCCGCCTCGCCGGCCGTGCACTCGGAGACCTCTCTCGACGAGGTGTTCGCCGGGTACACCGGGCTGCGTTCCGCCATCGGCCCCCTGGTCGCCGTCGCCGCCTTCGGCACCGGCACGGTCGCGGCCGTCGTCCTGCTCATGGCGGGCGGTCTCGCCGCCGGCCGGCGCCACGCCGAGCTGGCCCTGCTGCGCGCCCGCGGCGCCTCCCTGCCCGGTCTGGCCGGCCGGCTGCTGGCGGAGACGGCGGTGGTCGCCGTACCGGCGGCCGCCCTGGGCCTGGCCGCCGCCCGGCTCGCGGTCGACGGGGGCCGGCCGTCGTACGCCGTGGCCGCCGCCGGCGCCGTCGCCCTGCTCGCCTGTGCGGCGCTGCCGCTGCGGGCCGTCGCCGCGCACCGCGCGGTGCGGGTGCACGCCGCCCGCGACGACCTCGTCTCGGCCCGCCCGTCACGGCGCCGCACGGTCGCCGAACTCACGCTGCTCACCCTGGCGGCGGGCGCGGTCGTCGCGCTGCGCACGCGCGGTGCGCCGGACGGCGAGGGGGCGTCCGGGGACGGGCTGGTGGCGCTGGCCCCGGTGCTGGTGGGGATGGTCGCCGCGCTGGTGCTGGTCCGTCTGTACCCGCTGCCGCTGCGCGGGCTGGCCCGCCCCGCCGGGCGGCTGCGGGGCGTGGTGGGCCCGCTGGCGCTGGCCCGCGCGGGCCGTGCGTCCGGGTCCGCGGTGCTGCCCCTGCTCGCCCTGCTGACGGCGCTGACCACGGCCGCCTTCGGCGGTTCCGTCCTCACCGGTGTGGCCGACGCCCGGGACCGCGCGGCCGTCCTCGCCGTCGGCGCCGACGCCCGCGTCGAGGGGCTGCGGGCGCTGCCGTCCGGTCTCGCCGACCGGGTCCGGCGCGCACCCGGTGTGCGGGACGTCACCGCCGTGAGCGTCTCCTACGACGGCCGGCCCCCGGGCGGCGGCCCGACCCTGCCGGTGGCCGGTGTCGACCCGGCCGGTTACGCGGCCCTCAGCCGGCACACGGGCATCGGCGCCTTCGACCCGGACGTGCTGAAGGCGTCCGGTGCCGGGCCCCTGCCCGCCCTGGCCTCCCCCGAGGTCGCCGGCCGCCACGGCACCGGACGGTTCCGGGTGCGCCTGGACGACGGCAGTGACGTCACCGTGCGGATCGTGGGGGTGCGTGAGCGGACCCCGGCGCTGGCCGGGCTGGACTTCCTGGTCGTGGACCGCTCCGGGCTGCCCGACGGCCCCGCCCGTCCGACCGCGCTGCTGGTGACCGGCGACCGGCCGGACGCGGGTGCGCTGCGCGAGGCGGCGGGCGGCGCCGCGCAGGTCCGGCTGCGCGCGGAACAGTTCGCGAAGTACGTCGACTCCCCCCTGCAGTCCGGTGCCGAGCGGGTCTACACCGCGGCGGTGGCGGCGGGCGCCGGGTACGCCGTGCTCGCCCTGCTGCTGACCCTGCTGCGGGCCGCGCCCGAACGCGCCGCGCTGCTGGCCCGGCTGCGCACCCTGGGCCTCACCCGCGCCCAGGGCCGCCGCCTGCTGGTGCTTGAGTCCCTGCCGCAGGCGCTGCTCGCGGCGGCCGGCGGCACGGTCACGGCGTGGGCCGCCGTCCGGCTGCTGTCGCCCGGCATCGACCTGACGACCGTCGCCGTCTCCGCCTCCTCGTCCCCGGCGGGACGGGCGACGCTGCGCACCGACCCGGTGTCCCTGCTGGTGCCGGCCCTGACGGTGGTGGCCCTGGCCGTCGGCGTCGCGGCGGCACAGGCGTGGTGGACGGGCCGCAGGGGCGCGGTGCGGGAGCTGAGGGCGGGGGACGCCCGATGACCTCTCCCCCGCCGCCCCGCCCCGTCCCGCACCGACTTCTCCCCGCAGGAGGCCCCCGATGACCCCGGAACCCACGCTCGCCGAGCTGGCCGGCCGCGTCGCCGCCGACCGCGGCCGCCCGGCCTACGGCCATGACGCGCTCATCACCTGCGACCGCCTGGTCCGCGTCTTCACCGCGGACGGGGTGGAGGTGCAGGCGCTCCAGGGGCTGGACCTCCTGGTGCGGGAGGGCGAGCTGATGGCGCTCGTGGGCGCGTCCGGCAGCGGCAAGTCGACCCTGATGAACATCCTGGCCGGCCTGGACACCCCCACGGCCGGCGCGGCCCGCGTCGCCGGCCGTGATCTGCTCACGATGACCGCGAAGGACCGGCTCGCCTACCGCCGTGAGGTCGTCGGCTTCGTCTGGCAGCAGACCTCCCGCAATCTGCTGCCCTATCTGACCTCGGCGCAGAACGTCGCCCTGCCGATGCAGCTCGCCGGCCGCCGGGGCCGCTCCCGGTCCGCGCGCCGCGCCCGCGCCGAACGCGCGCTGGAGCTGCTGGAGCTGCTGGAGGTGGCGGACTGCCGGGACCGCCGCCCGCACGAGATGTCCGGCGGCCAGCAGCAGCGCGTCGCCATCGCCGTGGCCCTCGCGGGCGGCCCTTCCGTGCTCCTCGCCGACGAACCCACCGGTGAACTGGACTCCCACACCGCGGAGCAGATCTTCGCCGCGTTCCGCACCGCGAACGAACGGCTCGGCACGACCGTCGTGATCGTCACCCACGACCAGGCGGTGGCGGGCGAGGTCCGCCGCACGGTCGCCATCCGCGACGGCCGCACCTCCACCGAGGTGCTGCGCCGCAGCGAGGTCGACGCGGCCACCGGCCACGAGACCGTCGTCGCCCGCGAGTACGCCATGCTCGACCGCGCCGGCCGCCTCCAGCTGCCCGCCGAGTACACGAAGGCGCTGGACATGCGTGACCGCGTCGCGCTGGAACTGGAGGCCGACCACATCGCCGTCCGCCCGGACGACAACCCGGAATAGCGCGGGCCGGCCTCAGCGCACGCTGAGGCCCAGCGCCCCGAGGCCCGCCCGGCGCACGGCGACCGACCCGTAGGGCGTGCGCAGCCGGAGCCAGGACCCCGAGGAGAACAGTCCCTGTTCGCCGCCCCGCAGGAACCCCAGCGACTGGGCGGCGTGCACCGCCCGCACCGGAAGCCCGGTCTCCGCGACCGTGCGGGACCAGATCTCCCGCCCGATCCGGTCGAGCTCCGCCCGCGTGCGCCGCTCGGGCGCCAGCTCCTCCGTACGGGAGCGGAACTCCGCGACCGACGCGGCGACGAGCCCGCGCAGCTCCTGCGGCGCCGGCAGCCCGGGCTCGGCCCGCCAGCCGCCGCGCGGCGGCAGCACCCCGGCCCACGGCGGCCCGGTCACCGCGCCCGGCACGGCGGCCGTGGCGGCGGACTCGTCCACCGACTCCAGCAGCTCACCGGCGGACACGGTCACGTCCAGGGTGACGTCCAGCCCGTTCTCGTACGGCTTCGCCAGCCGTACGGCGCGGACGGCGAGCACCTCGAAGGAGGGCGGCCGGCCGAAGACGGCGAGCGCCGTGCCGGCCGCCTGCAGCCGTACCGCGGCGGAACGGTCGTAGTGCAGCAGCCGGGAGAGGAAGGCCGCGAGGTCCGCGGCCTCCCCCTCGTCGGCGAGGTGGAGCGCCGTCATGCGGCGACGGCCTCCTCCTCTTCGCCGGCGGTGTCGTCCGTGTACTCCTGGAGGAACTCGCGCTCCTCCGCGGTGAGACGGCGCGGACGCTGCGCCTCGAAGTCGAACGGCACGATCACCGTCGACGCGCGGACGTAGACGAGGTCGTCGTCCTTCACCTCGTAGGTGAGGGTGAAGGACGCCGCCCTGATCTCGGTGACCCACAGCTCGATGTCGACCGGGTGGTGCCGGTGGACGAGCTGCCGCTTGTAGTCGATCTCGTGGCGCGCCACCACGGACCCCTGCTTGAAGTCCTTCTCCGGGCGGAACAGGAAGTCGATACGGGCCTCCTCCAGGTAGCGGAGGAACACCACGTTGTTGACGTGGCCGTACGCGTCCATGTCCGCCCAGCGCAGCGGGCAGCGGTAGATGTGCCGCAAGAGATCAGCCCCGGGTCAGCTTCTTGTAGGTGGCACGGTGCGGGCGCGCGGCGTCCGGCCCGAGCCGCTCGACCTTGTTCTTCTCGTACGACTCGAAGTTGCCCTCGAACCAGAACCACTTGGACTCGCCCTCGTAGGCGAGGATGTGCGTGGCGACCCGGTCCAGGAACCACCGGTCGTGGGAGACGACCACGGCGCACCCGGGGAACTCGAGCAGGGCGTTCTCCAGGCTGGAGAGCGTCTCGACGTCGAGGTCGTTGGTCGGCTCGTCGAGGAGCAGCAGGTTGCCGCCCTGCTTGAGGGTGAGCGCGAGGTTCAGGCGGTTGCGCTCACCGCCGGAGAGCACGCCGGCCGGCTTCTGCTGGTCCGGTCCCTTGAACCCGAACGCGGAGACGTACGCCCGCGACGGCATCTCGACCTGGCCGACGTTGATGTAGTCGAGCTCGTCGGAGACGACGGCCCACAGCGTCTTCTTCGGGTCGATGTTCTCGCGGCTCTGGTCGACGTAGGAGATCTTGACGGTCTCGCCGACCTTGATGGAACCGGAGTCGGGCTCCTCGATGCCCTGGATCATCTTGAACAGCGTGGTCTTGCCCGCGCCGTTCGGTCCGATGATGCCGACGATGCCGTTGCGCGGCAGCGTGAACGACAGGTCGTCGATGAGGAGCTTCTCGCCGAAGCCCTTGGTGAGGTTGTTGACCTCGACGACCACGCTGCCCAGGCGCGGGCCCGGCGGGATCTGGATCTCCTCGAAGTCCAGCTTCCGCATCTTGTCGGCCTCGGCGGCCATCTCCTCGTAGCGGGCCAGACGCGCCTTGGACTTGGCCTGGCGGCCCTTGGCGTTGGACCGCACCCACTCCAGCTCTTCCTTGAGCCGCTTGGCGCGCTTGGCGTCCTTCTGGCCCTCGACCTTGAGGCGGGTGGCCTTGGTCTCCAGGTACTTGGAGTAGTTGCCCTCGTAGCCGTGCAGCCGGCCGCGGTCGACCTCGCAGATCCACCCGGCGACGTTGTCCAGGAAGTACCGGTCGTGGGTGACGGCCACGACGGTGCCCTCGTACTTGGCGAGGTGCTGCTCCAGCCAGTTCACCGACTCGGCGTCGAGGTGGTTGGTGGGCTCGTCGAGCAGCAGCAGGTCGGGCGCCTCGAGGAGCAGCTTGCACAGCGCCACGCGGCGCTTCTCGCCACCGGAGAGGTTGGCGACCGGCCAGTCGCCGGGCGGGCAGCCCAGGGCGTCCATGGCCTGCTCCAGCTGGGCGTCGAGGTCCCAGGCGTTGGCGTGGTCGAGCTGCTCCTGCAGCTTGCCCATCTCGTCCATGAGCTCGTCGGTGTACTCGGTCGCCATCTGCTCGGCGATCTCGTTGAACCGGTCGAGCTTGCCCTTGACCTCGGCGACGCCCTCCTGGACGTTCTCCAGGACGGTCTTGTCCTCGTTCAGCGGGGGCTCCTGGAGCAGGATGCCCACGGTGTAACCGGGAGTGAGGAAGGCGTCACCGTTCGACGGCTGCTCCAGCCCCGCCATGATCTTCAGAACCGTCGACTTACCGGCGCCGTTCGGCCCGACGACACCGATCTTCGCCCCCGGCAGGAAGCTCAGGGTGACGTCGTCGAGGATCACCTTGTCGCCGTGCGCTTTGCGCGCCTTGCGCATGGTGTAGATGTACTCAGCCAAGAGAAACCGTCCGGCAGCTTGAAATCAGGCAGTGGGCAGATACACCCCATCTTGCCGTACCGCCACCCCTGCGCGGAAACGCGTCCGGTCCGGGCGCTCCGACCTGGTGTTTCCCGGACGGCACCGGAGCCCCGACCGCCACTGCCGGTCGCCGCCGACCGCCACCGGTCGTTCTCGGGCTATCGTGCCGCCGTGACCAGCGCGGCGGAGCGCCCCCTCCTCTTCCTCGACGTCGACGGGCCCCTGATCCCGTTCGGGTCGCCGTCCGGTCACCCGCGGGCCGCTGCCGTCGCCGCCTGGGCGCCCGCCGATCGAGGGAACCCGCTGCTGACCCGGCTCGACCCCGGCATCGGGGCGCGCCTCATGGCTCTGGGCTGCCGTCTCGTGTGGGCGACGACGTGGCTGGAGGAGGCGAACGAGGTCGTCGCCCCCGCGCATCGGGCTGCCGAGGCTGCCCGTGGTGGAGTGGCCGGACGCCGGCGCGGAGGAAGGCCCGCGGGGTCTGCACTGGAAGACCCGCCCCCTGGTCGAGTGGGCCGACGGCCGGCCGTTCGTCTGGGTCGACGACGAGATCGGCGCCATGGACCGCCTCTGGGTCGCCGCCGGCCACCCCGCGCCGTCACTGCTTCATCGGGTCGATCCGGCCAAGGGCCTGGAGGACGCCGACTTTCACGCGCTCGCCGGGTGGCTCGATACCGTCGCGCCGGAATGAGCACCGCCCCAGGAGTCCGGCGGTGCGGCCCTCGCCGGAACCGTCCCCCTGCTGACGACTGCCGCGGACGTCCGGATACGGCCGCCCCGGCTGCGGGACCGACCGGTTCCTCACCCCTCGCGCCTCCTCCCTGCGAGAAGGAGACAAGGAGACACAGTGCCGCTGTTCTTGATGGGCATGCTGCTGCTCGTCGCTCTGGCCACTGCGGTGGCGGGCATCGTGACCGTTGTTCTGCTGCTGAACGACCCGCCCCTGCCCCTGCCCAGACTCTGCGCGGTTCTCGTTCTGGTCTTCGGCTCTTCGGCGGCAGCCGTGTACTGCTGCGGCTGGTTCTCCGTCACCGCGGGAGGGCCGTTTCCCGAGTTGTGCGAAGGCCAGAACGCCTCCGGTGCGGAGTTGGCAAGCGTTGAGCAGGCGTACTGGCCTCTGCGCAGCGCCTGCGTCTACTCCGACGGTGCGACGGTGGAGCACATCTCCACGTCGATCAACGTGTTCGTCTGTCTGCCGGCAGGTCTTGCCGTCGTCCTGGCCTGCGCCGGCGCAGTCCTGCGTCGGCGAGCCCTCATGGCCTCTGAGGGGTCGCGGTGACGGCGGTGGAGGCGTCGACAGCCGGGCAGCCAGGACACGGTCCGCTCTGCGGCCCGGCGGTGCCGGATGCCGCGGGAAGGACGGCCGCCGCCTCGGGTGCCGGTGGTCGTGCCCCTGGTCTCCGTGCAGCGTGCCGGGCCGTGGAGGGCGGGTGCTTTTCCGTGTGGTCCCGGTCGGCCGGCCCGGGGGCGGTGTTCGCCGGCGTCGGTGTTCAGCACCACTGCGACCGCGCGTGGTCCGCGACGATCTCCACGTGGAGGAAGCCGTCGTCCGGGCCTTCCACGACAAGGTAAGCGGTCGTGCCTCCCATCGGCTTGGTGAAGCAACCGGGCGCGGTCCGCGGTCGCCAGCCGTCGGCGCGGGCCGCCTCCCCGTAGTGCCGCAGGGCGTCCTCCGAGGAGCCGTCGTACCGGTACCGCGCCCCCACGACGACGAAGCGGTCGTCGTCGTCGCACTCCCGGTAGCGGTCCTTCCGGCCCGCCCCTTCCGGAGCCGCGTCCAGTACCGTCTCGACGGACATCACCTCGGCCAGCCGGTCCTCCTCCTCGCCGCAGCCGTGAACGGTCAGGAAGTACAGCGCGGGCAACCCCGCCAGCAGCAGTCCCGAAACGGCCACGGCGGCAGCCGCGCGGACTCCGGCCCCCGTTCCGCTCATGCCGCCGGACGCCGGCGCACCGGGCACCGGGGCTCAGCCCCCGGAGGAGGTGTTCCCGCGGCGGGTGACGACCAGGCCCGCGCCGCCGAGGACGACCAGGGCGATGGCGGTGCCGGCGATCCACGGGGTGGCGCTGGAGGAACCGGTCTCGGCGAGGTTGGTGTCGGTGGGAGTGCCGGCGACGGGAGTGGGGCTCGGACCGGTGAGGGTGTGGGTGGTGGTGCCGATCTCGGCGGCCCGGGTGAGGCAGTCGAGCATGCCGGTGAACCGCTGCTCGAAGCCGCCGGGACCCTCGACCGTGAAGTCGTACGGCCGGTCCTCGCTCAGCGGAACCGTCACCGTCCGGGACTCCCCGCCCGCGACGGTGTGCTCCGCACCCGCCACTTGGAAGGTGAACGGCTCGTCGTCCTGGTTGGCGACGGTGACGTCCACACCGCCCTTGGCGCAGTTCTCGCGGGCGGACAGCGCGGGTATCGCGCCCTTGAGCGCCCAGGTGGCGCTCGCCGTCGCCGAGACGGTCGACTCGCTGGAACCGGCGAGGATCTGCGTCTGGCTCCGGCTCTCGGAGACGAAGGCACGGCCGACGGGCACCGTGGTCGATGCCTGCGCGGTGAGCTCCGCGGTGCCCGCCGCCGCGTCCTCGGGCACCTCGAAGAAGATCTGGCTGCCGTCGGCCGCGGTGGTGACGGGCTCGCCGTTCCCGTCCACGATCCGCACCCCGCTCGTGGCGGCGTCCGCCGGCGGGGAGACGGTCACGCTGCGCGCGTCCGTGCGCACCGTGACCGGACCGATCGGTTCACCCGGGCGGCCGGAGACCGCGGGCGGGTCCAGAGCCAGCGACGCCTTGGGCTCCCCCTCGTCACGGGCGTTCTTCTGCAGGTAGTCGGCGAGCTGCTCGGCCTGGGGGTCGGCGGCGTCCACGGAGACGTCGTCGGAGTACCGCCAGATGGCCACCTGTGTGCCGGCCGCCGCGTCCTGCTCGGTGAGCCGGCCGCGTACGCCGGCCTTCTTCGCCAGCGCCGCGAGGTCGTTGACCTGCGGGTAGGAGTTCTGCAGGATCCAGCGGATCCGGCCGGCGTCCCCGTTGGTGCCCAGCGAGGTCCCGCTCCAGGCGGTCTCGTGGTACTTGGCGTCCTTCTGCGTGGGCGTCCGGATGTCGACGCAGTACGTCTGCAGCATGCCGCCGCCCTCGACGGACATCTCGAACAGTCCCGCCGACACCTGCTGGTCCCCGGCGGCGCCGCGTATCACGGCGGCGCCGTAGGTCTTGAGTCCGCTTATGGTCGCGGCCGCCCCGCTGTGATCCGGTGCCGTCTCCTCGTCGGCGGCCGCCGTCCCGGCACCGGCCAGTACGGCTGTGGCGACGAGTCCGGACACCAGCGTCCCTGCGGCGAGGCGGGCCGACCCGCGTCCGCGCGCGGGTCCCGCGGAGAACGAAGCAAACACCGAAATCCTTCCCGGGTGGGACCCGTTGACGTGGGGGGTGGCGGTCCCACCAGCAGAATCACCGGCCCCGAGAGTCCCGGGAGCCATGCCCGGCATCCTAAGGAGACGGCGATGCGCGCTTGCCGGTGATCGCGTCGGAGGAGTGATCCGACTCGGAATCGTTATCGCGGAAGCCGCCGCGGGCAGGTCTTATCGACAAATCCACCCGGGACGATTTGGTACGCATCCGTCGATGAGCCTCAGTTCGGTCAGCACCGGCACCGAGGCCGGATCACTGACCTCATGTCACCGCTGCGGGTTCCGGCTGACGTTGGCGTGCGTTTCCGTCCGTGATCGCCGAATTCTCCGCTCCGCTTTCCCAGTCGGGCTCGGGACGCTCCGGCGCGGAGGCCTGCTCCGGTCGCTGCGCGCGCCGGAAGGCGGCCGTGCCCCGGGCGAGGTCGTGGCCGATCGACACCGCGTCGATGTCCGCCGACATCCACCCCTGCTGTCCCTCGCGCGTCTCCGTACGCACCTTCAGCCGGCCCTGCACGATCACCGGTTCGCCCACCGACAGCGACGCCGCCGCGTTGGTGGCCAGCTGCCGGTTCGCCCACACCGTGAAGAAGTTGGTGTGCCCGTCCGCCCAGGCGCTCTTCTCCCGGTCCCAGTACCGGGACGTGACCGCGATCCGGAACCTCGCCGCGGGTCCGGACGCCATCTCCCGGTACACCGGCTGCGTCGCCACGTTGCCCACCACGCACACCATCGTCTCGTTCATCGTGTTTCCCTCCCTCGCCCGGATCCGCCGGCCGCGCACGGCGACACCGGCACCGGGCTGGTACGCGTACGGGCCCGTCCCGTACGGCTGCCGTCCGGCAGGGCGACCACGGACCGTCCCGCGATCGCCGTGCGGCCAGACTGCCTCCGTCGGGCCGGGCCCGCCGAGCGCTGTGGACCACCTCCGGTCTGTGGACATCCCCGTCACCCGAACGAGGCGCTCCGCTCCGGACCCGTCCTGCCCCGCCGCCGTCAGGCGCGGCTGGCCCCCGCCCCCACGACCCGTCCGTACTGCTCCCGCACCTCCCGGTACCGCAGCAGCTCCGCCGCCACCGGGTCCAGGACGCGGGCCCGGCCGCACCCCGCGGCCGCCTCCCGCAGCCGTCTCTCCGCCTCCTGCCCGTACCGCCGGGCGGGCCCCCGGGCCGCCATGCGGCAGCTCCACTCGACGAGCGGGCCGCCGACGATGCCGATCACCATCAGCAGCACCGGCACCCCCAGGTTCGGCGCCACGACCCCGACGATCTGTGCCAGCAGCCACAGCCCGCCGACGAACTGAAGGACCGTCATCGACACCTGGGCGAACACGGCCAGCGGCCACCACCCGGGCCGCGGCGGCCTTCCCGGCGGCAGTCCCGCGCGTACGGCCAGCTCGTCCAGCGCCTCCGGCAGGCCCTGGGAGCCGCGTACGGCCGCCTCCCGCACAGCCAGCGCCCACGGCGCCGGCAGTCCGGCGCAGGCGCGGTCGGCCACCGTGCGCACCGCCTGCTCCACGCGCTGCCGGGCCGTCGCCTCCGCGTCGGGCTGGCCGCGCAGGGCGACCCGGCCGGTGGACGGCTCGCCCCGCTCCTGGCACCAGCGCCACAGCCGGAGCCAGGGCGTGCCGCACGCGCGGTTGGCGTTGCGCAGCCACGCGCGTTCGGCCGCCTCGCCCGTGGCGGTGGCCCCCACGGCGTCCGCGAGCCGGTCGGCGAACTCCTCGCGCGCCTCCTCGCTCAGCCCGGTGCGCCGGCGGGTGGCGTACACCGGCCACAGCCGGGCCGCCGCGATGTCCACGTCCGCGGAGATCCGCCGGGCCGGGGCCCCGCGTTCGGCCACGAACCGGGCGAGCGATTCCCGCAGTTCGCCGACCCCGTCCCCGGTGAGCGCGGACAGCGCCAGCACGGTCGTGCCGGGTTCGCCGTACTCCCCCAGCACGATGCCGTCCTCGTCGAGCAGCCGCCGCAGATCGTCCAGGACCTGCTCGGCGGCCTCCCCGGGCAGCCGGTCGGTCTGGTTGAGGACGACGAACATGACCTCCGCGTGGGCCGCCATGGGCCGCAGATAGCGCTCGTGCAGCATGGCGTCGGCGTACTTCTCGGGGTCGACGACCCAGATGACCGCGTCGACCAGCCCCAGGACACGGTCCACCTGCTCCCGGTGCTGGACCGCCGCCGAGTCGTGGTCGGGCAGGTCGACCAGGACCAGCCCGCGCAGCCGCTCGTCGGCGTCCGCGGTCGCCTGGAGGGGGCGCCGCCTGAGCCTGGGCGGGATCCCGAGGCGTTCGATGAGGCCCGCCGCGCCGTCGCTCCAGCTGCACGCGATGGGTGCGGCGGTGGTCGGCCGCCGTACGCCGGTCTCCGAGACGGGCACTCCGGCCAGCGCGTTGAACAGCTGTGACTTGCCGCTGCCGGTGGCGCCCGCGATGGCCACGACGGTGTGCTGTCCGGAGAGCCGGCGCCGCGCGGTGGACTCCTCGAGGACCCGGCCCGCCTGCGCGAGGGTCCGGTTGTCGAGCCGGGCGCGGGAGAGCCCCACCAGCTCGCGCAGCGCTTCGAGCCGCGACCGCAGCCAAGGGTCGTACGCGAGCGGAACCACGGTCTGCGGCGCGGGTGTGCGGGCTGCCGCCACCCCGCCCTGCTCCTCGCCGGCGACCCCGTTCGCCCGGCGCGCGATCAGCCCGTCGTCCCAAGGGCTCGCGGTGTCCGTACGGGGTGCCCCTCCGGCCTCGCGGTCGGGGTGCTCGGGGTGTTCGGTGTGGTCCTGGCCAGTGACGGCGGTCACCGGTCACCTCTCCTTCTGCAGTACGGACAACGCGGCGATGAGTTCGGCCTGGGGCTCCGCGTGCACCTCGAGCGCGTCGAGCGGGGCGAGCCGGCGTTCGCGTTCGGTGTGCATGACGCGGTCCACGTGCTCGATGAGCAGCCGTCCGCCCCGGTCGCGCAGCCGCAGCGCGCCGTGCGCGCCGATCCGCTCGGCGATCCCCTCCCCGGCGGTCCGGGCCCGGCGACCGCCCAGCAGGGCCGTGGCGACCAGCGCGGCGACCGTCTCGGGGTCGGGCGCGGTACTGCGGTCCAGCACCCGCACCTCGTCCTCGGCGTACTCCTCGAGCTCGCGCCGCCAGCGCCGTACGGCCAGTCCGATGCGGTGCTCGGCGCTCTCGGGCACGGTGTCGCGGCCGGCGAGCTCGGGGGCGTCCGCCGCGGGTTCGCGCCGCCAGGCCTCGTCGACGCGTTCGTCGGCGGCGGCGACGGCGCACAGCAGCAGCGCGCTCAGGCTCTCCACCAGGGCGTCGAGGAGTTCGCCCGGGGTGCAGTCCAGGGGGAAGGCGCGCCATCGTCTGAGCGCGTCGCCGGCGAGTACGGCCCCGGCCTGCAGCCGGCCCCGCACGCGCGCGTGCTCGCTGTCGTACGCCCCGTCGATGGCGGCGGTGAGCCGCAGCGCGGCCGCGTACTGCGCGGCGGCGGCACCCGCCAGTTCGGGCATGCGGGTGTCGAGGGAGCCGAGGACGCCGTACGCGGTGCGGGCCATCACCTGCTGCCGGGCCGCGGGATCCAGTGCCTGGTGGACCAGCCAGGTCCGCAGCGAGGCCACGGCGGTGGCGGGCAGCAGGCCGCCGCCCCAGGCCGACTCGGGCAGCTCGGGCACGGTGAAGCGCGGTACGTGGCCGAGTCCGGCCTTGGTGAGCAGGGCGCCGTACTGCCGTGACACCTCGGAGACGACCTGGTGGGGTACGCGGTCCAGGACGGTCACCAGGGTGACGTCGTACTCCTTGGCGGTGCGCAGCATGTGCCAGGGCACGGCGTCGGCGTAGCGGGCGGCGGTGGTCACCATGATCCAGATGTCCGCGGCGTTGATGAGTTCGGCGGCGAGGACCCGGTTGTCGGAGACGAGGCTGTCGATGTCGGGCGCGTCCAGGAGGGCGAGGCCGGGCGGCAGGGTGTCGGCGGTCTCCACGCGCAGCACCCGCGCGGGGTTCTCCCCGGGGAGGAGCAGGTCGTCCGCGGGGTCCCGGTGGTGGGGCACCCACACGCGCGTGAGGTCGGGCAGCACCCTCATCCCGCTGAACCAGTGGTGGTCCTCCGGATGGCAGACGAGCACCGGTGTCCGGGTCGTGGGCCGCAGCACGCCCGCCTCGCTGACCCGGTGGCCCACCAGGGAGTTCACCAGGGTGGACTTCCCGGCTCCGGTGGATCCTCCGACGACGGCCAGCAGGGGCGCTTCGGGATCTCTCAGCCGGGGCACCAGATAGTCGTCGAGCTGCGCGAGCAGCTCGTCACGGTTGGCACGCGCGCGTGCGGCCCCCGCCAGGGGCAGCGGGAAGCGGGCGGCGGCGACACGGTCGCGCAGGGCGGAGAGCGCGTCGAGCAGCTGGGGCCGTACGTCCAAGGTCACCACATGCGAAGAATGCCCAATTTTGGGGGAATTCTGAAGCATATGAGTATGCCTGCGCGCCGACAGGACACAAGGGACGGAAGGGACGACCGCGACGCGTGCGCCCTCCAGGCATAACGAGTGCACAACACCCGGTGCGCGAGAGACCAAAAGCGGTGCACGATTCGTACCTGCCTGCGATTATCAGGACCGCTTCACCGAACCTCCACATCGAGGCACGGAGGCGAGGCAACAGGGGGCAAGGATGCGGGAGCCCTATCCTTGTCTCCGGCAACGTCACGGACAGGCCCGGACCCGGGCACCACGACGACAGGCCACCACACCGGCCCCCGTAGCTCAGTGGATAGAGCAGGCGCCTTCTAAGCGCTTGGCCGCAGGTTCGAGTCCTGCCGGGGGCGCCAGTCTCCGCCCTCCCCATGGGGAGGGCTTTTTGTCGGTCGGGGCCGGCGTCAGCCTCCACGACCGGCTCCGCCGGGTGGTTCCGACCCACGGGAGCGGCGAGAAGTGGCTCCGCCGGGTGTTCGACCGTCAGGTCCGTGGGCGGTCCGCGCACAGGCGCGGCCAGCGAGAAGAGGCCGTCAGGGGTTCCCGGACGACCGCCCGCCCGCCCGTCCGTCCGAGGAGTGGGCCCCCTGCCCGTCCCCCGAGCCGACGAATCCCGTTCACGACGGTACGCGCCGACGGCGACGACAGCGGACGGCGGCAGCCATCAGCGGTCGGTCACGACGGTGGGGCCGGCCGAACGAAAGGCGCCGGAGGCGCGGTCCGGGTGCCCTGCCGTGACCGGCGGGAGAAGCCCTCCACGGGCCGACGGGAAGTCAGCCGCGCCCTGGGCGAACAGACCATGGCCGCCCTCGAGACCTGGCGGCTCGGCGCGAGCCGTGGTGCGGCACCGCCCGCTTCACCGGCTTCACCCAAGCCGCCCGCACCCCCTGCTCTGCTCGAGCGGAGGCCGAGAACAGCTCAGCGCCCGGAGCAAGGTCCGGCTGGAGACCGTGCGGATCGCCCTTGGCCCGCCGACCTGGATGCCGACGCTCGCCCTGGCCGGGAGACCCGGCCGCAAAGGCCCCGCCCCCTGCGGTTCCGCCTGTTCGCCATGGCAGCCCGGCTTGTCATCACCGGCCGACGCCGAATCCTCTGCCTCATCCGACATGGCACACGTAATGGTCCGCCGATTCCGTCGGCGGACCATTACGCGAGGTCGGGGTTCAGGGATTTCCGGAGCACAACATGCAGGCGGGCAACGCGCTGACCCGAGGGTCCAGGTCTCAGAACCCACAGGCCGGTTCCCGGCAGGTCCTCAGCGTGTACGAGGACGGGACACGCGGTCAGCGGTGTTCGTACGGGCGGGGGAAGAGTGCACCGTCCGCCACGCGCACCAGGTCGGTCTCCTCACCGATGTGCTTGGAGCAGTCGATGTTGTTGTCGGAGGATGAAAAATTCGTCTGGTCGATGTCCTCGCTGACCTCGCAGCTTTGGTCCTGCTCGTTGCTGCCGCGATTCGACGGGTCGCCGTCGGCCGCCTGCGCGGTCCCGACGGCACCACCAGCGACGGCCAGAGCGGCGAACGCGCAGACGAGGGCACTCTTGAACTTCATATGCTTCTTTCCTCTCGGATTTTCCTCACACGGGTGCGCTGGCACAGGCCTGCACGACCGGCCAACAGCCCAGCCCCACGGAATCCCTTTCCGCTGCGAGCAGTTATATCTGCAAGTTATCCGATCCAACTATCACCAAGCGGTGAGCGAAGTTCCATTCGAGACGGCATTACTCCGATCAGGTGGCGTCGGCACCGTTCAGTTCGCAGCCGGTTCCTCTCGATCACCGCTTCGGCATCGGCCATTCGCGCACCCTCGGCAGCCCTCTCCGTTCCGGAAGCGCCACCGCACCTCCCCCACGAGGCCACGACCCCGAAGTGCGCATGCACGAGGCCGATGATCCTGAACCCCATCGACAGGGGCCGCAAGCGATGGACCATGCCCAGGAAAGCCCCTGAACGCCTTCTGGATCACCTTCGAGAACAGCTGCGCCCCAACCACCCGCTGAATAGCTCAACGGGCAAGAGGAATACCTGGGTTGACACCCCCGGGAGGGCATCTTCGCCACCTGTAAGGGCTTACGGACCTTTCCGGCCGGTAAACGACTCCGCCGGAATAACCCGGCATTGGGCAACTGCGCCAGTACTGTGTGGTTCTTGGTAGTTACGGAATGGTTCGATGTCTTTCCGTTTTCCCCTCTTCCTGCCGTTCTCCGGAGCCGCTCATGCGCACTGCCGTCATCACCGCCCAGAACCCGCCCACCGTCGGGCGCCCCGGGCCCGTTCCCCCGGCGTCGGGGCAGGTGGAGGAACGGGAGCTCGTCTTCGAGGGCTTCGCGTACGAGTGCCGCATCGTCCACCAGCCCGCGCCGCTGACCGCGCCGCTGGTGCTGCTCGGAGGCTCGTCCCAGAACAGGTACTCGTGGCAGGGGCACGAGAAGTACCTGTCGCCGCTCGCCACTCTGGTCACCGTGGATCTTCCCGGTTACGGCACCGCGGACTTTCTGCCCGCCCGGTACGGCATCGACTTTCTCGCCGCCGCGGTCAGGCACATGCTGGTCGAGATCGGAATGCCGCGCGTGAATCTCTTCGGCGGCTGCTTCGGCGAAGTCATCGGGCTGCGTTTCGCGCAACTCCACCCCGAGTTCGTCACCCGCATCGTGTTCTGCGCCGCGGCCAAGCGCTTTCCCGAGCTCTACACCCACGCCGTCCCCCGTCTGACCCGTGCCCTCGAACGCGGCGAGATCGAAGAGGCCGCCGAGGGACTGGTGCGGATGTTCATGTCGAACCCGGGCGCCGGACGGGTGCGCCGGCACGCGGCCGTGACCCGTCTGCTCCACCGGCAGTTCCTGAACCAGACGCCGGACGAGCTGGAGAAGGTGGTCGAGCACAACACGAGGCTGCTGACGCACGGTTGCTACGAACCCCTGCCCGTCCCCGACGTGCCCTCCCTGGTGTTCAACGGAGAGTACGACACCCTGTGCACCCCGCAGATGGGCCGGGAGCTCGCCGCGGTGATGCCCTCGGCGCGGTTCACCACCCTCAAGGAGACGGACCACCTGGTCACCGTCGAACGCCGGGAGGAGTCCTCGGACCTGATCGGCCGGTTCTTCACCGACCGTCCGATCGACGGCCTGCCGTACTGCAACGCCGTGGAGTCCCTGGGGTACGCGGCCGGTTGAGGCCGCTGCCGTCCGAGAGCCGCGTGCGCGGTCGCCGCCGGTGACGAGCCGGCGGCTCAGCCATGCCGCCGGCTCCCCTCACGCGTACCGGTAGATCCGGCCGACGTCCTCCAGCTCGGCCGGTGTCACGTCCCACGGCGGCAGCCGTTCCTGACGCGCCACGACCCGGCCGTGCTGCGCGTCGCCGGAACCCGGCGGAGTCGCGGGCAGATAGCGGGCCCCGCGGTGCCGGCGTTGCCATTGGTGCCACTGCAGGTCGACGAACGCGTGGTGCAGCCAGAAGACGGGATCGTTGACGGAAGCACTGGTGAGCATCACACCACCGACCCAGCGGTGCACCCGGTTGTGATTGCGCCACGAGGCGCTGCCCCGGCCGGTGCCCCAGCCCTCCAGCCGGTTGCGGAGACCCCGGGTGACCGTCGAGTCCCAGGGCGTCACGTCGTAGTCGGGTTCCTTCAGCGCCCACTCCAGGTCGCTCTTGGTGGGCAGTTCGATCGAGGCGCTCCTGCGGCCGAGGTCCCTGGTGAGGAACTCCCCTTCGGTGACCCTCACCTTGATGTCCCAGTTGCCCTCGTGGTGGGCGAACGGTCCGGTCATCACCCGGTGGTCGGAGCGGCGCCCGTTGCCGCCGAGGAGATCCGCCGTCCACGGGGTGGAGGTGGTCGTGCGGTCGCGGGTCCAGTCCCAGTACGGAAGGGTCACCGAGGAGTCGACCCGGCGCAGGGCGCTCTCCAGGTCGAGCAGGAACCGGCGGTGCCAGGGCAGGAAGGAGGGCGCCATGTGCGCGATGCGCAGTCCGCGCTCACCGTCGGACGAATAGTGGGCGATGTGTATCCGTACGAACTCGTCGTACTCGCCCCGCCGTTTGATCTCGAGCAGCGCGTTGACGAACCGGCGCTTCTCGTCGGCCGTGAGTGTGCCGGCGTCCTTACGCACGTACGCCATGACGGCCTCCTCCGGGCGAGTGTGCCGTGCCGTCGTCCGAGCCCGCGCGCAGCCCCTGGCCGGGGGGAAGGGCGTCGACGGCCGCGCGGGCGGCCTCGAGCGGTGTCCGGTACGAGCAGTAGTGGTCGACCTCGCTCAGCCAGGTGCCGTCGGCTCGGCGCATCAGATGGAGGGGCCGGTCGTCGACGGTGACGTGCCACCGGCCGTCCTCGGCCGCATCGCGTGCGGGGAACCACGTCCCTCGGATACGGCGGCCTCGGTGGATACGGTCGAAGGCGGCGCCGTCCGGAACGCCGTCCTCACGCGCAGGCCGGAGGTACGGGGACCGGGAGGCGGCGAGCAGCGGCGCCAGGGTGACGGTGAGGGCACAGGCACGCAGACCGCGCACCACCTCCCGCCGGGTTCCGCCCACCGGGCCGGGCCGGGCCGCTTCCGGTGTTCCGTCCGTGATGTCCACCGGTGTCCCACCGGTGTTGACGACCATGGTCCACTCCTTCGTCCGTGCGGTTGTCCGTAGTAATAACCGCTGGTCGCCTTTTGCGGTCACCGCCGCGCCAGGAGCAGGAACCGTATACACGAAAGGGCGGCTCCCTCCGTGGGAGAACGCCTCCGGGCTTTGGAGGACGGTCACGTCCACGACCGGGACCACCTCCTCCTCGACGGCGGGCGGCGCCCCGGCGACACGGCGGGCGACGGCTCCGGTCCCGATCGACGGCCCGGCGAGGACGGCGCCGGCTCTCCGTCCCCGACCGGCGCGTTCGAGCGGAACTCCGTCGCACAGCACCCCGGTTGCCGGCCGCCGGTGGTCGTCCGGCCGGACGACCACCGGCGGCCTCGAAGGCCGTTCTCCTGTACGGGGCCGGCTCGTCGAGTCAGGCCGCGCAAGGGAGTCGAAACGCAGCACCCGCCCGCAAGGGGGACGCGGAACGGGCGGCCGGAGAAGCGGGAGAGTTGACACGGATAGCGCTCCATAACGCCAATGGATTCATTGGATCACTCTTTCAGCGGCATGACTCATGCGGTTCGCCGTCGTTACCTCGATGCTGATACTCGTGCCGGGCCTCCAAAGAAGCCCGGCACCACATCGTCCGCTCGTATCGGATGTACGAGCCAACAGCGGAGGTCCATCTTGCGCCGGAAAGAAGTAGCCGTTCTCTCTCTGTCGGCTGCCGCCCTCTTGATGGCGGGAGGAGGGAGCGCCCACGCCGAGGACGGGCCCAAGTTCCAGAACGACAACAAGATTTTCTCCTGCACGGTTCTGGAGGTCATCGACATCCCGATCCTGTCGTCCGCCAACAACAACATCGACTGCTCGACCAATTACAACGTCGAGCAAAAGGAGTACGTGACGGTCGAGGACGACCACCAGAACTGACCCGGATGGAGCAAAACCTTCCAGTGAGCCCCCTCGTTCACTGGTTGGTAACGTCGGAGGGCATCGCAGAGCACTCGGCTAAAAGATGTAAATTAGCGGATATCTGCGGAGCCGGCGTTAGAACTGGGAAAGAGTGTGCTACAAATCCCAGTCACAGAGACTTTCCGCTCTGCCAGTCCCGGAAAGATGAAGAGAAAAACATCCCTCCACGAGGAGAAGAAGTGAAGCTCAGCAAGGCCCTCATCACCACCGCCGCCACCGCCATGGCCATTGTCGGTGCCGGAGCCGGAGTCGCTCAGGCCGCGAACGACGGCGACACCATCTCCGAGAGCTGCAAGGTGACCGAGATCATCGACATCCCGATCCTCTCGTCCGCCAACAACAACATCGACTGCTCGAAGAGCGTCGAGCAGGAGACGTCGCTGCACGTCGAGGACGAGGACAGCGCTCAGTCGGCCGTTCTCCTCCCCCTCTACGAGGACGACAAGGGCAAGAAGCACTGACCTTCGCAGCCCGCCGAGAACAGCGTTTAGCTGGGCGAGCCGAGAAGGCACCGTGCCGCTCCGGCAAGGCCGGAGCGGCACCATAAGCAAGGAGAAGCCCCCATCACCCTGGGGGCTTCTTTGCGTGTCCGGCCGGTCCGCGGGTGCCGCCGAAACGGCTCGAGCCATCGCGATGGAATCCTCATGACGGGCGGGGCATCAAGTCGCTCCCGTCTGCGAGCGGGTCAGCGCCACGCCGGTTCGGGCGGCGGGCGGAATTCGCCCGGAAGCCATCCGTCCCTCTCGGAGCCGGCATCCGCCATTCACCTGTCCGGCAGATTCGCGATCACATCGGGCCCGGAATTCATTGGCCCCACTCCGGAGCCGAAAAAAGGGTGAAGCGGCCAACTCCCCCCACTCGGAGCAATGGCCGCCCCTGGTGACCTTGCACCACCCACTCGGGGGAAAGTGCGGGCCGGCCCCTTACGGATACCGGAACCCCGGGACGGGGAATTCCACGGGTCCACATAGGTGACCGACCGCGTCCCGCGACCGAAGCACCGAAGCACCGAAGCACCGACAGGAAAACCCTCGGCCACACCCCGGCCCGCCGACCGGCAGCACACCTTCGGCCGATCCCTGCCGCGATCGGGAAAGCGGCGCGGCACGCGCCGAGTGCGATACGCCGTGCGGGCGGAGCGCGCATGCGCGTTCCCCCTCCCCCGGTGAACGCCGGATCCCGCGCCCCCGGCGGGAGCGCCCGCGCCCACCCACAACCGGTCATGCGCCGTTCGCGGTTCCTCATTCACCCCGTTGCCCGCCCTGCCGGGTGGGCCCGGTTCCCGTTCCGTGGGGCGGCGGAACGGCCGTACCACAGCAGCGGCACGACGAGGCCCGGCTTCACGGTTTCAACACACATGTCGACATTCACTGATATTCAGCTGATTTGTCCGTTTGGTGTCTAGAGTGATGAACCTCCCCGCGCATTCCTCCGGGCGGACGCAGCGCACTCGTCCTGCTGCCTGCCACCGGCCACCCCTGTTCCGAAAGGCTCCGACGGTCATGCGTCAATCCCTGGGCCAGATGCTCCGCCATGCGGCAGTGGGCGTCTTCTCCCTCGCAGTGATGTGGGCACCCTGCGGCTCCGCGGCCGCCGCGCCGGTCGCGCCCTCCCCGGAGGCCGACGGCCTCGCCTTCTCCCAGCGGTACCGCGCGGTCCAGCACGGCGGCATCGTGCGGGCCGCCAACTCCTCCGCCACCTGCCGTGCCCAGGCGTCCTCGTGCCGGAACGTGCAGGCCGGCGGGCGGGGGGTGAACGGCGACTTCGACATGTTCTACATCGACGTCGACAGCGACCCGAACACGTACAACTCCTCCCGCGCGGAGCTCCGTCTGCCCGCCGGCTCCCGGGTGACGTACGCCCGCCTGTACTGGGGCGGCAACCTGCTCGCCGGTGAGCAGAAGCCCTGGCAGGACAACGGGCGGGTGCTGATCGCCGAACCCGGCGGGGAGTACAAGGAGTTGCTCGCCGACACGGTGGTGGGGCACCGGGTGGCGGACGGCGCGGACGCCTTCCAGGCCTCGGCGGACGTGACGGAACTGGTGCGGGACAGCGCGCCGGGGCTGTACACGGTGGCGCAGGTCAACGTGGCCATGGGCAGATCGGCGGCCGGGACCTGGGGCGGCTGGACGCTGGTGGTGGCGTACGAGAACCCGGAGGAACCACTGCGGCACCTCGCGCTCTGGGACGGGTTCGCCCCGCTGGGCGGCCGCTCGGGGGTCGAGATGCCGCTGAGCGGCCTGCCGTTCCCGGCGGGCGCCGGGGGCCGGGCGGGACTGGTGGCGTACAACGGCGACCGCGGCACCGCCGGCGACTCGCTCGTCCTCACCTCCGGCGGGCCCGTCCCCACCGCGTTCGCCGACCGGGCCAACCCCTTCGACGACGTCCTGAACTCCACCATCGCCGATCCCCGCGAAGCGTCTCCCGAGCGGGTACCGGCGTACGCCAACACCCTCGGCTACGACTCCGACGTGTTCGACCTCGAAGGGGGCCTGCCGCGCGCCGGTGACCGGGTGGCCTTCCGGCTCATGTCCCAGCGGGACGCGGCATGGGCGGGCGTGCTCTTCGCCGCCGTCGACGCCCGGCGGTGAACGCGTCCGCGCCGAGCGCCTTCGGGAACACGGAAACCCTGCCCGTGAACCCCGCGAACCCCGGGAATCCCGCGGACCCCGCGGACCTCGCGAACCCCCCAGCCCCCGCGGACCCTGCAGATCCCGCGGAGCTCGCCCACCCCGCCGACCCCGCGGCCGGCGGCCGCCGGCCGCGGGTCCTGCACCTCACCCAGCCGGTGGACGGCGGAGTGGCGCGTGTCGTGACGGACCTGGTGCGAGCCCAGCTCGCGGACGGCCTGGACGTCACCGCGATCTGCCCCGCCGGCGCGTTCTCCGACCGGCTGCGGTCGCTCGGCGCGCACGTACGGCACTGGGAGGCGACGCGCTCGCCGGGCGCCTCGCTGGCACGGGAGGTGCGGCAGCTGGCCCGGCTGATCGACGAGGTGCGCCCCGAGCTGGTGCACGCGCACAGCGCGAAGGCCGGGCTCGCCGGACGGCTCGTGGTGCGCGGGCGCATCCCCACGGTGTTCCAGCCGCACGCCTGGTCGTTCGAGGCGGTGGGCGGGAGCACGGCGGCCCTCGCGCTGCGCTGGGAGCGGTGGGCGGCCCGCTGGGCCGCGCGGGTGGTGTGCGTGAGCGAGGCGGAACGCGCCACCGGCGTGCGCGCCGGGATCGCCGGCCGCTGGGTCGTCGTGCCCAACGGCATCGACCCCGACCGTTTCCGCCCGGCGCCCGCCGGCCCCGTACGGGCCGGGCTCGCGCCGCTGGCCGGACCGGGCGCGCGGGCGCCGCTCGTCGTGTGCGTGGGCCGGCTGTGCCGGCAGAAGGGGCAGGACGTCCTGCTGCGGGCCTGGAACGCCGTGCTGCGCCAGGTGCCCGACGCCCGTCTCGTACTGGTCGGCGACGGGCCGGACCGTGACCGGCTGCGCACGGCCGCCCCCGGCTCGGTGCTGTTCGCGGGGGCCGTCGCGGACGCCTCCCCCTGGTACCAGGCCGCCGACCTCGTCGTCCTGCCGTCCCGCTGGGAGGGCATGGCGCTGGCCCCGCTGGAGGCGATGGCCTGCGGGCGGCCCGTGGTCGTCACGGACGTCGACGGCGCCCGCGAGAGCCTGCCGCCCTCCTTGGCCGCTCCGTGCGTGGTGCCGCCGGAGGATCCCCGGGCCCTGGCGAGGGCGGTCGGCGAGCTGCTGCTCGACCCGGCGCTGCGCGCGTCCCTGGGCGACCGGGGCCGCCGGCACGTGCTGTCCCTCCACGACGTGCGGCACACCGCGCGGGCGGTCGCCGACGTCTACCACGACCTGCTCGGCACCCGGCCCGCCACGGCGAGGACACGCCCGTGCCGGGCGGCCGGGGGCGCCGAGGCCGACCGGACGACATCTCGTGTCGATCCCTCCGAGCACAGGGAGTGCCTCCACTCGTGACTGCCGAACACACCGTGCCCTCCCCCGGCGTGCCGCCGCGGGACCACGGATTCTCCTCGCCCGTCTCCGTCATGCCGCCGCGCGGCACCGACACCGGCCCCCGCCTGCCCGCCCCGCCGCCCCGGACGGCCTCACCGCTGCCGCTGCTCGTCGCGGACGGTGCCGCCGTCCTGCCCGCCGCGCTGGTGCTGCCCGGGGCCCGGCACCATCCGCTGCTCGTCGCCCTGCTGATCGCGGTGTCGCTGCTGCTGCGCCCGCGTGACACCCGGCCGCTGGTGCCGGGACTGCTGGAGGAACTGCCCGCCGTGTGCGGCCGTGTCGCGGTGGTCTGGACGGCCGGCGCGGCGCTGTGGGCCGCGTACCGGCCGGAGCACGCGCTGTCCGCCGGCACCGTGCTGACCGGGCTGGCCGTGCAGGCGGCGGCGGCCTGTGCGCTGCGCGCGGCCGTGCACGGACGGCGGCGGGCCGCGCTGCTGCGCCGCCCGCACGCCGCGCTCGTCGTCGGGCCGGCCGGGACCGCGCAGCGCGTGGCCACCGCCGTGCTGCGCCACCCGCGCTGCGGGGTGCGGCCGGTGGGGATCGTCGCCGAACAGCCGGACGGCGCCGAGGGCGTGCCGGTGCTGCGCACGGACGAGGAGGTCGAGCGGGCGGTCATCCAGAACGGGGTGCGGGCGGTGCTCGCCGTCCATCCCTCGGTACGGACCGAACAGGGGCCGCTGCTGCGGGCGCTGGCCGAGTCGGGCTGCGCGGTCTGGGAGGTCGACGCCGACCCGGCGCCGTACCCGGCGCGGGAGCGGCTGGCCGGGTTCTCCTGCCGCCGGCTGGACTTCGCCCCGCCGCGCGGCGGCGGCCTCGGCAAGCGGATGCTCGACATCCTGGTCTCGGGGACGCTGCTGCTGCTGGCCGGCCCGCTGCTGCTGGTGTGCGCCGTGACGCTGCGGCTGGCCGACGGGCCGGGTGTGGTGTTCCGGCAGGAGCGCATCGGCCGCAACGGGGAGCCGTTCACGCTGCTGAAGTTCCGCACCCACCGCCCGGTCGACGAACACGAGTCGGCGACCCGGTGGAGCGTGGCCAACGAGCACGAGATGCGCTGGTTCTGCCGCATGCTGCGGCGCACCTCGCTGGATGAGCTGCTCCAGCTGTGGAACGTGCTCCGCGGCGACATGAGCCTGGTCGGACCCCGACCCGAACGGCCCTACTTCGTCGCGCAGTTCAGCCAGACGTATCCCGGTTACGCGGCCCGGCACCGGATGCGTACCGGTATCACCGGCCTGGCGCAGATCCACGGGCTGCGCGGCGACACCTCGATCGAGGACCGGTGCCGGTTCGACAACGCCTACATCGACGACTGGTCGCTGTGGCGGGACATCTGCATCCTGCTGCGCACCGCGGCCACGCTGGTCCGTCCGACGGGGAGCTGACGCCACGTGAGCCACGTCCTCGTCCCGCCGCGCCGAGCCGCTGCCGCCCTGGCGCCGGTCCTGCCGCTGGTGGCGGTGGTCGCCCTGGCGGGCCTGCCGTCGGCGGGGGACGGCGCGGGGCCCGCCGACGTGGTGTCCGCGCTGGTGGCCGGGTACTGCGTGATCCGGCTGCTGCGGGAACGGCGGCGCCCGCTGTCGCCCCGCGCGGCCGTGGTGCTGGGACTGCCCGTCGCGGGGCTGGCGCTCGCCGCCATGGGGGCGGTCTCGCCCCAGGCGGCGTTCGACGGCCTGGGCCGCTATCTGCAGGTCTTCGTGCTCGTCCCGGCCGTCGTCCTGGTGCTGCTCCGCGGCCGGGCCGACTTCCGGGCGCTGGCCTGGTCGTTCGTGGGGCTCGCCCTGTGGCAGGGGACCGTCGGGGTGCACCAGTACGTCACCGGGACCGGTGCCTCGTACCAGGGTGAGACCGTCCGCGCGGTCGGCACCTTCGGGGCGCAGGACGTGATGGGCATGGCGACGGCGGTGTCGCTGGGCGTGGTGTGCGCGGCGGGGATCGCGCTGGGGCGGGCCCCGGTGTGGCAGCGGACGGCCGCCGCCGGGTGCGCCCTGGTCCTGGTGCTGCCGCTGGCGCTGTCCTTCAGCCGGGGCGCCTGGATCGCGACCGCGCTGGCGTGCGCGGTGCAGCTGGCGCTGGCGGGGCTGCGGCGCGCGGTGAAGGTGGCGGCGGCCGTGGTCGCGGCGGGCGTCGTCCTGACGGGCGGCTTCGGGGTCGGTACGGCGATGCTGCAGGAGCGGATCGACAGCATCACGGAGGTCGCCGACACGCCCGACCAGTCCGTCGTCGACCGGTACACGCTGTGGGCGGCGGCCACCGGCATGTGGCGCGAGCACCCGCTGACCGGTGTGGGTCTGAAGGGCTTCCCCGAGTACCGCGACGGGCACGCCACCCTGGCGCTGTCCTCGGGCAGCGACATCGCGGGCGCCGGCGAGGAGTACCACCGGCAGGCGCTGCTGTCGCCGCACAGCATGTACCTGCTGGTGCTGAGCGAGCAGGGCCTGATCGGGCTGCTGGCGCTCGCCGGGAGCTGGCTGGCGCTGCTGGTGTGCGCGCTGCGGCGCCTGCCGCGGGCCCGCCGCCGCGGCCCCGGCCTCGACTGCGCGCTCGTCGCCGTCGGCCTCCTGCTCTGGCTGCTCACCGACTTCGTCTACGGCGACATCGGCGGCCCCTCGACCGTCCTGACCGGCATGGCGCTGGGCCTGACGGCGTGGTGGGCGCTGTCCCGCGACGACCGGGCGGACGCCGCTCCGCAGGACGGGGCGCCCGCCCGCATCGAGGAGGCCGCGACCCGATGACGATGCTGCCTTCACGGACTCCCGGTTCCGAGCCCGCCGGATCCGAACCCGGCGGGCTCAGGACCGGCGGTCCCGAAGCGGGTGAGCCCCGGACCGGCGGGCTCAAGACCGGCGGCCCCGCCTCCGGCCGGCCCGCGGCGGACGCCCCCGCGGCGGACGGGCCCCGGCCCGCGGAAGCCGGGCCCACCGGGCCCCCGGCCGGCATCCGTACGACGGCCGGCACCCGCACGACGGCCGGTGATCCCGTGCCCGGCGGCTCGGGGTCCTGCGGCCCCGCGCCCGACGGGCTCGAGGGCGCGGCGGGTGCCGTCGGGCCGGGTGGTGACGGTGGTGAGTCGGGCGCGGTGTCCCGGAGGTTCCTCGCCCGGGCCGCGCTGGGGACGGCGGTGCTGTCTATCGCCGGGTCGGTGCTCGGGCTGGTGCGGGACCAGTCGCTGGCGCGGTTGTTCGGTGCCGGGAGCGACACGGACGCCTTCCTGGTCGCGTGGACCGTGCCGGAGATCGCCGCGACGCTGCTGATCGAGGACGGGCTGGCGATCGCACTGATCCCGGCGTTCAGCGTGGCGCTGGCGCGCCGGGCCCGGGGCGCGCCCGGCGACCCGGTGCGCGAGCTGGTCAGGGCCACCCTGCCCCGGCTGTGCCTCGCCTTCGCCGCGGTGACGGCGCTGGTCGCCGCCGGGGCCCCGTACCTGGTCCGCGTCCTGGCGCCCGGTCTGTCCGATCCCCGCCTCGCCGTCGACTGCACCCGGCTCACCGCGCTCAGCCTGCTGGCCTTCGGGCTCGCCGGGTACTGCAGCGCCGCCCTGCGGGCGCACCGCCGTTTCTTCGCACCGGCGGCAATCTACGTCGCGTACAACACCGGCATCGTGGCAACGATGTTCCTGTTCGGCGGCGCGTGGGGGGTGCGCGCGGCGGCCGCCGGGGTCGCGGTGGGCGGCTGTCTGATGGTGGCGGTGCAACTGCCGTCCCTGTGGCGCCGGCTGGCCTCGCCCGCACCCGCGCCCGCCGCGACCGGGCCGGCGGACGGGGAGCGGCCGGTGCGCCTCGCCCTGATCGCCGCCGTGCTGCTGTTCGCGCTGTGCCGCCAGTCGCAGGTCCTCGTCGAACGGTTCCTGGCGTCCTCCCTGCCCGCCGGGTCCATCTCGCACCTCAACTACGCGCAGAAGGTCGCCCAGATCCCGATGACGCTGTCGCTGATGGTGTGCACCGTCACCTTCCCCGTGGTGGCGCGGGCGCTCGCCGAAGGCGACACCCGCCGGGCCCGCGCCCGGGTGGAACGGGACCTGGTGCTGGCGTCCTGTGTGGTGCTGGCCGGCATGTGCGCGGTGATCGCCTGCGCCCCGCAGATGATCGAACTGCTCTTCCAGCGCGGCGCGTTCACCGCCGCCGACACCACCGCCACGGCGAACGTCATGCGCGTCTACGCCCTCGGTCTGCTCGGCCAGACCCTCGTGGGCGCCCTCGTCCGCTGCTACTTCTCGGCGGGCCGCCCCAGCTGGTACCCCCTCGGCGTGATGGCGGCCGGCATCGCCGTCACGTCCCTGGTCGGCGCCGCGACCGTGGGCCGCTGGGGGGTGGCGGGGATCGCCGCCGCCAACGCCCTCGGCATCACCGCCACGGCCGTACTGCTGCTGACCGGCCTGCGCGCACCCCGCCCCGGCGACACGGCCGGCGTCACGGTCGGCGTCCGCGAGGTCCTGGGCCGACTGAGCCGGCCCGTGCTCGCCTCGGTCCTCGCCGTCGCCGCCGGGGCGTTCGCCGCGAGCCGCTTCGAGTCCCCGGTGGCCGCCCTCGCGGCCGGCTGTCCGGCCGTGGCCGCCGTCTTCGTGCCGCTCGCCCTGTCCGTGCCGGTCGCCCGGCGCTCCGTATCCGCATCCGCATCCGCACTGCGCTCCGTACGCACCGTCACCCGAAGGCTCACACATGGCCGCTCCCGTTGATTCCGTCGCCGCCGGCACTCCCTCCGCGCCCCGTCCGGGCCCCGTCCCCTGGGTGGCGATGTACCACTCGGTGGGTGACTGCTCGGACGATCCGTACCGCATCACCGTCACCCCCGAGCGGCTCGGGCGGCAGCTGGCCTGGCTGTGCCGGCGGGGGCTGCGCGGCGTGTCCGTCGCCGACCTCCTCGCCGCGCGCGCCCGGGGCGAGGGCCGGGGCCTGGTCGGCCTCACCTTCGACGACGGCTACACCGACTTCCTCACCGGCGCCCTGCCGCTGCTGCGCCGCTTCCGCTGCGGCGCCACCCTCTTCGTCCTGCCGGGCCGGCTCGGCGGCGACAACGCCTGGGACCCGCTCGGCCCGCGCAAACCGCTGCTGACCGCGGACGGCATCCGGCGCGCCGCCGACGAGGGCGTGGAGATCGGCTCGCACGGCCTCACCCACGTCGACCTGACCCGCGCGGACGACGCCACGCTCACCGCCGAGGTCGCCGAGAGCCGCGCCCTGCTCGCCGAGTTGACCGGCGCCCCGGTCGACGGGTTCTGCTACCCGTACGGCACGGTCGACGCGCGCGCCGTCGAGGCCGTGCGGAAAGCGGGCTACACCTACGCCTGCGCCATCGACCCCGGCCCGCTGACCGGCCCGCACGCCCTGCCGCGCGCGCACGTCGGGCAGAACGACACGGCGTTGCGCCTGCGCCTCAAGCTCCGGCTGCACCGGCTGCGCCGGCGTCCGGTGGAGGGCGTGTGATGAGGGCGCTGCACATCATCACCGGTCTCGGTGTCGGCGGTGCCGAGCAGCAGTTGCGGCTGCTGCTGCGTCATCTGCCGGTCGAGTGCGACGTGGTGACGCTCACCAATCCCGGCGCGGTCGCCGACGGGCTCGGCGCCGACGGCGTGCGCGTCGTGCACCTGGGCATGGGCGGCAACCGCGACCTGGCCGCGCTCCCCCGTCTGGTCCGGGTGATCCGGGCCGGCGGCTACGACCTGGTGCACACGCATCTGTACCGGGCCTGTGTCTACGGCAGGATCGCCGCCCGGGTCGCCGGGGTGCGCGCGGTCGTGGCGACCGAGCACTCCCTGGGCGACACCCAGATGGAGGGCCGCAGGCTGACGGCCGGGGTGCGCGCGCTGTACCTGGCGAGCGAGCGGCTCGGGTCGGCGACGGTCGCCGTCTCCCCGACGGTGGCCGACCGGCTGAAGCGCTGGGGCGTGCCCGCCCCCCGCATCGAGGTCGTCCCCAACGGCATCGACCTGGACCGTTTCCGCTTCGACCCGGAGCGGCGGGAGCACACCCGCCGGCGCCTGGGCCTGCCTCGGGGCGCGTTCGTCGTCGGCGGCGTCGGCCGGCTCACCCGGGGCAAGCGGTTCGACGTCCTCGTCCGCGCTCTCACCCTGCTGCCGGAGGACCACTGGCTGCTGCTGGTGGGCGGCGGCCCCGAGGAACACGTGCTGCGCCGCACCGCGCACGAGGCCGGGGTGGCGGGGCGGGTCCTGTTCACCGGCGAGCGTCCCGTCGTCCCCGACGGCACCCCCGGCCCCGACCTGCCCTCGCTGACGGCGGCGATGGACCTGTTCGCCTCCCCGTCCGCGGAGGAGGCCTTCGGTCTGGCCGCCGTGGAGGCGCTGGCGTCCGGCCTGCCCGTGCTCTACGCCTCCTGCCCGGCGATCGAGGACCTGCCCCCCGAGGCCTGCGCCGACGCCCGGCAGGTGCGCGGCGGCCCCGGGGCGTACGCCCGCGCGATCGCCGAGGTCCGTACGGCGGGCCCCGGACCGCGCACGGCCGGCCGGGCCGCGCACCACTACAGCATCACCCGCAGCACAGCCCGCCTCATGGACGTGTACACGGCGGCCGTCACCGGCTCGTCGCCGTCCGCCGCACCGTGAGCCCCCACCGCACCTTCGAGGGAGCAAGCCCGTCATGACCGACACCCCGACCCGTCGGCTCCGTTCGTCCCTGGACCGTGTCAGAAAGCTGCCCGCCTGGTCCGCACTGGTGGCGGGCACGCTCCTCGGCGGTCTGCTCGGCGGCGCGTACGGCCTGCTGACGCCCCGGGCGTACACGGCCACCAGTTACGTCGTCGCCGTACCGACCGGCAAGGCCGGCCCGGACGCGGCCAGCGGCTTCGCGCAGGCGTACGGCCGGGTCGCCACCCAGGTCGCGGTGCTCGGCGACGCGCAGGTGTGGGCCGGGGTGCCGGTGCGGACGCTGCGGGACAGCGTGCGCACGGCGACGTCGCCGGACGCGCCGATGGTCGCCGTCACGGCCACCTCCGAGCAGCCCGAACTGGCCGTCGACATGGCCAACGCGGTCTCGCGCGCGCTGACCCGGCACGCCGAGAACACCAAGGGCAGCACCCAGGTCCGGCTCGTGCAGTTCTCGCGCGCGGTGAAGCCGGGCAAGCCCTCGTCCGCGCCGTCGGGGGTGACCGCGCTGGTGGGGGCGAGCGCGGGCGGCCTGCTGGGCGGCCTGGTGCTGCTCGCCCGGCCGGGGCGGTCCGGCCGGAGCGACGACTCCGCCCCCGCCGCCTCGGTGCCCGGCCCGTCCACCGCCGCCGATGTGCAGCGGTGACGCGGCCGGGGTCGCGCTAGCGGGTGCGCGACCACCAGTCGAAGCGGAGGCAGAGTCTCCCGCCGAGCCAGTACTCCACCCACCGGCCCAGGTCCAGCGGCGAGCAGTTCTCCGGCAGCGGCGTGCCGGGCACGGTCGGTACGGGAGTGGGTGCCGGGGTGTCCGGCTCCCCCTCGTGCGTGCGTCCGTGGAGCACGGACCTGTAGACGCGGGACGAGTCCGGGTTGTCGTCGCACTGCCACACGCCGTGCGGGCAGTAGTCGGTCAGCGTGTTGTAGAGCGGCTTGTGCCGGTCGATCCACGCGAGCATGCGCCGCATGTACTCGGGATTGTCGCCGTTGCGGAAAAGCCCCCATTCGGGATAGGAGAGGGGTTTTCCGTGGGCCCTCGCGAAATCCACGTGCGCCTGGAGTCCGTACGGTTCCTCCACCTGTTCGTCGAAGGAGTGCCCGGCGGGCTGGTCGTAGGAATCCATGCCGACGATGTCGACCGTGTCGTCCCCGGGGTAGCACTCCGGCCAGGGAACGGCGTCCCGGCCGCGGCTCGGTGCGAAGTCGAAGCGGAATTCCTGGCCCGGCACCGCGCGCATGGTTCTCACGATCCGGTTCCAGTACTTCTTCCAGGATTCCGGGTCGGGACCGCAGCGGTGGGTGTAGGTGACGCCGTTCATCTCCCAGCCGAGCACCAGCACCGTGTCCGGCACCTTCAGCTCGACCAGCCGCTCGGCGAGGGCACGGAAGTGGTGGTCGAACTCCCCCGCCGCGCCCCGCCGCAGCAACTGCCGGACCTCGTCGTCGGGAACCCCCTCCTCGTTGCGCTCCTGCATGGGGACGTTGAGGACGAGCATCCGGTCGTCGTCGGCGTTGCGCCAGCGCGCCCACGACTTGAGGAAGCCGATGTCCCCCTCGATGTCGCTCCAGTGGTTGCCGGGCAGGTAGGTGTGGCCGACGCGCAGCTCGGCACCGCCCAGCCAGCGGCTGAGGTGCTTCATGCGGGCCACTCCGCGCGCGTCGGAGGCGAGGAAGGCGCCGAAGGCCGGAACCTGAGGGCGCGGCACCGGCAGGACCGGGGCGAGAACCGACGGGAGGCCGACGTCCGGGACGGCGGGGACCGGCGGGAAGCCGACGTCCGGGATCGCGGGGGTCTGAGGGTCCGCGGGGACCTGAGGGACTGCGGGGACCTGAGGGGCGGTGGAAGCCTGCGGGTCCGCGGGGACCTGCGGACCCGTGGGGACCTGCGGACCCGTGGGGACCTGCGGGTCCGCGGGGGCCGTGGGAGTGGCCACGGGCCCGTCCGGGGCCGGCACCGCCGGACGGGGGTCGTCGGTTCGCACCGCCCCCGCCGCGGGTCCTGCCGCCAGGGCGGCGGACACGACGACCGCCGCCGCGCCCACGGCCATTCCGCGGGCCCGGACCCGCCTGTGCTGTGGGGCCATTGGCTGCTCCTCTTCTCACTCACATCCGCCTTCTGCCCGACATCACTGTTTTTGACGGACAGTCATATGAATTCAGGCACAAGAAATACGAAGGTGCCAATGTCACTGCGGCTTTCGAGTGCCGGGCTCCCCCGTTCGGGTGAGCCGGTACCAGAAGAAAGTGAGTATTCGTGTCGCTGCTCGACAACCGTGTCCCCGCCGTACTGCTGCGGACCGACCGGAATCCCTTTCACCACGGAACGCTGGGGGCCGTGCGGTCGCTCGGCAGGGCGGGAGCGGAGGTGCATGTCGTCGCCGATTCCACAGGAAGTCCCGTCCGTCACTCGCGTTATGTCCGCGACATGCACGTCCCGCCGCCCCCGGGCGCGTCCGCGCAGCAGGTCCTCGCCGTGCTGCGCCGGGTGGCCGGCCGGGTGGGACGCCCGGCCGTGCTGATCCCGCTGGACGACGCGACCGCGATCGCCGCGGGCCGGCTGCGGGACGACCTCGCGCCCTCCTACCTGCTGCCCGAGATGCCGGCCACGCTGCCCGAACGCGTCGCCGACAAGGCGGAACTGGCCGCCGTGTGCGCCGCCGCGGACGTTCCGCACCCGCTCACGCTCGTCCCGGACAGCCCGCGGCGGGCCACCGCCGACGCCCACCGGCTCGGACTGCCGCTGGTCGCGAAGTGGAGCCGGCCCTGGCTGCTGCCGGCCGGCGGCGGACTGCGCAGCACCCAGCTGGTGCACTCCGCCCGGCAGGCCGGGGAGCTGTGCGCGCGCACCGCGGAGGCGGGCAGCCCGCTGCTGCTCCAGGAGTACCTGCCGCCGGGCGAGGACCGGGACTGGTTCTTCCACGGCTACGCCGACCGCGCGGGCACCGTGCGCGCCGGCGGGCCGGGCCGCAAGCAGCTGTCCTGGCCGCGCGGCGCGGGGCTGACCGCGGTGGGCCACTGGACGCCCAACCCCGAGGTCCGGGAGCTCGCCGAACGGCTCACCGGCGCACTCGGCTACCGCGGCGTCTTCGACCTCGACTTCCGCCGCTGCGGCACGACCGGCCGCTACCACCTCCTCGACTTCAACCCGCGCCCCGGCGCCCAGTTCCGGCTCTTCGCGGACAGCGCGGGACTGGACGTCGTACGCGCCCTGCACCTGGATCTGACCGGACGGCCGCTGCCGGCCGGGGATCCGGTGGCCGGGCGGTCGTTCGTGGTGGAGAACTACGCGCCGTTCGCCGCGCTGCGCACGGCGCCCGGCGGACGCGAACTGGCCTGGTACGCCAGGGACGACCGCGCCCCCGGATGGGCGATGTGGGCCCTGTGGGCCCGCCATGTGTCCGGCCGGCTGCGACAGCGGCTGGTCCCGGCGGCTTCCCCGGTGCCCCGCCCGGCCCCCCGGGCGGCCACGTCCTCCCTGACCGACAACGAGAAAGCGAGCAGCTGATGATGTACGACCTCCTGGTGGTGGGCGCCGGTCCGTACGGTCTGTCGATCGCGTCCCACGCCGCGGCCGCCGGGCTGAACCTGCGCGTGTTCGGCCGGCCCATGGCGTCCTGGCGGGACCACATGCCCGGCGGCATGTTCCTGAAGTCGGAGCCGTGGGCGTCCAACCTGTCCGATCCGGGCGGGCGCTGGCAGCTGGACGCGTACTGCGCCGAGCAGGGCCTGACGGCGCGTCACGCGCACCCGATCCCGGTGGAGGCGTTCGCGTCGTACGGCCTGTGGTTCGCCCGGAACGCCGTGCCGGAGGTGGACGAGCGGACGATCACCCGGGTGTCGTCCGGTCCCGGCGGTTTCACGGCGGTCACCGAGGACGGGCAGGCGCTGCACGCGCGGACGGTGGCGCTGGCGATCGGGGTGATGCCGTTCATCGAGGTGCCGTCGGCCCTGCGCGGGCTGCACCCGACGCTGGTGACGCACAGCAGCCACCACAGCGACCTGGGCCACTTCCAGGGCAAGGACGTCACAGTGATCGGCGGCGGCCAGGCGGCCCTGGAGACGGCGGCGCTCCTCGCGGAACAGGGCACGCGGGTACGGGTGCTGGCGCGGGCGGAGCGGCTGCGGTGGAACGACGTGCCGCCGCCCTGGGAGCGTCCGTGGTGGCGGTCGGTCCGCTCACCGCACAGCGGTCTCGGGCCCGGCTGGCGGAACTGGTTCTACGCCGAGCGTCCCGGTCTGTTCCGGCGGCTGCCGCAGGCGTCCCGGTCGCGGATCGCGGCCACGGCGCTGGGCCCCGCGGGCGCGTGGTGGGTGCGGGACCGGGTGGAGCGGGCGGTGGACCTGCTGCCGGGCCAGGAGGTCACCGCGGCCGCCGCGGTGCCGGGCGGGCTGCGCCTGGACCTGGCCGGCCGTGACGGCTCCCGGCGTTCCCTGGAGACCGAGCACGTCATCGCCGCCACGGGGTTCAAGGCGCACCGCGACCGGCTCTCCCTGCTCTCCGCCGAGCTGCGCGGGTCACTGGCGGCGCTGCCCGACGGTTCCCCGGTGCTCGGCCGCAGCTTCGAGTCGTCGCACCCCGGGCTGTTCCTGGCGGGCCTGGTGACCGCGTCCGGCTTCGGCCCGGCGATGCGCTTCGTGTACGGCGCGACGTTCACGGCGTCGACCCTGGTCCAGGGAGTGCGCCGGCGGCTGAGGGCGGCCCCGGTGCGCGGCGCGGTTTCCGTCCCGGAGGCCGGCAGTCGCAGCGGGGCGCCGTCGCCGGTGCGCGGCTGACCGTCGCCGGCCGCCGCCGGACGGTGCGGACGGTGGCGTCCCCCGGACCGATCCCGGTCCGGGGGACGCGTCGCCGTACGAGTGCGGCTGCCGGTGGGGGGCGGCCCGGCAGCCGACGCCCCCGGCTCGGTCCTCGGCCCGTGCGGCGGGGGCCGGCTTCTCCGTCCCGAGGCACCGTTCGACGCCGGACGCCGAAGACCGGGCTAGCTCCGGGAGGCCAGGCGGCTGCGGCGGTAGAGCATCGCGCCGCCGGTGATCAGGACGGCACCGGCGGCCGAGGCGGCGATCATGCCGTCGGTGCCGGTCACCGCCAGGTGCGGCGGGTTGCCGGGCACCTGCTCCTCCTCGGCCGGGGGCTTCTCCGCCTCGCGCGTGGGAGGCGTCTTCACCTTGGTGGGCGGAGGCGGCGTCTCCTTGCCGGGCTCGTCCTCCTTGCCGGGCTCGTCCCCCTTGCCGGGCTCGTCCTCCTTGCCGGGCTCGTCCTCCTTGCCGGGCTCGTCCTCGCCGTAACCGCCGTCGTTGACGCAGTCGTTCCCGTAGGCGCTGTTGAACAGGCCGTAGACGTCGACGGAGTTGCCGCACACGTTCACCGGCGCGTCGACCGACGTCTGGACGTTGTTCCCGGACAGCACACCGGGCGACCACTCGGCACCGCCCACCGCGTACGCGCCGCCGGGGTCGCCGTACGAGGAGTCGCCGTACGCGCTCTCCCCGTTCGTGCTGTCCCCGTTCTTGCTGTCGGTGGACTCCTCCGCGTGACCGTGGGAGCCGTTGACGCAGGTGTTGTCGGCCGTCCAGTTGCCGGCTCCGACCACGTCGACGGAGTTGCCGCACACGTTCACCGGCCCCTGGACCGGTGCCTGCACGTTGTTCCCGGACAGCACACCGGGCGAGCCCTTGGTGCCGCCCACCGCGTACGCGCCACCGGCGGAGTCACCGTGCTTGCCGTCCCCGGACGCGCTGGAACCGTTGACGCAGGTGTTGTCGGCCGCCTCGTTGAAGGCTCCGCCCACGTTGACGGAGTTGCCGCACTTGTTCACCGGCCCGTGCACCGGTGCCTGCACGTTGTTCCCGGACAGCACACCGGGCGAGTCCTCGGCAGCGCCCACCGCGTACGAGTCGGCGAGGGCGGGGGTTCCGTACAGGGACAGAATGCCCGTGGCGGCGGCGGCCGCCACGAACACTCCCCTGCTCAGGGTCTGTCGCAATGTGGTTGTCTTCCTGCTTGAGAGTGGGAGCGGCCACGCGTTCTGGCCCTCCGCTGCCGCATGGCCTACTCCCTCATCAACCCGACTCGGCGGAATCGGTTGCGCAGGTTCACCCGGTTGGACCGCGTCGGCGGGCGCGCGGTCCGGGGATCAGGACACCACGTCCTTGCGGACGAAACCGCGGAACGCCAGCGCGAACAGCACCAGCGCGTACGTCACGGACACCGACGCGCCCTGGATCATCCCGGACCACTCCGGGGTCGGCTGGACGGCGTCCGCCCAGGCGAACTGCCAGTGCGCGGGCAGGAAGTGACGCCAGTCGCCGAGGGCGGTGACGGCGTCCAGGACATTGCCGACGATGGTCAGGCCGACCGCTCCGCCGACCGCGCCCAGCGGGGCGTCGGTGCGGGTCGACAGCCAGAACGCGAGCCCGGCGGTGACCAGCTGCGACACGAAGATGTACGCCACTACCACCACGAGCCGCTGCGCCGCCGTACCCGGGTCGAGCGCGCCGCCGGTGGGGATCTGCAGCGGACCCCAGCCGTAGGCGGCCGTGCCGACGGCGAGCGCCACCACCGGCAGCAGCACCATCGCGGCCAGGCTCATCCCCAGTCCGACGATCAGCTTGGACCACAGCAGCCGCATCCGGGGCACCGGCGCGGCGAGCAGATAGCGCAGGGAGGACCAGCCGGCCTCCGAGGCGACCGTGTCCCCGCAGAACAGGGCGACGGGGATGACCAGCAGGAAGCCCGCGGACACGAACAGGTTCACGGCGGCGAAGTTGGCGCCGGAGGCGGTGGCCGTGTCCATCAGGTTGACGCGGTTGCCGTCCGGGCCGCCGTCCGGCGTGCCGCCGATCGCGAAGGCGACCACCAGCACGAACGGCAGGGCGGCCAGGATCGCGCCCATCACGAGGGTGCGGCGGCGCTTGAGCTGGCGGACCAGCTCCACCCGCAGCGGCAGGGTGCGGCCCGCACGGTAGCCGGCGGCGACCTCCACGGGCTCGGCGCGCCCGGTGGGCCCGGTGGGCTCGACGGGCTCGGCCCGCTCGGTGAGCGTGCTCATGCGGAACCTCCGATCAGGGTGAGGAAGGCGTCCTCGAGGCGGCGGTGCGGGCCCACCGACGCCACGGGCACCTCCAGCCGGACCAGTTCGGCGACCAGGCGCGGGGCGGTGCCGTCGGCGTCCAGCCGGACCAGCAGCCCCTCGTCGGTGCGGACGGCGGAGGCGACGCCCGGCAGCGCGGCGATCTTCTCGGCGACCGGCTCGTCCACGGGTGCGACGGTGCCGACGAGCAGGGTGTCGCCGGAGCCGACGATCTCGTGCACCGGGCCGGCCTGGACGAGCTGCCCGCGGTCCATCACCACGAGGTGGGTGCAGGACTGCTCGACCTCCGACAGCAGATGGCTGGAGACGATCACCGTGCGCCCGGCGGCCGCGTACCGGATCATCACCTCGCGCATCTCGCGGATCTGCGGCGGGTCGAGTCCGTTGGTCGGTTCGTCGAGGATGAGCAGGTCCGGAAGGCCGAGCATGGCCTGGGCGATGGCGAGGCGCTGGCGCATGCCCTGGGAGTAGGTGCGCACCGCGCGGGCGAGCGCGTCGCCGAGCCCCGCGATCTCCAGGGCCTCCTCCAGGTGGGCGTCCTCGGGCGGGCGTCCTGTGGCCTGCCAGTACAGCTCCAGGTTCTCCCGCCCTGACAGGTGCGGCAGGAAGCCCGCGCCCTCGACGAAGGCGCCGACCCTCGACAGCACGGGGGCGCCGGGGCGGATGGCGTGGCCGAAGACGCGGATCTCGCCGCCGTCGGGCTTGATGAGCCCCATCAGCATGCGCAGGGTGGTCGTCTTGCCCGCGCCGTTCGGCCCGAGCAGGCCGAGCACCTGCCCCTTCTCCACCCGGAAGGACAGGTCCCGCACGGCGTACCGGTCCGAGGAACGGGTGTACCGCTTGCTCAGGCCGGTGATCTGGAGCGGCACGTCGGCCAGTTCCGGGTCGGGCGCCGGGGCGGTGGTGCGGCGGCGGCCGGTGAGCAGCAGGGCGAGCGCGATCAGGGCGCCGGCGACCGGCAGCCACACCACCCATGCGGGCAGCGGGGCCGCGGCGGTGGTCACACCGGGGGCGGTGGGCACCGTGAGGCCGCTCTTCAGGGAGACGGTGTACGTCGCCGGGGCGGCCGGGGAAGCGTAGCCGAGGTCGGTGGAGGACAGGACCAGACGCAGGCGGTGGCCCTTCTGCACCTCGTGGTCGACGGCGGGCAGGGTGAGCGTCACGTCCTTGCCGGACCCGGCGCCCTCGACGCGGACCGGGGTGACGAGCTGCGAGGGCAGCACCTGCTGCCGTCCGTCCGGGCCGACGTCGTACACCTTGCCGAACAGGACGGCGTCGTCGCCGGTCGACTCGACGTGCACGGTGACGGTGGGCGACCCGGTGATCCGCAGGTCGTCGCCGACCGGGGCGGACTCGAAGCGGGCGTACTGGCCGGGGAAGTCCAGGGAGACGCCGACGCCGAGCGAGGACAGCTGGGCCAGGCCGCCGGAGCCGCCGAGGCCGGGCAGGGAGGAGATCGCGGGCGGGTTGGCTCCGGCCGGGTTGGCGAAGCTCTGCTCGCGTCCGGTGAGGGGGAAGGAGCGGCCGCCGTTCACCAGGCCCGGGTAGGTGTCGGCGCTCGCGCCGTTCAGCACGGCCCGGCCGTCGGTGGAGTCCACGCCTCCGGTGCGGGTGACGCGGAAGGCGGGGCCGGTGTCGGCGCCCTTGTCGTCCTTGAGGTACCGGTCGAACCACGCCCGGACACGGTCCTGCACCCGGCCGTTCTCCAGGTCGCCGCCGTCGTGGCCGCCCGCGATCCAGTCGACGTCGACCGGGGCGCCGTTGGCGCGGATCGCCTTCGCGGCGGCGTCGGCCTGGCCGAGCGGGAAAAGGGAGTCGGTCTGCCCCTGCACCAGCAGCGTGGGCACGTCGATGCGGTCGGCGACCGCGGACGGTGACCGCTCCTCGAGCAGCTCGCGCGCCTCGGCGTCCGGGACGCCGGACTCGGCGACCCGTTCGTACATCGCGCACAGCGCGGGCTCGAACTTCTCGCATCCGCCGCCGGAGTTGACGAAGACGCCGGCCCACAGCTTCTTGAAGACGCCGTTCGGGAAGAGCGCGTCGGCGAGGTCGAAGTAGGTGATCGCCGGGGCGATGGCGTCGACCCGGTCGTCGTACCCGGCGCCGAGCAGCGCGATGGCACCCCCGTACGAACCGCCCGCCATCCCGACCCGCGGGTCGCCGTCCTCGTCGAGCTCGACCTCGGGCCGGTCCGCCAGCCAGTCGATCAGCCGGGAGACGTCGGCGACCTCGCCGTCGGGGTCGTTCAGCCCGATCCTCCCGGTCGACCCGCCGAAGCCGCGCGCGGACCAGGTGAGGACCGCGTACCCGTCGCGCGCGAGGTCCTCGGCCTGCTCCCGCACGTCGTCCTTGCTGCCGCCGAAGCCGTGCCCGAGCAGGACGGCGGGGCGGCGGCCGTCGGGTCCCGCGGTGAAGTACGAGGTGTCGATGCGCACCCCGTCGTCCGTGCTCATGACCCGGTCGGCGCGGCGGACCGCGGGCGCGTCGTCGGAGGCGACGGCGGTCCACGTACCGGCACCGGCGAGCACGACGACGGCGGCCGCGGCGGCGGTGACCCGTCGCGGCCGCCGTGACCGCAGCCACCGCGATCCGGGCAGTCGAAGATCCATGCGTCAACCGTACGGGGCGAACCTGTCGGGGAGATGTCGACCGGAGACCGAACCCGGGCACCTCCCGGGGGCGTACGGCGACACTGCCGCCTACCGCGTCCGCGGTACGTCGGCGGTTCAGGACCGGGCGTCCTCCGGCAGGGTCACCAGCCAGCGGGTGGTGGCACGGGGGCGGAGGTAGAGGACCCAGTAGGAGGTGGCCGCCGCCATGATGCCGCCGGTCCACAGGAGGTGGCCCGGCTCCTGCCGGGTGAGGACGTAGCCCAGGACCACGATCAGGAGGGCCGGTACGGCGGGCCACAGCGGCATGCGCCAGGCGCGGGCGTGGCGGTGGGCGCCGCGGCGGGAGAGCAGGGCGGCGACGGCGACGAGCAGGTACATGCCGGTGACGGAGACGCCCGTGACCCCGTACAGGGTGTCCAGGTTCACGAAGCACAGGGCCGCGCCGGGGACGCCGACCGCGAGGGTGGCGACCCAGGGGGAGCCGAAGCGGCCGAGCCGGGAGAAGGCGGCGTTCACCGGCTCGGGCCAGGCCTTGTCGCGGGCGGAGGCGAACAGGACGCGCGAGTTCTGGATGACCATGACGATGCCGGCGTTGACGATCGCGAGCGCCACGCAGAGGCTGACGAAGGCGCCGACGGCGGAGTTGGACCAGGCGGTGACCATGGCGGAGATGTCGCCGCCGGTCAGCTCGGCGAGGTCGGAGGCGCCGAGGGTGATGGCGACGACCGGGACCAGGATGATGACGGCGGAGATGCCGAGGGTGGCCAGCACCGTGCGGGCGACGTTGCGGCGCGGGTTCTCCAGTTCCTCGGAGAGGTAGACGGCCGAGGCGAAGCCCTGGGTGATGAACAGGGCGATGGCGAGGCCGGAGACGACCAGCAGGGCGGTCACGCCGTCCGGGCGGCCGTCGGCGCCGGCGACCTCCATGGAGGCGAGGCTGCCGAGGCCGCGCTCGCTGTGGGCGAAGCCCAGCACCGCCACCACGGCCGCCGCGATGACCTCCAGGACCAGGAAGACGCCGGTGATCCAGGCGTTGGCGCGCAGGTCCAGCAGGCCGGCGAGGGTGGCGAGCAGCATGACGGCGGCGCCCGCCAGGGACGGGTCGAGGCGCACGACCGGTTCGAGGTAGTCGGCCGTGCCCATCGCGATCACCGGCGGGACGATCATCACCACCAGCAGGGACAGCACGAAGACCAGCCAGCCCGCCAGCCGTCCGGCGAGCGTGGAGACCATCGCGTACTCGCCGCCCGCGCTGGGGACGAGGGTGCCCAGTTCCGAGTAGCAGAACGCCACGGCGACGCAGAGCAGCGAGCCGATGGCGATGGTGAGGGCGGTGGCGGTGCCCAGGGAGCCGAACAGGTCGGGGACGACCACGAACAGCGTCGAGGCGGGTGTCACGCACGAGAGGGTGAGGAGCGTGCCGCCGACGACCCCGATGGAGCGCTTGAGCTTCCGGGGGTCGTCCGGGGCCGCCGGGGCGACGGCGGTCTCGGCGGGGCGGAGCGTGTCGGTCATGCGGCGGTTCCGATCGACTCGTGCGACAAGAAGTGAGGGCCGGGAGCGCTATCGCCTCCGGCGGATCAGGTCGTACGTCGTGTGTCCGCTCCCGGTTTCGCAGAATGGAATCCGACGGAAACCGTGACGTCAATGGGTCTTCACCTACGGAATCCGTCGCCTTCGAGCCTCGCCAATGACCATCTGAACACAACAGGGCGCTGATGAAGCGGCTTTGCGTCCCTGCGGTAACCGCAGGGGGAGCCCGCAAAAAAATGGGGCCGCCCGCATGACGGACGACCCCCGGGGGCGGCCGGTGACGCTCGGTGGTGGCACGGGAACCCCAGGTCGACGCGGGCGGGCGCGCCGTCCACGGAGAGATCGGCCCGTGTGGTGGGTCCGCGGTGGCGGACGAGTTCGTTCCGGCTCGCGCAACCCGCGCGAGCACCGGGCGGTCCTACCTACCGAAGACCGAAGTCGGTACGACGCCCTTTCCGACGCGCGGGCACATGGGCGGAAAACGGGACTCGAACGCTTGACCGAGGATGGGGATGACGCATCTGAACACCCAGGTGACCTGGGTCGACGCACGCGAGAGGCTGCCGTGGAGCGGCGCACCGGTGGCGGTGGCGGTCACGGGCCGGTATCCAGCCGACGGCGCTGATTCCGAGACGGCGCTGGGGGAGGAATTCTGGCTGGTGAGGCCGATGTACTTCACGAATCGGCACTTCAGTGAGGACGGGACGGAACACAGGGACTGCTTCGTCGACTCCGACGGATACGTCCATCTGCCCTACGGTCTCGCCGACGACAACACCGTGACCCACTGGGCCGAACTCCCCACCCTGCCGGGCAGGACGACACACCTCGTGCTCGGGGAAGACGTGCAGCCGGCGCTCCGGAACGCGTGGAGCGCTCCTCCCGCCACCTGACCACCGGCCACCACGCGCCCCCGCTCGCCGTCACGCTCGCCGGGGCCACGACTGCGACAGGTACCGCCGCCTGCTGTGGAACCGCGGCGTCAAACCCATGGTCGCCCGCAGGCTCGCGGTCGTTCTGCGGCCCGTCGGCGGGGGCCGGGAGTGGGCCGTCTCCCCGGAGCGGTTGCGGGCGGTCGGCCGGGATCGTGGTGGTGGGCACGGTCCCGGCCGGGTGGGGTGAGGGTTCGGGCGCCTCAGTGGTTGCGGGGGAAGCCCAGGTCGACGCCGGTGGGGGCGTCCGCCGGGTCGGGCCAGCGGGTGGTGACGACCTTGCCGCGGGTGTAGAAGTGCGTGCCGTCGTTGCCGTAGATGTGGTGGTCGCCGAAGAGGGAGTCCTTCCAGCCGCCGAAGGAGTGGTAGCCGACGGGGACCGGGATCGGGACGTTCACGCCGACCATGCCGGCCTCGACCTCGAGCTGGAAGCGGCGGGCGGCGCCGCCGTCGCGGGTGAAGATCGCGGTGCCGTTGCCGAAGGGGGAGGAGTTGATGAGGTCGAGGGCCTCTTCGTAGGTCTCCGTGCGCAGGACGCACAGGACGGGGCCGAAGATCTCGTCCTGGTACGCCTTCGCCGTGGTCGGCACCTTGTCGAGGAGGGAGATGCCGATCCAGTGGCCGTTCTCGTGGCCGTCGACGGTGTAGCCGGTGCCGTCCAGGACGACCTCGGCGCCCTCGCTCGCCGCGTTGGTGACGTACGACGCCACCTTGTCGCGGTGGACCTTGGTGATCAGCGGGCCCATCTCGGAGGCGGGGTCGTTGCCGGGGCCGATCTTGATCTTCTCGGCGCGCTCGCGGATCTTCTCCACCAGCGTGTCGCCGATCGCGCCGACGGCGACGACCGCGGAGATCGCCATGCAGCGCTCGCCCGCCGAGCCGTAGGCCGCGGAGACGGCCGCGTCGGCCGCCGCGTCGAGGTCGGCGTCGGGGAGGACCAGCATGTGGTTCTTGGCGCCGCCGAGGGCCTGGACGCGCTTGCCGTTCGCCGAGGCGGTGGTGTGGATGTAGCGGGCGATCGGGGTGGAGCCGACGAAGGAGACCGCCTTGACGTCGGGGTGGGCGAGGAGGCGGTCGACGGCCAGCTTGTCGCCGTGGACGACGTTGAACACGCCGTCGGGGAGGCCGGCCTCCGAGAGGAGTTCGGCGAGGCGGATCGAGGCCGACGGGTCCTTCTCGGACGGCTTCAGGACGAAGGTGTTGCCGCAGGCGATGGCGAGGGGGAACATCCACATCGGCACCATCGCCGGGAAGTTGAACGGCGTGATGCCGGCGACGACGCCCAGCGGCTGGCGGATGGACGACACGTCGACGCGGCTGGCGACCTGGGTGGACAGCTCGCCCTTCAGCTGCACGCTGATCCCGCAGGCCAGGTCGACGATCTCCAGGCCGCGCGCCACCTCGCCGAGGGCGTCGGAGTGCACCTTGCCGTGCTCGGCGGTGATCAGTTCGGCGATCTCGTCGCGGTGGGCGTCGAGCAGCGCGCGGAACCTGAAGAGGATGGTGGTGCGGGTGGCCAGGGAGCTCTGGCCCCAGCTCAGGTACGCCTCCTTGGCGGCGGCGACCGCGGCGTCGACCTCCTCGACGGACGCGAACGCGACCTTCGTGGTGACCTCGCCGGTCGCCGGGTCCGTCACCGGGCCGTAGGTACCCGAGGCGCCTTCGGCGGTCTTGCCGCCGATCCAGTGGTTGACGATCTTCGTCATGACCGAGAACTCCTTCACAGATGGCGGCGACGGGTGGAGACGTGCCGTTCGTACAGCTCGTGCGGCCCGGCCGCGGGCGGACGCGCCGCGGCTTCGGCCACGGATACATCCCACCAGCCGCGAAGCCTCGGGCGGGCCCGACACAGTGTCGGCCGTTCGGGTCCCCGAGTGGACACATGACACTTCGGCGGGACCTCCGGCGCGGGGCCGCGGCGGGCGGGGAGTCGTCGCCCGCTCTTCGCTCCTGCCAAAGCGATGCGGTCTCCCGCGCCGGAGGCGATCGGTGCCGGGGTGCCGGTGGGGGCGCCCCGGGGGACGTACGGGCCGGTCATGTGACGGCTCCCGCGGCGAGCGCCGCGTCGATCCCGTCGGGGGTGGGCAGCGCGGAGGAGCGCTCCGGGCGGGCGGCGGCGACCGCGACGCCGGTCGCCGAGCCGCCGGGGAGCTCGCCGCCGAAGGACGTGCCCCGGGGCAGCGGTACGTCCGTCCGGAGCGGGTGGAGGTCCACCCCGATCCGCCCCGTGGTGATCACGTCGTACGCCATCGCGTCCCCTTCGTACGGCTCCACGTCCGTGTGGTCCTCCCCGGTTCTAGCCCCGGGCGTGAAGCCCTGTCAATGTTTTGTCCGGACATTCGGACGAGACTTTGTCGAGGGTTCACCCGGACCCGTGTCCGCGGGGGAAGTCAACGCGCCCCGCCGACGGACCGGCGCGCGCCTGTGTGGCATCCCTGTCACAAACACTCCCGTGCGGTCACGGGCGTCACACGTGCGCGTGCCTTCCGTCACACCCGGCGCACAACCCCTGCCCCGCCGTCGGCGGGCCTCGTTCACCGGGCACAACGCATGTCTGATCACCAGCGCACGCCCGGCTCCCCCTGACGGCCGCCCCCGGCCGTCGCCGCGGTGCGCGCGGGGAGGTACCACCATGACCGACACGACCGACCGATCGCTGTGGTCCTACAGGGACATCGCGGCCCACATCAAGGTGCAGCCGGACACCGTCCGCTCCTACCGCAAGCACGGGCTGCTGCCCCCGCCCGACCACGTGGAGGCGGGCAAGCCCTACTGGTACGCCGACACCATCCGGGCGTGGGTCGCCTCCCGCCCGGGCAACCGGGGCCGCGGGGGCGGCTGACCTCCCGCCGCCCTTCCGGGCGGGGTCCCGGTCAGCTCCAGGGCTCGATGACGGTCACGCCCGCCCCCGCCGCCCCGTCCATGGCCGCGAGGGCGGCCGGGGCGGCGTCCAGGGCGATGGTGGAGGTCACCAGCAGATCGGGGCGGAGCACGCCGGCCCGGACCAGTTCCAGCATCGGGGGATAGGCGTGCGCGGCCATGCCGTGGCTGCCGAGGAGTTCGAGTTCGAGGGCGATGGCCTGGGCCATGGGGACGGGCGTGGTGCCCGTCGGTGAGGGCAGCAGGCCGACCTGGACGTGGCGGCCCCGGCGGCGCAGGCCGTCGACCGAGGCGGCGCAGGTGGCGGGTGCGCCGAGGGCGTCCAGGGAGAGGTGGGCGCCGCCGCCGGTGAGGTCGCGGACCGCCCGGGCGGGGTCCGGTACGGCCGCCGCGTCCACGCACTCCGCCGCGCCGAACCGCCGTGCCAGGTCGAGGGCCCCCGGGGACACGTCGACGGCGACGACGCGCGCGCCGGCCGCCGCGGCGATCATCACCGCCGACAGGCCCACCCCGCCGCAGCCGTGCACGGCCACCCACTCCCCCGCCGCCACCCGGCCCCGCTGCACCACCGCGCGGTAGGCCGTGGCGAAGCGGCAGCCGAGCGAGGCGGCCGTCGCGAAGGACATCCCGTCGGGGACGGCGACGAGGTTGACGTCGGCGTGGTCCAGCGCCACGTACTGGGCGAAGGAGCCCCAGTGGGTGAAGCCGGGCTGGGTCTGGCGTTCGCACACCTGCTGGTCGCCTGCCGCGCAGGCGGGGCAGGTTCCGCAGGCGCAGACGAAGGGGACGGTGACCCGGTCCCCGGCGCGCCAGCCGGCGACCCGGGCGCCGACGGCCTCGACCGTTCCGGCGAGTTCGTGGCCGGGGACGTGCGGCAGGGCGATGTCCGGGTCGTGGCCCTGCCAGCCGTGCCAGTCGCTGCGGCACAGGCCGGTGGCCTCGACACGGACCACCACCCCGTGCTCCGCCGGCTCCGGGTCCGCGACCTCCCGCACCTCGGCCGGTTCCCCGTACCGCTCGAACACCACCGCCCGCATGACCGGTCCCGCCCTTCGGAGATCGCCTCTTCCGGCGGAACGCTATCCCCCGGCTCCCGTCTTGTCGCGGGCGTCCCCGGTCCGTCGCGGGTGTCCGTCGCGGGCGCCCTCGGTCCATCGCGGGCGTCCCCGGTCCGTCGCGGGTATCCGTCGCGGGTGCCCTCGGTCCGCCGGGCGCCGCCCCGGCCGTCAGACTTGGATTCATACCCCCTAGGGGTATAGTCTGAAGTCATGGCCAAGGCCACACCGCCCCCATACGCCTCGACGAGGAGTAACGACATGACCTCCCAGACCGACACCCAGGGCTCCGTCACCACCGTCTACAAGGTGAGCGGGATGAGCTGCGGACACTGCGAGGGCGCCGTCTCCGGCGAGATCTCCCAGATCGCCGGCGTCAGCTCGGTACAGGCGGTCGCCTCCTCCGGCGAGGTGACCGTCGTCTCCGCCGCCCCGCTCGACGAGGAGGCCGTCCGCGCCGCCGTCGACGAGGCCGGCTTCGAGCTGGCCGGCCAGGCCTGACCCGGAGCCCAGCTTCCGCACGGCGTGAACCGGGCCGCAGCGGCCACCCGTTCCCCGCGGCCCGGCACGCCACCGCCCCCGGGACTCCGGGCGCCTCCGGAGCCCCGGACGTTCCCGGAGCCCCGGACGTCCCTGGAGTACGGACATGACCAGCACCACCGCCCCCGAGGCAGCGGCCGCCGGACAGCCGGCCCTCTCGGAGGTCGAGCTGCTCATCGGCGGGATGACCTGCGCCTCCTGCGCGGCCCGCGTCGAGAAGAAGCTCAACCGCATGGACGGCGTCACCGCCACGGTGAACTACGCGACGGAGAAGGCCCGGATCACCTACCCGCCGGGCACCGAGATCGCCGACCTGATCACCACGGTGGTGCGGACCGGCTACACCGCCGAGGAACCCGCGCCCCCGCGGGACGAGGGCGACGGAACGGCCTCCGCCCCGGAGACGGCCGACCCCGAACTCGCCGCCCTGCGCCGGCGCCTCACCGGCTCCGCGCTCCTCGCCCTCCCCGTCGTCCTCCTGGCGATGATCCCGCCCCTGCAGTTCGACAACTGGCAGTGGCTCTCGCTCACCCTCGCCGCGCCCGTCGTGGTCTGGGGCGCCGCCCCCTTCCACCGGGCCGCCTGGACCAACCTCCGGCACGGCGCGGCCACCATGGACACGCTGGTCTCCGTCGGCACGCTCGCCGCGTTCGGCTGGTCCCTGTGGGCGCTGTTCCTCGGCGACGCGGGCATGCCCGGCATGCGGCACCCCTTCGAGCTCACCGTCTCGCGCACCGACGGCGCCTCCACGATCTACCTGGAGGTCGCCGCCGGAGTCACCGCCTTCATCCTGCTCGGCCGCTACCTCGAGGCGCGCTCCAAGCGGCGCGCGGGAGCGGCCCTGCGGGCGCTGATGGAGCTGGGCGCCAAGGACGTGACCGTACTGCGATACGAGGAGGGCGAGCGCGAAGCGCTCTCGGTTGAGGGCGGTGGTGGGAGACGGGTGGGCGGGCGGGAGGTGCGGATCCCGGCGGAGCGGCTGGCCGTGGGCGACCGGTTCGTCGTACGGCCCGGGGAGAAGATCGCCACCGACGGCACGGTCCTCGAGGGTTCCTCCGCCGTGGACGCGTCCATGCTGACCGGCGAGTCCGTCCCCGTGGACGTCACCGTCGGCGACACCGTCACCGGCGCCACGGTCAACGCGGGCGGACGGCTCGTCGTCGAGGCGACCCGGATCGGCGCCGACACACGGCTCGCGCGGATGGCGCGGCTGGTGGAGGAGGCGCAGAACGGCAAGGCCCGGGTCCAGCGCCTCGCCGACCGGATCTCCGGGGTCTTCGTCCCGGTGGTGCTGCTGATCGCCGTCGGCACCTTCGGGATGTGGCTGGGCGCCACGGGCGACACCGTCGCCGCGTTCACCGCCGCCGTCGCCGTACTGATCATCGCCTGCCCCTGCGCCCTCGGGCTCGCCACGCCGACCGCGCTGATGGTCGGCACCGGGCGGGGTGCCCAGCTCGGCATCCTCATCAAGGGCCCCGAGGTCCTGGAGTCCACCCGCCGCGTCGACACCGTCGTCCTGGACAAGACCGGCACCGTCACCACCGGACGGATGACCCTCCAGGAGGTGTACGTCGCCGAGGGCACCGACGAACGGCTGCTGCTGCGGCTCGCGGGCGCCCTGGAGCACGCCTCCGAGCACCCCGTCGCGCGGGCGGTCGCCGCGGGCGCCGAGGACCACATCGGCGCGCTGCCTCGCGTCGAGCACTTCGAGAACGTCCCCGGCCGGGGCGTGCGCGGGCGCGTGGAGGGCCGTGAGGTGGCCGTGGGACGCCTCTTCGACGAGCTGCCCCCGGAGCTGGCGCGGGCGAAGGACGAGGCCGAGCGGGACGGGCGTACGGCCGTCGTGGCCGGCTGGGACGGGGTGGCACGCGGTGTCCTCGCGGTCGCCGACGCCGTGAAGGAGACCAGCGCCGAGGCGGTGCGCGAGCTGCGCGCCCTGGGACTCACGCCGGTGCTGCTGACCGGTGACAACCGGACCGTCGCCGAGGCGGTGGCGCGGAGCGTGGGCATCGACGAGGTGATCGCCGAGGTGCTGCCCGAGGACAAGGCCGACGTCGTACGGCGGCTGCAGGACGAGGGGCGCAGCGTCGCCATGGTCGGCGACGGCGTCAACGACGCGGCCGCGCTGGCCGTCGCCGATCTGGGTCTCGCCCTGGGCACCGGCACGGACGCGGCGATCGAGGCGGGCGACCTGACCCTGGTCCGCGGTGACCTGCGGGTGGCGGCGGACGCGATACGGCTGTCCCGCAGGACGCTCGGCACGATCAAGGGCAATCTGGTGTGGGCCTTCGGCTACAACGTGGCCGCGCTGCCGCTGGCCGCGGCCGGGCTGCTGAACCCGATGATCGCCGGTGCGGCGATGGCGTTCTCCTCGGTCTTCGTGGTGACGAACAGCCTGCGCCTGCGGGCGTTTCATTGAGATCTCAAGTTGGGGTGTACCCCTGTCGTCCGGTACGACCCTCACATAAGCTCTTCACAAGGCTCGCGCATCATCCTTACGCTTGAGTCCCGTGAGCGGTTTGCGGGCTCTTGCGCACCCTTGAGGGATATGCAAGAGACGCGGATCACAGTGATCTGAACGTAACCATCGAAGGGGTTCGAAGGTCTAAGTTGGCGATGTCAGGCAGCGTCTTGGGGGGCGCCGTCTGACATCTGGGGAATGTCTTGGGGGACTTTCTCCGGAGATTGCGTTGCCGGGGCACGTACCAGCGGGGAGCTTTGAGCGGCCCTCCCGACACGTGCGCTGTCCCGGCAGACCGCACCTCGACGAGTGCGGCGGGTTCAGGTCCGTCCGCGCTCGCACAGCGATTCAGGCGCTGTCCTCACAGACGCCCGGCCGGATCCCGTGGGGGGAATCCGCACCGGGACATGGGAAGGCGCCCCGGCTCGGCGGCCCGTGGGGGGACCGTCGGCCGGGGCGCCTTTTCCGTATCCGTATCACCGAAGCCCGTGCGGGTTCCCGAAGCCCGTACGGGACGGGCCCCGCACACGACCAGCGTGTACGGGGCCCGGCGCGTCGCGGCTCGAAGCGGCGGTCAGCGCTCCTCGACCGGGACGAAGTCGCGCTCGACGACGCCCGTGTAGATCTGGCGCGGGCGGCCGATGCGGGAACCCGGCTCCTTGATCATCTCGTGCCACTGGGCGATCCAGCCCGGAAGGCGGCCGAGGGCGAACAGGACCGTGAACATCTCGGTCGGGAAGCCCATGGCCCGGTAGATCAGGCCGGTGTAGAAGTCGACGTTCGGGTAGAGGCTGCGCGAGACGAAGTAGTCGTCGGAGAGCGCGTGCTCCTCCAGCTTCAGCGCGATGTCCAGCAGCTCGTCGGACTTGCCGAGGGCGGACAGCACATCGTGCGCGGCGGCCTTGATGATCTTGGCGCGGGGGTCGAAGTTCTTGTAGACCCGGTGGCCGAAGCCCATCAGGCGGACGCCGTCCTCCTTGTTCTTCACCTTGCGGATGAAGGAGTCGACGTCGCCGCCGGCGTCGCGGATGCCCTCCAGCATCTCCAGCACCGACTGGTTGGCGCCGCCGTGCAGCGGGCCCCACAGCGCGTTGATGCCGGCGGAGATCGAGGCGAACATGTTCGCCTGCGAGGAGCCGACCAGGCGGACCGTGGAGGTCGAACAGTTCTGCTCGTGGTCCGCGTGCAGGATCAGCAGCTTGTCCAGGGCGGCGACGACCGTCGGGTCGAGCTCGTACTCCTGCGCCGGGACCGAGAACGTCATGCGCAGGAAGTTCTCGACGTAGCCGAGGTCGTTGCGCGGGTAGACGAACGGGTGGCCGACCGACTTCTTGTACGCGTACGCCGCGATCGTCGGGAGCTTGGCCAGCAGGCGGATGGTGGAGAGGTTGCGCTGCTGCTCGTCGAACGGGTTGTGGCTGTCCTGGTAGAACGTCGACAGCGCGGAGACGACCGACGACAGCATGGCCATCGGGTGGGCGTCGCGCGGGAAGCCCTTGTAGAAGTTCTTGACGTCCTCGTGCAGCAGGGTGTGCTGCGTGATCTCACCCTTGAACGCGGCCAGCTGGTCGACGGTCGGCAGCTCGCCGTTGATCAGCAGGTAGGCGACCTCCAGGAAGGTGGAGCGCTCGGCCAGCTGCTCGATCGGGTAGCCGCGGTACCGGAGGATGCCGGCCTCGCCGTCCAGGTAGGTCACCCCGGATTTATAGGCGGCGGTGTTGCCGTAGCCGCTGTCCAGTGTCACCAGACCGGTCTGCGCGCGGAGCTTCCCGATGTCGAAGCCCTTGTCGCCGACGGTGCTGTCGATCACCGGGTAGGTGTACTCGCTGCCGTCGTACCGCAGTACTACAGAGTTGTCGCTCACGTCTTCCCTCACCGACCTAGTGCCTCATCTTCGAGGTGCCCTGACTGTCTCCACCATCCCCCACTCGGCGCAGGAGAGTGCACTCGGGGTCGACCATCGGGCCTATCGGCGGCACTGAGTGCCGTCAACTTGCCCATCCTGCCCCCTGTGTCCCCTGACCGGAAGGGCTCTGTGACCTTCGTGACTCATTTGATCGATCATTTTTTGGTGACGGACCGCTCACAGGGTTGACGCGGAGGCCGAGAGGCGGGAACCGGCGAGACGGAAGTCCAGCGCCGTGCACCGGCGGCCCGCCGAGACCGTGCGCACCGCCTGCCCGATCGCCTTGCGGGAGCCGACGAGGACGACCAGCCGCTTGGCCCGGGTGACCGCCGTGTACAGCAGGTTGCGCTGGAGCATCATCCAGGCGCCCGTGGTCACCGGGATGACGACCGCCGGGTACTCGCTGCCCTGGGAACGGTGGATGGTCACGGCGTAGGCGTGCGCCAGCTCGTCCAACTCGTCGAAGTCGTACGGCACCTCCTCGTCCTCGTCGGTCAGCACCGTCAGGCGCTGGTCGACCGGGTCGAGGGCGGTGACCACGCCCACGGTGCCGTTGAAGACGCCGTTCTCCCCCTTCTCGTAATTGTTGCGGATCTGGGTGACCTTGTCGCCGACGCGGAAGACCCGGCCGCCGAACCGCTTCTCGGCGAGGTCGGGGCGGCCGGGGGTGATGGCCTGCTGGAGCAGCCCGTTGAGCGTGCCCGCGCCGGCCGGGCCGCGGTGCATGGGGGCGAGGACCTGCACGTCCCGGCGCGGGTCCAGCCCGAACTTCGCCGGGATGCGCCGGGCCGCGACGTCCACGGTGAGCCGGCCCGCCTCCTCGGTGTCGTCCTCGACGAAGAGGAAGAAGTCCTTCATGCCGTCGGTGACGGGGTGCTGCCCGGCGTTGATCCGGTGGGCGTTGGTCACCACGCCGGACTGCTGGGCCTGACGGAAGACACGGGTGAGCCGCACGGCGGGGACGGGGCTGTCGTCGGCCAGGAGGTCGCGCAGGACCTCCCCCGCGCCGACGCTGGGCAGCTGGTCCACGTCGCCGACGAAGAGCAGGTGGGCGCCCGGGGGCACCGCCTTGACCAGCTTGTTCGCGAGGAGGAGGTCCAGCATGGACGCCTCGTCGACCACCACCAGGTCGGCGTCGAGCGGGCGGTCCCGGTCGTAGGCGGCGTCACCGCCGGGCTTGAGCTCGAGGAGGCGGTGGACGGTGGAGGCCTCGGCCCCGGTCAGCTCGGCGAGCCGCTTGGCGGCGCGGCCGGTCGGGGCGGCGAGGACCACCTTGGCCTTCTTGGCGCGGGCCAGCTCCACGATCGACCGGACGGTGAAGGACTTGCCGCAGCCGGGACCGCCGGTGAGGACGGCGACCTTCTCGCTCAGCGCCAGCTTGACGGCCGCCTCCTGCTCGGGGGCGAGGTCGGTGCCGGTACGGCCCTTCAGCCAGCCGAGCGCCTTGTCCCAGGCCACGTCCCGGAAGGCCGGCATCCGGTCCTCGTCGGTGCGGAGCAGGCGCTGCAACTGGGCGGACAGGGCCAGCTCGGCACGGTGGAAGGGGACCAGGTAGACGGCGGTGACGGGGTCGCCGCCCTGCGGGTCGGGGACCTTCTCCCGTACGACTCCGGGGTCTTCGCCCTCCTCCGGCTCGGCGGCGAGCTCGGCCAGGCACTCGATGACGAGGCCGGTGTCCACCTGGAGCAGCTTCACCGCGTCGGCGATCAGCTTCTCCTCGGGGAGGTAGCAGTGCCCCTGGTCGGTGGCCTGCGACAGGGCGTACTGCAGGCCGGCCTTCACCCGGTCCGGGCTGTCGTGCGGGATGCCGACGGACTGGGCGATCTTGTCGGCGGTGAGGAAGCCGATGCCCCAGACGTCGGCGGCCAGCCGGTACGGCTGGTTCTTCACGACGGAGATCGAGGCGTCGCCGTACTTCTTGTAGATGCGCACGGCGATGGAGGTGGAGACCTCGACGGTCTGGAGGAAGAGCATGACCTCCTTGATCGCCTTCTGCTCCTCCCAGGCGTCGGCGATCTTCTTGGTCCGCTTGGGACCGAGACCGGGGACCTCGATGAGGCGCTTCGGCTCCTCCTCGATGATGGTGAGGGTGTCGATGCCGAAGTGCTGTGTGATGCGGTCGGCGAAGACCGGGCCGATGCCCTTGACCAGGCCGGAGCCGAGGTAGCGGCGGATGCCCTGGACGGTGGCCGGCAGCACGGTCGTGTAGTTCTCGACGTGGAACTGCTTCCCGTACTGGGGGTGCGACCCCCAGCGCCCCTCCATCCGCAGGGACTCCCCCACCTGCGCGCCGAGCAGCGCGCCGACGACGGTCAGCAGGTCACCGGCGCCCCTGCCGGTGTCGACGCGGGCGACCGTGTAGCCGTTCTCCTCGTTGGCGTACGTGATGCGCTCCAGCACGCCTTCGAGGGTGGCGAGCCGGCGTTCACCGGGGGCGGCGGCTGCGGACTGGTTGGACATGATCCGACGGTACCGGCGGGGACTGACAGGGCGGCCGGAGAGTCGCCCCCTCAGTACTCTGGGCTCATGGACTACGCCAGGATGCGCGCCATCGCCGCAGAGCTCGGGGCCTACTCGGAGCAGCTCGAGGGGTCGTGGAGCGTCGAGATCGGACCGTCCGGTCCGATACTGGCGATGATGTGCCCGTCGAAGCGCCACGAGGGGACCGTCCGCCGCATCTGCAAGCAGTTGGACGCGCAACTGCCCCGCACCCACCCCGGTCACATCTGCGCGAACGGACCCGAGATCGAGCACCCGGCCATCGGGCGCATGCGCCGACCCGATGCCGTCGTGATCCCCGAGGCCACCCTCGACGAAGAGGGCCTGGCCGTCGACGCGACGCAGGTGCTGGCTGCTGTCGAGATCGTCTCGCCGTCCAACCCGGGCAACGACTACGACGACAAGTTGGCCGACTATCCGGCCATGGGCATCCCGCACTACATGATCGTCGACCCGCGCACCGGCACGATCGAGGTGCACTCCGAGCCGTGCAAGGGCCGCTACAGCAGCAAGGAGCCGTATATCTTCGGCGACTCGGTGCCGTTCGGGCCGTGGACGGTGGAGACGTCGGAGTTCCGCAGGTACGGCAGGGACGGTTGACGGCGCGGCTGTGACTCGAGGTCTTCGAGGAAGGGGGCGAAGGCCTCCGGCGGGAAGGCGAGGGTGGCTCGGGCGGGGGCCTTGGGCCACAAGGACGAGGAACTCCGCTCGGCCGCCCGGAGGTTGCTCACACTCTCCTGAGAAGCGGGAGCATCTCGGTCCGCGGTGTCCACGTTCCGCTCATCGGAGTGGACACGTTGCATTCGCCCGCCGGATGCTCACCCTTTTCGACCGGAAGGCGGCCGCCGCCGCTCAGCCCGTGATGGAGAAGAAGATCGTGTCCTGGGTGTACCAGTCGAGGTTCTTCGTCGAGTACTCCCATTCCGTGTGCTCGAACTCGAGCTTCTCGGCCAGCTCCCGGAGGTCGTACCGGAAGTCCTCGTCCACCCGGTCCAGCACCGCGCGGTAGGCGTCGGCGGCCGGCTTGGCCCTGGCCAGCGGGAACATGCCTATGTGCGGCCCGTCCACGGGAAACGGGATGGGGAAGGGGATCTCCTCGGGCGGCCCGGAGAACAGACGGTCGTGCAGCAGCAGATCGGCGCTCACACCCAGGCGGCGCAGTTCTTCGTCGAGCAGGCCGAAGAAGGTGGAGGGCTTGGAGTAGACACCGAGGTCGGCGGGGTCGGAGGCGTTGCGGTCGATGATGTGCTGGAGCGCGCGGTAGTAGGCGCCTGCCGCGTACTCGGCTTCGGAGCTCGCGTGACCGGCCACGAGGTGTTCCAGCGCGTCGGGGACGGTCAGGCCCAGGTCGATGCCCTGACGCTCCAGTTCCCGCTGGCTCTCCCGCGCCTTCTCGCGCATGATGTCGAGACGCCGCACCTGATCGGTCGTCAGGTTGTCCGCGGCTCCCAGGAAGGCCAGGACGTCGGCCTTGTCGGCGGTGCTGTACGAGATGATCCGGCTCATGGTCGTCATACTGTCAGCGACCACTGACACCGGGGGCGGGCCGCGCGCCGACCACCGGCGGGAGGCGGCCCGGAGGGGGCTCTCGGCCGTGGACGGTCCGTGCGCCGGTGTCCCCCGTCGCGCCCCCGTGTGCCGCCGGACGCACCGGTACGCCGCCGCCCCGCGGCTCGTTCATCCGACGACGGCCGAAGAACGAGACGCGGGTACGACGGGGGTCGGCGGATGTGGGCGGCGTTGCGGGACGCGCGGGTACAGCGGCGCGTGGGGCTGGGGGTGATCGCCGCGGCGTTGATCGCGTTGACCGTCGTCCTGGCGGGCAGGGACGCGGGGCCCGACCGGACGTCGATGTGGATCTCGGCGATCTCGGCGTTGATCTCGGCCTGCGCCTTCGCGGCCGACCTGCTGCGCGAGCCGGGGGACACCGCGCCCGGACCCGACCGGCGGCAGCGCGCCACGGACGAGCTCGCCGAGGCGGTACGGGAGCAGTGGAATCCGGAGGCCGGGCGCCGCCGCCTCCAGGACCCCGCGCCGCTGAACGTCCGCTGGACCCGTGTCGGCCCGCCGCTCGCCGACCACCGCCACAACGTCCGCCGCCTCCGGCCGCTGCCCGCACCCCGCGACGGCGACCAGCGGCTCGACCGGATCGTCGAGACGTTCCGGGAACTGCCCTCCGGCCGACTGGTCGTGCTGGGCGAGCCGGGCGCGGGCAAGAGCGTCCTCGCCGTGCGCTTCGTCCTCGACGCACTCGCCGAACGCCGTCCCGGCGGTCCGGTTCCGGTGCTCTTCGCCCTGGCGGGCTGGGACCCCGACGCCATCGGCCTGCGCGCATGGCTGGCGGAGCGGCTGGCCACGGAGTACCGTCCGCTGGCCGCCGTCCGGGGGGAGCGCACGCTGGCCCGGGAGCTGCTGGACGCCGGTCTCGTCCTGGCCGTGCTCGACGGCTTCGACGAAATCCCCGCGCAGGCGCACGCGGAGGCGTTGCGGCGCCTGAACAGTGAGCTCGACGAGAGCCTGCCCGTCCTGCTCACCTGCCGTACCGCCGTCTGGTCCACCGCCGTGCACGACACCGGCGACGTACTGACAGCCGCCGAGGTCGTGGAGCTGCAACCGCTGGACCGCGCCACGGCACACGACTACCTGGAGAACACGGCCCGTCCCGACGGCCGGGTCCACCCGGACGGCCGCCGGAGCGCCACGGTCTGGACGGACGTCCTCGCGCACGCCACCCCTCCGCTCCACTCGGTACTGAGGTCACCGCTCATGGTGGCGCTCGCCCGCACGGTGTACGGGGACACCTCGCGCGACCCGTCCGAACTCAACGACGTCATCCGCTTCCCCGACGCGGGGACCATCGAGAAGCACCTGCTGGACGCCTTCGTCCCGGCGGCCTTCGCGGACCGGACGAGCCGCTGGCACCCGGAGGCCGCGCACCGCTGGCTGCGCACGCTGGCCCGCGAACTGCCGTGCCACGGCCCCGGTGCCTGGCGGCTGGCCTGGTGGGAGCTGCCCGCCGCGATGCCTCCGGTGCCGCGCGTGCTCGGCCCGGCGCTGCTGGCCGTACTCGCCACCGCCACGCTGCTGGTCCCGCTCGCCCGCCACGGCGGCGGCGTGGTCGCCAACTGGGACACCGCGCTGTCGGGCGTGGTCAACTTCGCGGGCATCCTGCTGGGCCTGTGCTTCGGCCTCACCCGGCTCCTGCCCGCCACCGCATCGGCACCTCAGGGGCCACGGCAGTTGGCGCGCATGGCGCTGACGATGACCGCCGCCGCCTCGGTCGTCGCGGTGGCCATGGGGCTGCTCGTACCGCCGCTGGCCAGCTCGCGGCTCGGCGCCGTGCTCACCCCGAGGCCCGCCTGGTTCCTCAACGGATGCTGTTTCGGCCTGGTCCTGTCGATGATGTTCGCCGTCGGCGGTCTCGCCCGGCGCCCGCTCCCGCTGGGTCTGCCGTGGGCGGGCAGCCCGGACGGGCCACGGACGGTGCGGGCCCTGGGCGGCGTGCTCGTCTTCGCCGGCCTCGCCGTCCACGGCTACTTCGGGGCGGAGGTCGCGGCCGTCACCTGTGCCGTGGCCGGCCTGCTGTTCTTCCTGGCGGGAGCGTTGCGCGGCGAACGGGCCGCCGGACCGTACACCAGCCCCGCCACCGTCCTGCGCGCCTTCCGCGACGGACTGTTGCGCGGCTTCGCCGCCTGCACCCTCATCGCTGTCTGCGCCGGGGCCGTGGTCGGTGTCATCGCCGGTGCCTTCGCCGCGTACGAGGTCCGCTCGGCGGACCCGGTGCCGGGTGGCACCGTGATCCAGGGCTGGCGGCTGGAGGAGACCGACGGCAACCGCTCCGTCCGCTCGACGAGACCGCGGACGATCGTGCTGGTGAGCCGTACCGCTCTCGCCGATCCGTTCGTCGTGTACGAGGACGCGCGCATCTCATACGACCGCGTCATCGGCACGTCCGAGAGGCGCGTGCGTCTCCAGCAGCGGGACGGGCAATGGGTGACCTTCTGGGACGGAAAGCCCGTCGACGCCCACAATCTGGTCGTGGCCCTGCCGCACGACGCCGAGGTGTGGCTCGTGCACCGGTCCGCCGGGACCGTCGTGCTGGAGGCCGTGATCCCCTTCGCCGGCTTCGGCCTGCTCGTCGGCCTCATCGGAGGCTGCGCCTCCGGCGTCTACCGTGCCCTGAACACCCCCTCCGACACGATCCGTGCCGCCGGCCCGCGCAGCACCCTGTACGCGGACCGTGCCGCCACGCTCACGCGCAGTGCCGTCGCCGCGTTCCTCGCGGGCGGCGTCTGTCTGCTGCTGATCTCGGTGACGGGACGTGGCAGCACGCTGGGCACCATGCACACCGAGGTGTGGGTCCAGGTGGGTACCAACGCCCTCGCGTTGAGTGCGTGGGGGCGGCTGGGCGCGGCCCGGATCTGGCTGGCGGTGACCGGGCGGGCACCGTGGCGGCTCATGGGCTTTCTCGCGGAGGCTCATCGGCGGGGGGTGCTGCGGCAGTCGGGGGCGCACTATGAATTCAGCCATGTGCTTCTGCAGCAGCGGTTGGCGGGTACGACGCCGTCCGCCGCTGCGGACGGCGCCCCGACGGCATCCTCTTCGGTGAGCTGAGGCCCGTCGCGGATTCAGGGCGTCGGAGGTGTGTTCGTCGGGCCGCACCTCCGACGCCCTCAGCGGCACCCGGCCCCCGGCCCGCCCTCCTCCCGGTCACGATTGGATATCGGCCACCCCCACCCCCCTTGCCCCCATCCCGTGTAATCGATTCCAATCCCTCGTGTAATCGATTCCACGAGGAGGTGGAACGGCGATGGCGAGCATCAAGGACGTCGCCGCCGAGGCGGGGCTGTCCGTCGCCACGGTGTCGCGGGTGCTGAACGACCATCCGTCGGTCAGCGAGGACGCCCGCAGGCGTGTGACGGCCGCCGTCGAGCGGCTGGGCTACCGTCCGAACGCCGTCGCCCGGTCGCTGCGCACCGACCAGACCCGCACCCTCGGGCTGGTCATCAGCGACGTGATGAACCCGTACTTCACCGAGCTGGCCCGCTCCGTCGAGGAGGAGGCCCGCGCACTCGGCTACAGCGTGATCATCGGCAACGCCGACGAGCGGCCCGAGCTGCAGGACCACCACGTCACCACCCTGCTGGACCGGCGCATCGACGGGCTGCTCGTCTCCCCCACCGACGGCGGTTCGCCGCGCATGCTGGACGCCGCCCGCACGGGGACGCCCATGGTGTTCGTCGACCGGTGGATCCCCGGCGTGGACGTGCCCGTCGTCAGGTCGGACGGGCGGGCTGCGGTCCGGGACCTCGTGGCGCACCTGCACCGGCTCGGGCACCGGAGGCTCGCGATCATCGCGGGTCCGGCGGCGACCACCACCGGCCGGGAACGCGTGGACGCCTTCCGCGCGGCGCTGCGCGAGCACGGGCTGGAGCTCCCCGACGCCTACATAGGCCAGGGCGACTTCCAGGCCGACAGCGGACGCCGGGTCACCGAGGGCTTCCTCGACCTGGCCGAGCCGCCCGAGGTCGTGTTCGCCGCCGACAACCTGATGGCGCTCGGCGCGCTGGACGCCGTACGCGCGCGGGGGCTGCGGGTGCCCGACGACATCGCGCTGGCCGCGTTCGACGACATCCGCTGGTTCGTGCACACCGACCCGCCGGTCACCGCGATCGCCCAGCCCACGGGCGCGCTGGGGCGGGCCGCCGTGCGCGCGCTGGTCGACCGCATCGAGGGCGGGCCCGGCGAGTCCGTGACCCTTCCCGCCCGGCTCGTCGTACGCCGCTCGTGCGGTGAGCCGGCACCCCCACGGGCCGCACCCCCACAGTCCCCGTCCCCACGGGCCGCACCCCCACAGTCCCCGTCCCCACGGTCCACACCCCCACAGTCCCCGTCCCCCGTACGAAGGAGTACGCCGTGAGCAACCCGGACGAGTTGCTGCGCATCGAGGGCATCCGCAAGACCTTCCCGGGCGTGGTCGCCCTCGACAGCGTCGACTTCGACCTGCGCCGGGGCGAGGTGCACGTGCTCCTCGGTGAGAACGGCGCGGGCAAGAGCACGCTGATCAAGATGCTCTCCGGCGCCTACACGCCCGACACCGGCCGGATCACGGTCGGCGGCGAGGAGGTGCGCATCCACGGTGCGCAGGACTCCGAGCGGCTCGGGATCGCCACCATCTACCAGGAGTTCAACCTGGTTCCCGATCTGACGGTCGCCGAGAACATCTTCCTCGGACGGCAACCGCGCCGGTTCGGGATGATCGACCGGAAGAAGATGGACGCGGACGCCGAGGTGCTGCTCGAGCGGGTCGGCGTCGACGTCTCGCCCCGTGCCCGCGTGCGTGAACTCGGTATCGCGCGCCTCCAGATGGTCGAGATCGCCAAGGCGCTCAGCCTCGACGCGCGCGTGCTCATCATGGACGAGCCGACCGCCGTGCTGACCTCCGAGGAGGTCGAGAAGCTGTTCGCGATCGTGCGGCGGCTGCGCGAGGACGGCGTCGGGATCGTGTTCATCACCCACCACCTGGAGGAGATCGCCGCCCTCGGCGACCGGGTCACCGTCATCCGGGACGGCAGGAGCGTCGGACAGGTGCCCGCCACCACGCCCGAGGACGAGCTCGTCCGGCTCATGGTCGGGCGGTCGATCGAGCAGCAGTACCCGCGCGAGCGCGCCGAGGCCGGTGACGCGCTGCTCGAGGTGGAGGGGCTCACCCGGGACGGCGTCTTCCACGACGTGAGCTTCGAGGTGCGGGCCGGTGAGGTGGTCGGCATCGCGGGGCTCGTCGGGGCCGGGCGGACGGAGGTGGTCCGGGCGGTGTTCGGGGCCGATCCGTACGACGCCGGGGCCGTGCACGTCGACGGCGTGCGGCTCCGCCGCCACGACGTGAACGCCGCCATGGCGGCCGGCATCGGGCTGGTGCCCGAGGACCGCAAGGGGCAGGGGCTGGTGCTCGACGCCTCCGTCGAGGAGAACCTCGGCCTGGTCACCCTCCGGTCCGTCTCCCGCGCGGGGCTCGTCGACCTCAAGGGGCAGCACGAGTCGGCTGAGCGGATCGCCGGGCAGCTCGGCGTGCGGATGGCCGGGCTCGGCCAGCACGTGCGCACGCTCTCCGGCGGCAACCAGCAGAAGGTCGTCATCGGCAAGTGGCTGCTGGCGAACACCAAGGTGCTCATCCTCGACGAGCCGACGCGCGGCATCGACGTCGGCGCCAAGGTCGAGATCTACCAGCTCATCAACGAACTGACGGCCGCGGGTGCCGCCGTGCTCATGATCTCCAGCGATCTGCCCGAGGTGCTCGGCATGAGCGACCGGGTGGTCGTCATGGCACAGGGGCGCGTCGCGGGAGAACTCCCCGCCGACGAGGCCACGCAGGACGCCGTGATGGCCCTCGCCGTCAGCACTCACACCAACGGAACGGAGGCCTCCCGTGGCCACTGACACGCTCAAGGGCAAGCCGGGCGCGCAGGGCGGCGCCACGGCCGGCCTGCGCCGCCTGCTGCTCGACAACGGCGCGCTGACCGCGCTGATCGTCCTCGTGATCGCCATGTCGGCGCTGTCCGGGGACTTCCTGACCGCCGACAACCTCCTCAACGTCGGCGTCCAGGCCGCCGTCACCGCGATCCTCGCCTTCGGCGTCACCTTCGTCATCGTCTCGGCGGGCATCGACCTGTCGGTCGGCTCGGTCGCCGCGCTGTCGGCCACCGTGCTGGCGTGGAGCGCGACCGAGGCCGGGATACCGGTCGTCCTCGCCGTCCTCCTCGCCGTCGCGACGGGCATCGCGTGCGGTCTGGTGAACGGTTTCCTCATCTCGTACGGGAAGCTGCCGCCGTTCATCGCGACGCTGGCCATGCTGTCGGTGGGGCGCGGTCTGTCGCTCGTCATCTCGCAGGGCTCGCCGATCGCCTTCCCGGACTCGGTCTCCCACCTGGGTGACACGCTGGGCGGCTGGCTGCCGGTGCCGGTGCTCGTGATGATCGTGATGGGGCTGCTGACCGCCTTCGTGCTCGGCCGGACGTACATCGGCCGCTCCATGTACGCCATCGGCGGCAACGAGGAGGCCGCGCGCCTCTCCGGCCTGCGGGTGAAGCGGCAGAAGCTCGCCATCTACGCGTTCTCGGGTCTGTTCGCCGCCGCCGCGGGCATCGTGCTCGCCTCCCGGCTGTCCTCCGCGCAGCCGCAGGCCGCGCAGGGCTACGAGCTGGACGCGATCGCCGCCGTCGTCATCGGCGGCGCCTCCCTCGCGGGCGGCACCGGCAAGGCGTCCGGCACGCTGATCGGCGCGCTGATCCTCGCGGTGCTGCGCAACGGGCTCAACCTGCTGTCCGTGTCCGCGTTCTGGCAGCAGGTCGTCATCGGTGTGGTCATCGCACTGGCCGTCCTCTTCGACACGCTGCGGCGCAAGGCGGGCGCGACCGTCCCGGCGGCCGGGGCGTCCGGGAACGGCAGCCGGGGCAGGCAGGCACTGACGTACGTCATCGCGGCCGTCGTCGCCGTCGCGGTGGTCGGCGCTACCTCGCTGCTGCACAACGGGTCCCAGGCCGGGAAGACGCAGAGGATCGGCCTGTCGCTGTCGACGCTCAACAACCCGTTCTTCGTGCAGATCCGCGCCGGGGCCGAGGAGGAGGCGAAGAAGCTGGGCGTCGACCTGACGGTCACGGACGCGCAGAACGACGCCTCCCAGCAGGCCAACCAGCTGCAGAACTTCACCAGCGGCTCGCTCTCCGCGGTCGTCGTCAACCCGGTGGACTCCGACGCGGCCGGTCCCGCGGTGCGCGGCGCCGACAAGGCCGGCATCCCGGTCGTCGCCGTGGACCGCGGGGTCAACGAGGCGGACACGGCCGCGCTGGTCGCCTCCGACAACGTCGAGGGTGGTGCGCTGGGCGCGAAGGCGCTCGCCGAGAAGCTCGGCGGCAAGGGCACCATCGTCATCCTGCAGGGGCAGGCCGGCACCTCCGCCAGCCGCGAGCGCGGCGCGGGCTTCGCCGAGGGCCTGAAGGACTACCCGGGCATCAAGGTCGTCGCCGAGCAGCCCGCGGACTTCGACCGCACCAAGGGCCTGGACGTGATGACGAACCTGCTCCAGGCGCACCCCGACATCGACGGTGTCTTCGCGGAGAACGACGAGATGGCGCTCGGCGCGATCAAGGCGCTCGGGTCCAAGGCCGGGAAGTCGGTCCAGGTCGTCGGCTTCGACGGCACGCCGGACGGGCTGAAGGCGGTCGAGGCCGGCACGTTGTACGCGTCCGTCGCGCAGCAGCCGTCGGAGCTCGGCAGGATCGCGGTACGGAACGCGTTGCGGGCCGCCGAGGAGAAGAAGGTGGAGAACATGGTGAAGGTGCCGGTGAAGGTCGTCACCCAGGAGAACGTGGCCGGCTTCGAGGGCTGACGTCGAGAGCGGGGAGCAACACATGTACGACTACGACCTCCTGGTCGTCGGATCGGCCAACGCTGACCTGGTGATCGGGGTCGAGCGCCGGCCCGGCGCCGGGGAGACGGTGCTCGGCTCCGACCTCGCCGTCCACCCGGGCGGCAAGGGCGCGAACCAGGCGGTCGCGGCCGCCCGGCTCGGCGCCCGTACGGCCCTGCTGGCGCGCGTCGGCGACGACGGGCACGGACGGCTGCTGCTGGACTCGCAGCGGGCGGCCGGGGTGGACACGGTGGGCGTGCTGGTGGGCGGGGCGCCCACCGGGATCGCGCTGATCACGGTGGACCCGTCGGGGGACAACAGCATCGTCGTCTCCCCGGGCGCCAACGGCCGGCTGACGCCGGCGGACGTGCGGGCGGCCGGGAGCCTGTTCCACGCCTCCCGGGTGGTCTCCGCGCAGCTGGAGATCCCGCTGGAGACGGTGGTGGAGGTGGTGCGGAGTCTGGCGCCGGGCAGCCGGTTCGTGCTGAACCCGTCCCCGCCGCGGCCGCTTCCGGCGGAGGTGCTGGCGGCCTGCGACCCGCTGATCGTCAACGAGCACGAGGCGAAGGTGATCCTGGGCGACGCCGCCGGGGTGGGCGACGGGCCTGAGCACTGGGCGCGGCTGCTGCTGGCGAAGGGCCCGCGTTCGGTGGTGGTGACGCTGGGCGGCGAGGGCGCGCTGGTGGCCTCCGCGGAGGGCGTCCACCGCGTCGCGTCCGTCGCGGTGCGCGCCGTGGACACCACCGGGGCGGGTGACGCGTTCACCGCCGCGCTGGCCTGGCGGCTGGGCGCGGGCGAGCCGCTCGCCGGGGCGGCGGCGTACGCGGCCCGGGTGGGGGCGGCGACGGTCACCAAGGAGGGCGCGCAGGTGTCCTTCCCGACGGCGGAGGAGGTCGCGGCGCTGTGCTGTGCCGGTCCGGGGGACACCTCCCGGGCCCCCGGCCGGAGGTCGGACGGCGTGTCCGGGACGGGTTCGGAAGGCGAGGCCCGGTGAAGAAGCACGGAATCCTGAACCGGCACCTCGCCGGCGCCCTGGCCGAGCTCGGGCACGGCGATGGGGTGCTGGTGTGCGACGCCGGGATGCCGATCCCCGACGGGCCGCGCGTGGTGGACCTGGCGTTCCGCGCGGGGGTGCCGTCGTTCGCGGAGGTGCTGGAGGGGCTGCTGGAGGAGCTGGTCGTCGAGGGCGCCACGGCCGCGTCCGAGGTGCGGGAGGCCAATCCGGCGGCGGCCGGACTGCTGGCGGACCGCTTCCCCGGCCTCGGTCTGGTCCCGCACGAGCGGCTCAAGGAACTGAGCGCGGGCGCGCGGCTCGTCGTGCGCACCGGTGAGGCACGGCCGTACGCGAACGTGCTGCTGCGCTGCGGGGTGTTCTTCTAGCAACGCCCGGTGCGGGACGCGTACACGCTTCGCGCACGCACTTCGAGGGGGCCCGGTCCGTCGACCGGGCCCCCTCGTCCCTCCCCGTCAGAACCCCTCAAAGTCCCCCCCGGGTCCCCTCCCAGAAGTCCTGACGCCGAGTACGACCCACAAGGTGCGGGGAGGGTTGCGCGGGTCGCGGAAGATTTTTCCCGGCTGTCCCCGGAGGGCCTCGAACCGTACCCCATGGGTCGTTCCATAAGATCATCTGCCGGATGGATGTCGGCGGTCGCCCGATGCCATTGAGCGGGACGGGGAGATTCGCCATGGGGTTGCCCGACGTACCGACGGGTCACGGCACGAGGCCGGACCTGCGCATGATGCCCTGCGGCACTCTCCCCCGCGCATGAACAGGAGCGCTGTGCCCGAGCAGGAACCCGCCGTCGACGCCGACTCCTGGAATGCGGCCCTGCTCGATCTGTTCGGTGGCGGCTGGACCTTCGCTCAGGTGGGCCCCAGGTGCCACGACGACTGGCGCCGTGATGTGACCACGGTCATGGCCCTCAAGGCCTCCGACCCACGACGCTGGGCTTCGCTCAACTACGCGCCCGGCGTCGGCGAGAACCGCAGCGGCACGAACTCACCGTTCCTTCCGTGGAGTCCCGAGGAGACCGGGAAATCACTGCACGAAATCGGAATGGAATCTGCTGGTCGGCTCCTGGTCGCACTGCAAGGCGAGCTCTACCAGGCCTTCAACATCCCCGACTTCGAACAGCGGAAGGAGACGCTGCTCATGAGTTCCCGGACGATCTTGTCACGGTTCGACGTCGGCAGCCGCTTCTTCACGAACGCGGCCGACGCCCGCAGGAACCCCGACGCCGACCTCCTGAACCCCGACACGGAGTGGGACTGCCTTTCCGTCTGCATCACCGACTGTGGGCTCGTCGCCGTATCCGATACGGAAATCGGCGTCTTCTGGGCGTTCTGGGAAGACTGAAGGGATCCGGCTCGCGCACCCGCTCTGACCACGAGATCGCCCAGTGGGCCGCCCAACAGATCGGAAATGCCAACGAGCACGTCATCCATCGCCGGCTGACCCGGTCCACGCGGTCACGCCTGGCCATCGGGGCGTCCTGGTCCACTCGTAGCGAGCCGGTGGGACGCGTTCCACCGCAGGTCATGATGCTCGCGGGGCGCGACCCCGTCGACGTACGCGCAGCCCGGATCACCCTCTGACGGGACCCCCGCGCGCCCGCACGGTTTCACCGTCCACGCGACCTTCCCCGTCTATTTGCAGAGGGCCCGCCATACCTCTGAGCCCTATCGATCATGACCGTCGCTACGGCGAACTGGAGCAGGTGCTCCGGTCTTACACCGGGTATCCCGCCGACGACACCATGGGCCAGGCCGGCCAGGCGTTGACGGCCACCTTCGTCTGCCTCAGCCGACCGACAGCCGTACACCCATCCAAATTCACTCGACACCCGTGCCGTCCACCGCGCCTATTTGCGCACCGGCCGTACCACCAAGCGATCCCCGCTTCGACACACCGTCCGTCGTCGCCTGTTTCGTTGACCGCCTATGTCTGGTCAAGGTTCGTTTCGCCACCACTCCGACGCCCGGCACGCTGTACAACGCCGTTCCTGTTCGGCGCACCGGTCCTTGGAAACCTGTACTCACGACGCGAACCTGCGGGCCGCCCGCAAGGTGTCACCAGGGACCGTCCCGCACTGGGCCCATGCGATACCGACACCTGCGTGCATGCGCACGGCCTGGTCGCCCACGAAGATCGGCAGGTGGATCCGGGACTGCATCCGCACTGCGGCGGTGTGCGCGTCAGTGGGGCTGAAGTCGCGTGCGAGAAGGACGAATTCGTCACCGCCGTACCGGGCAATCGTGTCGCCGTCGCGTATGGCCTGACTGAGCCGCCGGGCGACCTCGACGAGGACGCCGTCCCCCGCGTCGTGCCCGAAACGGGTGTTGATCGCCTTGAAGTCGCGGAGGGCGAAGAACACCACCGCCAGGCCATGGGTGTTGTCGTCGCCCACGGGGGCCCATACGTGGGTGTGGGAGGGCGCGGCCTGGTCGGTGTGGCGGAGGTAAAGATCGTCGTCCCCCTCCGCGGCGGCGTCGGACCCGTGTTCCTGGAGCGCGCAGAGCCGAGCGTCGATACGGGCGTGCAGCTCGGTGGAGTTCAGCAGGCCGGTAAGAGCGTCGTGCGAGGCACGGTGGGCGAGAGCGAGCTCACGGTGCTTGCTCTCCTCGATGTCCTCGATGTGAGTAAGCAGGAAGCGGGGGCCGTCGTCGGCCTCCGCGACCACACTGTTGCGCAGTGATACCCACAGGTACGTCCCGTCGCGGCGGCCCAGGCGCAACTCGGCCCGGCCGCCCTCGGCGGAGGTGCGCAGCAGGGTGCCTATGTCCTCGGGGTGGACGAGGTCGGAGAACGAGTAGCGGCGCATCGCGGAGGCCGGGCGCCCCAGCATGCGGCACAGCGCATCGTTGGTGCGCAGGATGCGGCCGTGGTCGTCGCCGCCCATCTCGGTGATGGCCATACCGTTGGGCGCGTACTCGAAGGCCTGCCGGAAGCTCTCCTCGCTGGCCCGCAGCGCCTGCTGGTCGCGCTCCAGGCGGACCAGGGCGCGCTGCATGTTGGCACGCAGCCGCGCGTTGCTGATCGCGATGGCGGCCTGAAAGGCGTACTCCTCCAGATCCCGGCGCTCGTCCGGCCTGGGACGGCGCCGGGTGAGGGGCCGGTCCACGGAGATCACACCGAGCAGTTCACCGTAGGAGGCACCGGAAGCGCTCCGGGTATACATCGGGGCGAAAAGGCGGTCTGAGGGGTGCCACTCGTCCTCGAATCGGGGCGCGGGCCCGTCGGTGTACCACTGCGGGACGTCGTCGCCGTCGAGGATCCAGCCCTCGGTGTGCGGGATGAAGACCAGGTCGCCCCAGCGCTCGCCCATGCTGAGGCGGCGGTCCCAGGACTCGCGGGAGCCGGCCCGGCCGGTGATCTGCGCCTCGGCGGCGGAGCTGCCCGCGAAAGAGGCGACCACGAGATCGCCGTCCGGGCGGACGAGGTTGACGCACGCCAGCTCGTAGCCGAGACCGGTCACGACTCCGTCGGCGACGACCTGCAGGGTGTCCGCGAGGCTCCGGGCGAGATGGAGCCCCTGGACCGCGGTCTGCAGGTTGTAGCTCCTGTCGATGGCGAGCGCGCTGCGGGTGGCGAACTCGGAGGCGACCGACAGATCGGCGTCCTGGAAGACCTGCTCGGTCGGGTGACGCAGGAGGACCGCCGTACCGATGATCCGTCTGCGACCGTACAGAGGCACAAGGACGGTGTGGCCTCCGCCGGATGTCTCGTGCCCCTCACCGAGCAGTTCCCGCAACGCGGCGCCACCGACCGGCGAATCGGTGGCGACCGGCAGTGCCCCGTTCAGTACTTCGAAGAGCGCGCTACCGGGACGTACCTCGCACAGCGCGGCCCCCCTTCCGGCGTGGAGCGGGTGCACCTGCTGCCGCCGCAGCACCAGCGGGCCCACGTGTTCTTCGTCGCCCACCGGGATCGGGTCCCGCAGATAGACCATGGCCACGTCGGCGACGGTGGGCACGACGGCCCGGCACAGCCGCATCACAATGTCCTCCGGGTCCCTTCCCCGGGTGATCCGGCGGGCCGCCTCGGAGATGTCGCCCTGGGGGTCGGTGGCCGTAGGCCGTGAGGACTCGAGCGCGGGGAGGGATGCCTCCTGGCCGGCGGGTGGGTTGTTCGGGGTTGTTCCGGACAACCCGAAGGGTTGACTCCCCAGGTTTTGTCCAACCTGCCCGGGCACGGAGACGCCGACTTCCGCCGGAGAAGCCGAGGGAACCGAGGCCGAGGGAACCGAGGAGGACCAGTACCCCACCTCGTCGGCGGCCTGCTGAACGGCCTCGTGCTCCTCGTCGAGTACGGCGCGCGCCTTCTCCAGCGCACGGTCCACGTCGTCAAGCGCATCGTCGTCGGGGCCGAGCGCGTGCACATCGGGCCGGGACAGCAGTGGCGCCGACTCCTGCGTCTGGGAGCTCCCGTCCTCCCCCATGCGGAGCCGCAACTCGGCAAGCTCGAACTCCAGTTCGTGAATACGGCGTGCCGCGTGGTCGGCGACCTGCTGGGCGATGCCCCGCTCCCGCTCGGCACGAACCAACTGCTCGCGCAGTTCCGTCTCCTGCCGTTGTGCCCGCGAGAGGAGTTCCACCACTCCTTGGCCTTCTGGGAGTTCGATCGTCAATGATTCCAGCGCGTCGAGTCGACGCTTCAGTTCGGCGACCTTCGCCTGGGCCTGTCCGAGCATGACGAACAACAACGTGGCCATTGACAAGGCCTGTTGCCGCCCATGCTCACCGGCCTCGTAGGCTTGCCGGGCTCGTTGCATTTCCTCGAGGACCTCGATGGTGCGGTCCTTGGCCTCCAGCAACTCCCGGGCAGGCACCAGCTCCTGCGCCTCCGGAATCACCGTGGGGTTCGCACCTGCCCGGTCCCACAGCTTCTTCGCCTCCCCGATACGTCTGCGAGAGAGGTCGGCCTGTTCGTGGGGAAAACACACGTCGGCCACAGCCTCGACGAGATCCCACTCCAGCGACTTACCGGACAGCCGGTCACGCAACCGGCGTAACTCGGGCACGGCCCCGGCAACGAAGTGCTCGGGGGTGAGCCGCGCGTGCAGCTCCCTTACAGAAATCCCTGATTCGTCGAGCCAGGAGCGCACCACCGCGACCAGCTGGTTGATCTCGACGCACGAGCCCCGGGCCGGTCCCCACGGCCGCCCCGCCCGCTTCCTCTCGCCGGCCACTCACTCTCCCCATGGTTTGTTTGCCGGACAACCCCCTGTTGTCACCGGAGAAACATCCAACCGTTCCACCTGCGGTTCCGCCCGGGGATCGTCGTAATTCATCATCGACACCACATGACCCAGGCGGTGCCTTCATGAAACACACCTTCCCGGCGTTCCTGCTCCTCGCGCTGGCGGTGGCCGTCCTCTTCTCCGTCGTCGCTGCGGCGATCGCCTTCGCCCTCGCCCGCTGGGAGGGAGCCTCGGTGCCGACGGCCCTGTCCCGCTGCGGCATCGCGTTCGCCGCGAGCCTCACCCTGTGCCTGGCCGTCTTCGCGGCGTTGGACCGGACGTAGCGGAGGTGGAAGAGAGGACAGGCGGACGACAAGACTCCTGCAACACCCTTTGAGGCAAACGGTGCGGGGTCCGTACGCACTTCGAGGGGGCCCGGTCCGTCGACCGGGCCCCCTCGTCACTCCCCCGTCAGAACCCCTCGAATCCCCCCGGGCCCCTCCCAGAAGTCCTGCCCCCGTGCGACCACGGGGTGGGGGGCGGTTGCACGGTCTCTCCGGAATTTTTCCGGTCCCGGTTCCCTACGATGTCCTCCTGGGCAGGATGCGGTCGTCCGGTACGCGTTGGGGAGCGTGTGGCGATGCTGGTGCAGGAGTTCCGGACCGGGGCGGTGCCGCCCGCCGAGCGGTGGGATCTGTGGCAGGACGTCGCCACGCGGACGCACGTGCCCACCCTGATGCGCAGTGGGCGCAGCGACGACTTCGAGGCCACGATGCGGGTGCTGCCTCTGGGGGACTTACAGATCGCCGAGCTGAGCCTGCCGCACCTGGACACCGTGCGCACACCGCGGGTCATCCGGCGTTTCGACCCCGAGTTCCTGCAGATCAACTGCCATCTCTCCGGCGACGGCATGCTGGTGCAGGACGGCACCGAGGGGGTGTTCGGGGCGGGGCAGCTCGTCGTGGCCGACACCAGCCTTCCGTACGACGTCCGCATCAACAGGACGTCGCAGCGGTCCACGACGGTGGTCGTCAGCATGCCCCGGGCCCGGCTCCCGCTGCCGCCGCGCGCGATGCGCCGCCTGCTGGCGGTGCCGCTCACGGTGGACCACGGCATGGGCGCCGCGCTGTACCGCTGGCTGGCCGACGTCGCCCGGCGGGCCGACGAGTTCACCGAGGCGGACGCGCCGACGCTGGCCTCGGTGACCACCGACCTCCTCGCCTCCGTGCTCGGCCGCTGCGCGGACTCCGAGGACGCGCTGCCGCCGGAGTCCCGCCGGCGCGCCCTGCGCACCCGGATCCGGGACTTCATCGACCAGAACCTGGGCGATCCGTCGCTGTCCCCGGCGACCGTCGCGGCGGCCCACGGCATCTCGGTACGGCACCTGCACCAGCTGTTCGCGGCGGAGGGCGAGGCCCCGGCGGCCTGGATCCGCCACCGCCGTCTGGAGCGGTGCCGCCGTGACCTGGCCGACCCCCGGCTGCGGGGCCGCTCCGTCCACGCGATCGCCGCGCGGTGGGGCTTCACCGACGCGGCCACCTTCAGCCGCGTCTTCCGCCGCGCGTACGGCATGACTCCGACGGACCACCGCCACCACCACGCGAGCCCGTAGGGCCGGTGTCCCGTCCTGCCGGAATCGACAAGATCCCTGCACGGACGGTCAAGGATCCAAGCGTCCCGCGGACGCATTCTGGTGCCTGTGCGCAGTGGGGGCTGTGCACGCACGGGGGAGCCGGGGGGAAGCAGCGTGCGGTGCCGGCGAACGTCGGCGTCCGGTCCGGCACCGCACGGCTTGCGCCCCGCGCGGGACGACAGGGCACGGGAAGACCTCTCCCCAGAGTTTCTCCCGTCCCCCGCGCCTCAGCGCGCGGCGGACCTCATCCCGCGTGCTCCGCGAACCGTGCCGCCGTCTCGGCGAGGACCTCGCGGCCGTCGCGGGACCAGAGCGCGTCGTTGAACAGTTCGACCTCGATGGGGCCGGTGTAGCCGGCCGCCTCCACGTAGCCCTTCCACTCGCGCATGTCGACCGCGCCGTCGCCGATCTGGCCGCGGCCGTTGAGGACGCCCTCGGGCAGCGGGGTGGTCCAGTCGGCGAGCTGGAAGGTGTGGATGCGGCCCTGGGCGCCCGCGCGGGCGATCTGCGCGGGGGCCTGGTCGTCCCACCAGATGTGGTACGTGTCGACGGTGACGCCGACCTGGTGGGCGGGGAAGCGCTCCGCGATGTCCAGGGCCTGGGTGAGGGTGGAGACCACGCACCGGTCGGAGGCAAACATGGGGTGCAGCGGCTCGATGGCCAGTCTCACCCCGTGCTCCTCGGCGTAGGGGCCGAGTTCGGCGAGCGCGTCCGCGATGCGCTCGCGGGCGCCGCGCAGGTCCTTGGACCCGGCCGGCAGGCCGCCCGAGACCAGGACCAGGGTGTCGGTGCCGAGCGTGGCCGCCTCGTCGACGGCACGGCGGTTGTCGGCCAGGGCCGCCGCCCGCTCGCCGGGGTCGGTCGCGGTGAGGAAGCCGCCCCGGCACAGCGTCGTCACCGCCAGGCCCGCGTCGCGGACCAGTTTCGCGGCCGCCTCCACGCCGTACGCCTGGACGGGTTCGCGCCACAGGCCCACGCCCGGTACGCCCAGCTCCCGGCAGGCGTCGACGAGGTCCGGCAGCGACAGCTGCCGGACCGTCATCTGGTTGATGCTGAAGCGGGTGAGGTCGGCGGTCACGGGGTCACTCCGTACAGGTTCAGCAGGGTCCTCATCCGTTCCTCGGCGAGCTTGGGGTCGGGGAACAGGCCGAGACCGTCGGCGAGTTCGTAGGCGCGGGCGAAGTGCGGCAGGGAGCGGGCCGACTGCAGGCCGCCGACCATCGTGAAGTGGCTCTGGTGGCCCGCCAGCCAGGCCAGGAAGACCACGCCCGTCTTGTAGAAGCGGGTGGGCGTCTGGAAGAGGTGGCGGGAGAGCGCGACGGTGGGGTCGAGGAGGGCGCGGAAGCCCTCCGTGTTCCCGGTGTCGAGGACGCGGACCGCTTCCGCCGCGAGCGGGCCGAGCGGGTCGAAGATGCCGAGCAGGGCGTGGCTGAAGCCCTGCTCGTCGCCGGCGATCAGCTCGGGGTAGTTGAAGTCGTCGCCGGTGTAGCAGCGCACGCCCTGCGGGAGGCGGCGGCGCAGGTCGACCTCGCGCTGTGCGTCGAGGAGGGAGACCTTGATGCCGTCGACCTTGTCGGGGTGGGCGGCGATGACCTCCAGGAAGGTGTCGGTGGCCGCGTCGAGGTCGGAGGAGCCCCAGTAGCCCTCCAGGGCCGGGTCGAACATCGGGCCCAGCCAGTGCAGGACGACGGGCTCGGCTGCCTGGCGGAGCAGGTGGCCGTAGACCTCCAGGTAGTCGTCCGGGCCCTGCGCCGTCGCGGCCAGCGCGCGGGACGCCATCAGGATGGCCTGCGCGCCGGACTCCTCGACGACCGCGAGCTGTTCCTCGTAGGCCGTCCGGACCTCGGCGAGGGTGGCGGCGGCGGTGAGCTGGTCGGTGCCGACGCCGCAGGCGATGCGGCCGCCGACGGCCTTCGCCTCGGCGGCGGAGCGGCGGATCAGCTCGGCCGCGCCCGCCCAGTCCAGGCCCATGCCGCGCTGGGCGGTGTCCATGGCCTCGGCGACGCCCAGGCCGTGCGACCACAGGTGGCGGCGGAAGGCGAGGGTGGCGTCCCAGTCGACGGCGGCGGACGAGTCGGGTGACACGTCCGCGTACGGGTCGGCGACGACGTGCGCGGCCGAGAAGACCGTACGGGAGGTGAAAGCGCTTCCAGGAGTGACGGCGAGGGGCTCCGTGCGGGGCTCGTAGGCGCGCAGGGTGCCGTTCGCGTCGGGCAGGTGGAGGGTCACAGCGCGATCTCCGGCACGTCGAGGCGGCGGCCCTCGGCCGAGGACTTCAGGCCCAGCTCGGCGAGCTGGACGCCGCGGGCGCCGGCCAGCAGGTCCCAGTGGTAGGGGGCGCCGGCGTAGACGTGCTTGAGGAAGAGCTCCCACTGGGCCTTGAAGCCGTTGTCGAACTCGCCGTTGTCCGGGACCTCCTGCCACTGGTCGCGGAAGACCTCGGTGGCGGGGATGTCCGGGTTCCAGACCGGCTTGGGGGTGGCGGAGCGGTGCTGGACGCGGCAGTTGCGCAGTCCGGCGACGGCGGAGCCCTCGGTGCCGTCGACCTGGAACTCGACCAGTTCGTCGCGGTTGACGCGGACCGCCCAGGAGGAGTTGATCTGGGCGATGGCGCCGCCCTCGAGCTCGAAGACGCCGTAGGCGGCGTCGTCGGCGGTGGCGTCGTAGGGCTTGCCGTTCTCGTCCCAGCGCTGCGGGATGTGGGTGGCGGTGAGCGCCTGGACGGACCTCACGCGGCCGAACAGCTCGTGCAGCACGTACTCCCAGTGCGGGAACATGTCGACGACGATGCCGCCGCCGTCCTCGGAGCGGTAGTTCCAGGACGGGCGCTGGGCCTCCTGCCAGTCGCCCTCGAAGACCCAGTAGCCGAACTCGCCGCGCACGGAGAGGATCCGGCCGAAGAAGCCGCCGTCGATGAGGCGCTTCAGCTTGAGCAGGCCGGGCAGGAAGAGCTTGTCCTGGACGACGCCGTGCTTGACGCCGGCCGCGTTCGCCAGGCGGGCGAGTTCCAGGGCGCCGTCGAGGCCGGTGGCGGTGGGCTTCTCGGTGTAGACGTGCTTGCCCGCGGCGATCGCCTTCTTGATCGCCTCCTCGCGGGCCGAGGTCACCTGGGCGTCGAAGTAGATGTCGACGCTCTCGTCGGCGAGGACCGCGTCCACGTCCGTCGAGACGTGCTCGAGTCCGTGCCGCTCGGCCAGCGCCTTCAGCGCGTGCTCGCGGCGGCCGACCAGGATCGGCTCCGGCCACAGCACGGTGCCGTCACCGAGGTCGAGGCCGCCCTGCTCGCGCAGGGCCAGGATGGAGCGGACGAGGTGCTGGCGGTAGCCCATGCGCCCGGTCACACCGTTCATGGCGATACGCACCGTCTTGCGTGTCACGTCATTCCCTTCGTACGCGGTTCGCGCGCCGCGTACGCCCCACTGGTGAGCGTGACAGCAAGCGCTTTCTATGTACGTAGAAGCTAGCCTCTGAACAGTGGTGTGGACAAGACCACGGCGAACCGGAGTTGTTCGAGGGGGCGAACAGCCGGGCGGATGGCCGTAGGGTCTGCTCGGAACCACGGGGGCGGGTGTGGGTGTGGGTGTGGGTGTGGGTGTGTACGACGGCGTACGGCGAACGCGCGAGGCGGAGGACGAGACATGACGGTGACCCTGGCGGACGTGGCGGCTCGCGCACAGGTCTCCCCCGCGACGGTGTCGCGCGTGCTCAACGGGAACTATCCCGTGGCCGCGACCACCCGGGAACGGGTGCTGAAGGCCGTGGACGAGCTGGACTACGTCCTCAACGGCCCCGCGAGCGCCCTGGCCGCCGCCACCTCCGACCTGGTGGGCATCCTGGTGAACGACATCGCCGACCCGTTCTTCGGGATCATGGCGAGCGCGATCCAGGCGGAGATCGGCGGTCCGGGCGGGCGCGCGGGCGGGGAGAGACTCGCGGTCGTGTGCAACACGGGCGGCTCACCCGAACGCGAGCTGACCTATCTCACGCTGCTCCAGCGGCAGCGGGCGGCGGCGGTGGTGCTGACCGGCGGCGCGATCGAGGACGCGCCGCACAAGGCGGCCATGGACGCGAAGCTGCGGAAACTGGCGGACGCCGGTACCCGGGTGGTGCTGTGCGGCCGGCCGCCGGCGCCGGAGACCGGGGCGATCGCGCTGACCTTCGACAACCGGGGCGGCGGGCGGGAACTCACCGAGCACCTCATCGGGCTGGGGCACCGGCGGCTGGGGTACATCGCGGGTCCCCAGGAACGCACCACCACCCGTCACCGGCTCGAGGGGCACCGGGACGCGCTGGCCGCGCACGGCCTCGATGAGGACCCGCGCTGGACGGTCCACGGCCGGTACGACCGGCGGTCGGGGTACGAGGCGACGCTGGAACTCCTGCGCCGTGACCCGTCGTTGACCGCCGTCGTCGCCGCGAACGACTCCGTCGCGCTGGGGGCGTGCGCGGCGCTGCGGGACTCGGGGCTGCGGATCCCGGACGACGTGTCGGTGGCCGGGTTCGACGACCTGCCGTTCAGCATCGACGCGGTGCCGGCGCTGACGACGGTGCGGTTGCCGCTGGCGGAGGCGGGGGCCCGCGCGGGGCGGATCGCGATGGGGCGGGAGGAGCCGCCGCCGGGAGGCATCGCGGGGGTCCGGGGGGAGTTGATGGTGCGGGGGTCCACCGCGGTGCCGCGGGGGTGATCGGACCGGGGCCCGGGGTCCGCACCGCCGGTGCGGGTGGCCGGTGGTTTCCGCGTGGTTCCCCGCGCCCCTGAGGGAGTGCCGGTGGCGGAGTCCGGAGGGTGCCGACGGCGCGGAGCGGCCGTGCGAACCGGTTCCCGTCAACGCCGCCGAGGCGGACGCGCAGGTCCGTGTCCGCCGGCCGCGGGCCGCGACACCGGAGTGACGAGAGGGAGTGACACCCGGGGTCGCGGGTAGGGTCCGTTTCCATGAAGCTGGCGTTCTCCACCCTCGGCGTCCCCGGTCTGCCCCTCACGGAGGTGCGGGCCCTCGCGACCGCGCACGGCTACCACGGCGTCGAACTGCGCGCCCATCCCGAGGAACCCGTCCACCCGGGTCTCACTCCCGCACAACGCGCCGACGTGGCCGCCGGGTTCGAGGCGGCCGGCGTCGAGATCCTGGGCCTCGCCGGGTACGCCCGGGTCGCCGCGCCCGGTGAGGACGAACCCGTCCTCACCGAGATCCGCGCCCTCCTCGACCTGGCCCGGGACCTCGGCGCCCCCTTCGTCCGGGTCTTCCCCGGCGGCGGCACCGGACAGCGCCCCGAGGAGGCGGACGCGACGGCCGCCCGCCGGCTGGGCACGGCCGCCGAGTACGCCGCCGACCTGGGCGTGCGCATCCTGCTGGAGACCCACGACTCGCATCGCACCGGCGCCGACGCGATCAGGGTCCTCGGCCTCGTCGGCCACCGTCAGGTGGGCGCGCTGTGGGACGTGATGCACACCTGGCTCGGCGGCGAACAGCCCACCGAGAGCTACGCGGCCCTCTCCCCGCACCTCGGCTACGTCCAGGTCAAGGACATCGCCTCCGCCGACGACACGACGCCGTTGCCGCTAGGCGCGGGTGTCCTCCCGCTGGCGGACTGCGTGGAGGTCCTCTCCCGTCACGGCTGGGACGGCTGGCTCTGCTGGGAGTACGAGAAGCGCTGGTACGCCGACGCCGCCCCGCTGCCCGGCCTGCTCACTCCGGGCCGGGAGCACCTGATCCGGCTGCTGAACGAGTCGGCCTGACCGCACGGAAATCCACTGGCCGGGGCGGCCGGCGTCCGGTTAGTGTCCCCGCCGTGCCTCAGTACGCCCGCCGTTCTTCCGCCATGCCCTCATGAGCCTGTCGCGCACGTTCATCGACGTGCGTCCCCTGCGCACCTCGCCGGTCTTCCGGCGCCTGCTGATCGGGCGGACGGTGTCCACGCTCGGCGGCTTCATGACCATGGTCACCGTCATGTACCAGGTCTGGGAGATGACGCACAGCGCGGCCTGGAGCGGCGCGGTGGGTCTCGTCCAGGCGGTGCCGCTGGTCTGCTTCGGTCTGTTCGCCGGGGCCTGGGTCGACCGGGGCGACCGGCGCCGGATCTTCCTGGCGGCGACGGTGGGCCAGGCGCTGTGTTCACTGCTGCTGGCGGTCCAGGGGTTCACCGGGAACGTGCCGGTGGCCGGTGTGCTCGTCCTGGTCGCCGCCCAGTCCGCCTGCGCGGCGGTCGGCGGTCCGGCGGCCGGTGTGTTCGTCCCCCGGCTGCTGCCCAAGGACCAAGTGGCCTCCGGACTGGCGCTCTACCAGGTCACCGGTCAGGCGATGATGCTCCTCGGCCCCGCGCTCGGGGGCCTGCTGCTCGGCTGGTTCGGCATCGGCGTCTGCTATCTGCTCGACGCGCTGAGCTTCCTCCTGTCCTTCTACGGCGCGTTCGGTCTGCCCGCGCTGCCGCCCGAGGGCGAGCCGTCCCGCGCCGGACTGCACGGGGTGCTGGACGGGCTGCGCTTCCTGGCCGGCCACCGGGTGGTGCGCGGCGCGCTCGTCACCGACCTCGCCGCCACCGTCCTGTCGATGCCGGCCAGCCTGTTCCCGCTGATCAACGACGAACGGTTCGGCGGTGATCCGCACACGCTGGGCCTGTTCCTGTCGGCGATCGCGATCGGCGGCGTGCTGGCGTCCGCGCTGTCCGGGGCGGTGACCCACCTGGGCCGTCCCGGCCTCGTGATGCTGTTCGGGGCCGGCGTGTGGGGGGCCGCGCTGGCCTCGTTCGGTGTCATGAGCAGCCCCTGGGTCGGTCTGGGGCTGCTGGTCGTGGCCGGTGGGGCCGACGCCCTGTCGGTGCTCTCCCGCACCACGATCGTGCAGACCCGTACGCCCGACGCCCTGCTGGGCCGGGTCACGGCCGCCGAGCAGATCGTCGGACAGGCCGGCCCGCACCTCGGCAACATGCGCGCGGGGCTGGTGGCCGGCGCGACGTCCGGGGCGGCGGCGCTGGTGACGGGCGGGCTGCTGTGCGTGGTCGCGGTGCTGTACGTCGGCGTGAGTACGCCGGAGTTGCGTGAGGGGTCCCCTGCGCCCTGACCCCTCCGGGAGCGCGCGAGAGCTCGGGGCGGAGGCCTTGTGCGGCGGGTGCGGGTGCGTCGTGGTTGTCCGCGCCCACGCGGCGGAGCCGCACATGTCACAGCCCCGCGCCTCTAAGGGGCTTCGCTTCCCGGCGTCCGGGCCGCCACCCTCTGTTCCAGTCGGCGGCGGACCTCCGGCCACTCCTCCGCCGTGATCGAGTAGATCGCCGAGTCGCGCAGGCGGCCCTCCTCGCCCGGTGCCCAGGAGCGGGACCAGTTGCGCAGGACGCCCTCGAAGCGGGCGCCGGTGCGTTCGATCGCGGTGCGGGAGCGGGTGTTGCGGGCGTCGGTCTTCAGGTCGACGCGGGCCACGCCCCACTCCTCGAAGGCGTGCCCGAACAGCAGGAGTTTGGACTCGGCGTTGACGCCCGTGCCCTGGGCGGAGCGGGCCAGCCAGGTGAAGCCGACCTCGATCGCGTCGAGCCGGTCCTCGCCCAGCCAGGAGCGGGGTTCCCAGTACGCCGTGGCGCCCACCGCGCGTCCCGTGGCGAGGGAGATCTGCGCGTAGGGGGCGAGCCGGCCGGTCGCCGCGCGGGCGAGCTGCGCGTCGATGTACGCGCCGACCTCGTCGGCCCCGGGCACCCACGTGTACGCGTACGTGTCCCGGTCCTCCTCCGCCGCCAGGGCCAGGTCGGCGGCGTGCCGGTGCTCCAGCGGTTCCAGGCGCACCGACGTGCCCTTGAGGACCGGTCCTTCCAGGACGAAACCCATGTGTGCTCCCCTCATCGGCCGACCGGGGAGTCTTCCGCACGCGCCTCCGTCCGTCGAACGGGTTTCACCGCCGGCACCGCCACGGCCGCCGCCGCGGGGTCACCGGGGCCGGCGCCACCCCGCCCGCCACACTTCAGCACCAGCGATGATTCCCGCATGGTTGGATGAAGCATCGCTAACCGATCGGGAGCCGCCGTCATGCTCGACCTCCAGCGGCTGCGCGCCCTGCACGCCGTCTCCGTCCACGGCACCGTCGGCGCCGCCGCCGTGGCGCTCGGATACACCTCGTCCGCCGTCTCCCAGCAGATCGCCAAGCTGGAGCGGGAGACGCGGACCGTGCTGCTGGAGCGGGAGGGCCGGGGTGTGCGGCTGACCGACGAGGCGCACCAACTGGTGCGCGCCGCCCGGGAGCTGATCGCCATCGTGGAGCGGGCGGAGACCGAGCTGGAGGAGCGGCGCGGGGTGCCGGCCGGGCGGCTGACCGTCGCCGCGTTCGCGTCGGCGGCCCGCGGGCTGATGCCGCCCGTGCTGGCCGACCTGGCGCGCCGGCACCCCGCGCTCGACACCCGGCTCACCGAGATCGACCCCCATCTCTCGGTGGACCTGGTCGCCAAGGGCGCGGTCGACCTCGTCGTCGCGCACGACTGGGACATCGCGCCGCTGCCCGCTCCGGCGGGCGTGGAGCAAGCGGTCATCGGGGACGACCCGTGCGATCTGCTGGTGCCCGAGGGGCATCGGTTCGCGGGGCGCACGGCGGTGCGGCGGGAGGAGCTGGGCGGTGAGCGGTGGATCTGCCAGCCGCCGGGGCGGGTCTGCCACGAGTGGCTGGTGCGCACCCTGCGCACGGCCGGGCACGAGCCGGAGATCGTCCACCAGGCCGACGAGAACCCGACCCTGGTCGCCCTGGTCGCCGCCGGGCTCGGCATCGCGCTGATCCCCCGGCTGGGGCGCGGCCCGCTGCCCGCCGGGGTGGTGGAGGTGCCGCTCGACCCCGTGCCCGTACGGCGGCTGTACGCGCTGTGGCGCACCGGGGCGGCCCGCCGTCCGGCGATCGCGGAGACCGTCCGCGCGCTGGGCGCGCACTGGCCCGAGGTGTCGGCACACGCGCCCCACTCGCCCCACTCGCCCCGTTGACCCCGTCCGGCCCCCCCGGTCCCGACTTCGGGGGACACGCCCCGGGCGGGGAACCCGTCCCCGCCTCCGTCCGTCCCATGTGCAGGCTGCCGGACGAGTCTCCGTGGTGCGGTGTCGGCCCTCGCTGCTGGCTGCGATAGCTGACCAACCCTCTCCGCCGTGCCGCGGCCGGCAGTACGCCGTCATCGGCGCGCCCCCTCCCGTTGCGCCGGTGACGGCCCCTCCCGGTTGCCGCGCACGCCCTTGACTGGCAGAAACTTCCCGGATATTGGTGACCTCCCGGCAGTTTCCTTCAAGCGGATCCCCGGTCCCCGCGGATCACCTTCCAAAGGAGCGCACGTGCCCGACAGCAGCACCGGAAGCACGGGAAGCACCGCACGTCCGTCCAGACGCGCCGTCCTCGCCGCGACGGCGGGCGTCACCACCGCCCTCGCGGCCGGCGGCACCGTCCACGCGGCCGCCGGCCCGTCCGCGCACGACGACAAGAGGCTGCGCGCCCTCATCTCCCGCATGACGCTTCAGGAGAAGGTCGGCCAGCTGTTCGTGATGCGGGTCTACGGCCACTCCGCCACCGACCCGGACCAGGCCGACATCGACGCCAACCTCGAGGAGATCGGCGTCCGCACGGCCGCCGAACTGCTCGCCAGGTACCGGGTCGGCGGGATCATCTACTTCGCCTGGGCGCACAACACCCGCTCCCCACACCAGATCGCCGACCTGTCCAACGGCATCCAGGAGGCGTCCCTCGGCCTGGAGCGCGGGCTGCCCGTGCTCATCTCCACCGACCAGGAGCACGGCATCGTGGCCCGCGTGGGCGAGCCCGCCACCCTGCTCCCCGGTGCGATGGCCATCGGCGCGGGCGGCTCCCGTTCCGACGCCCGCGCCCTCGGCCGGATCGCGGGCCGCGAACTGCGCGCCCTGGGCATCCGCCAGAACTACTCCCCGGTGGCCGACGTCAACGTCGACCCGGCCAACCCCGTCATCGGCGTCCGCTCCTTCGGCGCCGACCCGCGGGCCGTCGCGGAGCTCGTCGCGGCGGAGGTCGAGGGCTACGAGTCGTCCCGCGTCGCCTCGACGGCCAAGCACTTCCCCGGACACGGTGACACGATCACCGACAGCCACGCCGAGCTGCCGTACATCCACCACACCCGCGAGGAGTGGGAGCGGCTGGACGCGCCGCCGTTCCGGGCCGCGATCGGCGCGGGCATCGACTCCGTCATGACCGCGCACATCGTCGTCCCGGCGCTCGACGCCGCCGAGGACCCGGCCACCCTCTCCCGCCCCATCCTCACCGGCATCCTGCGCGAGGAGCTGGGCTACGACGGGGTCGTGGTGACCGACTCCCTCGGCATGGAGGGCGTCCGCACGAAGTACGGCGACGACCGGGTGCCGGTGCTGGCGCTGAAGGCGGGCGTGGACCAGCTGCTCAACCCGCCCTCCCTGGACGTCGCCTGGAACGCGGTCCTGAACGCCGTGCGCAACGGGGAGCTGACCGAGTCCCGGCTCGACGAGTCGATCCTGCGGGTGCTGCGACTGAAGGCGAGGCTGGGCCTGTTCGAGGACCCGTACGTCTCGCACGCCGGGGTCGACCGCACCGTCGGCACCCGCGCCCACCTGGCCGCCGCCGACCGGATCGCCGAGCGCACCACCACCCTGCTGGTCAACGAGGGCGGCCTGCTGCCGCTGTCCCGGCGCCGGCAGCCAAAACTGCTGGTGGTGGGCGCCGATCCCGCCTCCCCGTCCGGTACGACGGGGCCGCCGACCGGGGTGCTCGCGGACGCCCTGACCGGGCTGGGCTTCACGGCCACCGCCCTGTCCACCGGCACGGCACCGTCCGCCGCCACCGTCGCCAAGGCGGTCGCGGCGGCCCGGGACGCGGACGCGGTGATCGTCGGGACGTACAACGTCGGCCCGGCCAGCAGCCAGAGGACGCTGGTCGAGCAGTTGCTGGCGACCGGGAGGCCGGTGGTCGCGGTCGCGATCCGCAACCCCTACGACGTGGCCCACCTGCCCGGCGTGGCGGCGTGTCTGGCGACGTACTCCTGGACCGACGTCGAACTGCGGGCGGCCGCACGGGTGATCGCGGGCGCGGTGGACCCGCGCGGGACGCTGCCGGTGCCGGTGCAGCGGGCGGACGACCCGGCGACGGTGCTGTACCCCGTCGGGCACGGGCTGACCTACTAGCCGCCGCACACGGGCACCGCCCCTCCCCCGTCGGACGTAGCGCCCGTACGTCACACACCCGACGCACCACACCCAAGGTGCGCAAACCACCCCGTATGTCTGGCGTGACCCGGCGGACCGGGTCACGCTGGACGGGGGTGTCCGGGGGGATGACGATGCACGTGGGACATGGGTGGGGGACGCGCGCCGCGCTCGCGGCGGCGGCCGCGGTACTGCTCGCCGGCTGCCGGGGCGCGCCGGACGGCGGCGCCGGGGAGGACGGCCGGCCGGGCGGGCGGCACACGGCGACGCCGACGGCGGTCCTGCCGTCCGGCTACGGGGCGGTGTTCCTCGCGGTCGACGAATGCAGCTCCTTCGGCCGGACCAGCTTCACCGAGGTGTCCTGCGGGAGCGAACGGGCGGCGGCCCGGGTCGTCGCCCGCCACGACGGGACCGTGCGCGACGGGCCGCGCTGCCCGGCCACCACCGACTTCGTGCTGCACATCAGCGAGCAGCGCCCCTCCTCCGACGAGGACGGCGACGGCTCGGTGCCGCGCGGTTACGCCTGTATGCGCCACCTCCAGCCGCCGCACCCCGGGGACCCCGGCGGCGGGGGCGGGCCGCGCACCATCGTCGGCGACTGCGTCTACGACCTGGGCGACGGCAAGGTCCGCGAGACGGCGTGTGACGGCAGCGGCGAGCGGAGACCGGAGTTCGAGGTGACGAAGGCCGTGGACACCCGGTCGAAGTGCCCGGAGTCCACGGCCCTCTACGTCCGGCTCGGCGGGACCACCCCGGTGGGCTGCGCCCGCCCGGTGTAGTCCCGCGCGGGCCCTACGGCCGCAGCGTCCGCTGCCGTTCGACGTCCCGCTTGTCGAGCTCGGCGTCGAACTTCGCCAGCGGCTTCGCCGCCGCCGGGTTCTCCTGGACCGCGTCCGGCGCGACGTCCGCCCAGTCGAGGATGCGGGCCGTGGCCAGCGCCTTCTCCTCGGCGACGAGTCCGGCCACGTTCGCGCCGTGGTTCATGCCGGGCGCGGTGAACACGTACGCGTCACGCGCGCCGTGCCCGACCCGGAACGGCTCGGCGCCCCACGGGTCGTTCTCGCCGTACACGAACAGCATGTGCCGCGCGTGGTGGCGGACCCAGGAGTCGACGTCCCGCATGGCCCGCGGCTCGAACTCCATGTCGATCGAGCGGGGCACGAAGTTGCGCGGCGGCTGGTAGCCGTAGCGGATGTACTTCTTCTCGATGTGCGGGAAGCGGATGGTCGGCGCGCCCAGCTGCGTGCCGGCCTGGTAGTAGTACGGCGTGTACGGGCTCAGGCCCTGGTCCGTGTAGAACGAGAACCCGGAGATCGTGTCGATCGAGGTCCAGATCTCGTCGTCGGTGGCGTTCTTCGCGTCCGCCGGGATGTCCCCGCAGTCGGCGAGGGTGCTGTACTGCCAGAAGCCCCACACGTAGTCGAGGACGACGGCCTCGTACGCCCGGTCCAGGCTGCCGATGGTGTCGAAGGTGTAGCCGTTCTCGGCGGCGTACGCCTCGTACCTCTTCTCCAGCGGCTCCCGGCGCACCAGCGCCTCGCGCTGCACCGCGTTCAGCCGGTCGCGGCACTCCTTCGTGCCGACGCCCGCGAAGAAGCGGTCGTAGGCCGAGTCCTCCTTGTTCACCACGTCGTTGGGGGCGACGTAGGCGACCACGCCGTCCATGTCACGCGGGTAGAAGCGCTCGTAGTAGGTGGCGGTCATGCCGCCCTTGGAGCCGCCGGTGGAGATCCAGTTCTCCGAGTAGATCTTCTTCAGCGCCGTGAAGACGCGGTGCTGGTCGCTGGCGGCCTGCCAGATGTCCAGCTTCGACCAGTCGGCCGGTTCGGGCCGGGACGGGGTGAAGAAGCGGTACTCCAGGGAGACCTGGTTGCCGTCCACGATCTGGGTCGGCTCGGCGCGGCGGGGCGTCGTGGAGACGCTGTAGCCGCTGGTGTAGAAGACGGTCGGCCGCGCGGTGTCCTTGTGCAGCACGGTGATCCGCTGCTGGAACGTGCCCTCGGCGGGCCTGCGGTGGTCGACCGGCTGGGTGTAGTCGAGGACGAAGAAGCGGTACCCGGTGTACGGCTTCTCCTCGATCAGGCTCATGCCCGGTACGGAGAGCAGTCTCTCCTTGATGTCAGTGGTGCCGGTGGCCTCCGGCTCGGCGGCGGTGGCCGCCCCGGCCGTACTCATGGTGCCTATGAGCACCGTGAGCGCCAGCAGCCATCTGAGCGCCTTGCGCATGCGCACTCCCCTGTGAGACAGATGTGCGCCGGAAGCTACTGGACCAACTCCCCGCAGCACCAGGGGACATAGGGTTAACCCTCGGTCGGGCGCCGGTCAGCACAGGATCCAGCCGGAGCTGACGGACCCGCCGCCGACCCTGCCCTTCACCCACACGCAGCGGCGGCCGGCGTGCACGGTCACCGGTCCGGCGTGGTGCTTGAACCTGCCCTCGTCGACGACCGGGCGGCCTCCGCGCGCCCGCACGCTCACCGACATCTTCCGTCTGGTGCCGGGGTTCTTGGCGAGGGTGACGGCGCAGACGTAGCCGCCCCGCTTGTAGACGGCCACCGAGCCGGTGGAGAACGGCAGCGTGCGCACCTTGCGCCCGGCGCAGTACGCGGCGGCGTGCGCGTCGGCCGGCGCGGCGACGACGAGCAGCCCCGAGACGGTCAGCACCGCAAGGACCGGCGCGAGTCGCCGACGTATCGCTCCACTGCCCACAGTCGTCCTCCCCGTACCGCACCTGCCGCGCCAGTCGGCGTACGCGTGTACGGACGCATGACGTACGCCGGATGGTTGCACACGGGGCCGTCGGGGCCGCCGTTCACGCCGGCGCCGGCACGTCCTCCCCCACGAACGTCCGCCACAGCCGGGCGTACGCGCCGCCGAGCCGGAGCAGTTCCTCGTGCGTGCCGTCCTCCACGACCCGGCCGTGGTCCATCACGACCACCCGGTCGGCGCGGGCGGCGGTGGTGAGGCGGTGGGCGACGACGAGCGTCGTACGGCGTCCCGCGAGCCGGTCGGTGGCCTGGTTGACCTGCGCCTCGGTGGCCAGGTCGAGCGCGGCCGTCGCCTCGTCGAGCAGCAGCACGTCCGGGTCGACCAGTTCGGCACGCGCCAGCGCGATCAGCTGGCGCTGCCCGGCGGACAGGTTGCGGCCCCGCTCGGCGACCTCGTGGAGGTAACCGCCGTCCAGCGTGGCGATCGTCTCGTGCGCGCCGACCGCGCGGGCCGCCGCCTCCACCTCGGCGTCGGTGGCGTCCGGGCGGCCGTAGGCGATGGCGTCGCGGACGGTGCCGGGGAAGAGGTATGCCTCCTGCGGTACGACCCCGAGCCGGTGCCGGTACGCGGTGAGGTCCAGGTCCCTCAGGTCCGTGCCGTCGACGGTGACCCGCCCGTCCGTCGGGTCGTAGAACCGGGCGACCAGCTTGACCAGCGTGGACTTCCCGGCGCCGGTCTCGCCGACGAAGGCGACGGTCTGCCCGGCGGGGATGGTGAGGTCGATGCCGTCGAGCGCCTCCTCTCCGTCCCCGTACGCGAAGTGCACGCCCTCGAAGGCGATCTCCCCGCGCAGTGACGGCACGTCGAGCGGCTTCTCGGCGGCGTCCGTGGAGGCCGGCTCGCGCAGCAGTTCCTGGATGCGGCCCAGTGAGACGGACGCCTGCTGGTAGCCGTCGAAGACCTGGGAGAGCTGCTGCACGGGCGCGAAGAACAGGTCGATGTAGAGCAGGTACGCCACCAGCGAGCCGATCGCCAGCGTCCCGTCGTCGACCCGGCCCCCGCCCACGACCAGCACCGCCACGGCTGCGACCGAGGACAGCAGCTGCACGAACGGGAAGTACACCGAGATCAGCCACTGGCCCCGGATCCGCGCCTCGCGGTAGTCGGCGCTGCGTTCGGCGAACCGGCGCCCGCCGTCACGCTCGCGGCGGAACGCCTGCACGATCCGCAGCCCCGCCACCGACTCCTGCAGATCGGCGTTGACCACCGACACCCGCTCCCGCGCCAGCTCGTACGCCTTCACGCTGGCCCGGCGGAAGAAGTACGTGCCGACGACCAGCGGGGGCAGGGTCGCGAAGACGACCAGGGCGAGCCCGACGTCGAGGACCAGCAGGGCGACCATGATGCCGAAGAAGGTGACCACCGAGACGAACGCCGTGACCAGGCCCGTCTGCAGGAACGTGGACAGCGCGTCGACGTCCGTCGTCATCCGGGTCATGATCCGGCCGGTCAGCTCGCGCTCGTAGTAGTCGAGGCCGAGCCGCTGGAGCTGGGCGAAGATCTTCAGCCGCAGCGCGTACAGGACGCGTTCGCCGGTGCGTCCGGTCATCCGGATCTCACCGATCTGCGCCGCCCACTGGACGGCCACGGTGAGCAGGGCGAGCAGGGAGGCCGCCCAGACCGCGCCGAGGGCGGTCTGCGTGACGCCCTGGTCGATGCCGTGCCGGATCAGCACCGGCAGCAGCAGGCCCATGCCGGCGTCCACGGCGACCAGGCCGAGGCTGATGAGGAGGGGGGTGCGGAAGCCGCGCAGGAGACGGCGCAGGCCGTAGGAGTCCTCCGGCCGGACGGCCTGGGCCTCGTCGACGTCGGGGACGTCGTCGGCCGGGGGCAGCGCCTCGACCTGGGCGAGGAGTTCCGGGGTGGCCGGGGCGCCGGCCAGGGCGGTGTCCTTGGGCTCGCGGTCGCCGGTCCACAGCCGTGGGGTGACCCCGCGCTCGGCGTCGAACTCGGCGTCCAGCTCCGCGCGGACCGAGGTGTCCTCCTCCCGCGGTCCGGCGGGCGGGGTGTGGCCCGGGGAGACGGCGCCGAGCTCGTCGGGGTCGGTGAGCAGCCTGCGGTAGAGGGCGGAGCGCCGCTGGAGCTCGTCGTGGGTGCCGATGTCGGCGAGCCGGCCGCCGTCGAGGACGGCGATGCGGTCGGCGAGGTTGAGGGTGGAGCGGCGGTGGGCGATCAGCAGGGTCGTCCGGCCCTCCATGACCCCCTTCAGCGCCTCGTGGATCTCGTGCTCGACGCGGGCGTCCACGGCGGAGGTCGCGTCGTCCAGAACCAGCAGGCGCGGGTCGGTGAGGATCGCGCGGGCGAGGGCGACGCGCTGGCGCTGGCCGCCGGAGAGGGTCAGGCCGTGCTCGCCGACGGTGGTGTCGTAGCCGTCGGGCAGCTCGTCGATGAACCGGTCCGCCTGGGCCGCGCGGGCGGCGGCGGTGATCTGCTCGTCGGTGGCGTCCGGGCGGCCGTACGCGATGTTGGCGCGCACGGTGTCGGAGAAGAGGAACGAATCCTCCGGGACCAGTCCGATCGCGGCCCGCAGGGACTCGGTGGTCAGCTCGCGCACGTCGTGGCCGCCGACGAGGACGGCGCCGTGCGTGACGTCGTAGAAGCGCGGCAGGAGCAGGGAGACGGTGGACTTGCCGGAGCCGGAGGCGCCGACGACGGCGAGGGTCTCCCCGGGCCGGATCTCGAAGGAGAGGCCGTCCAGGACCGGCCGGCCGGGGTCGTAGCCGAAGGAGACGCCGTCGAACTCGACGGTCGCGGGCGCGTCGGCGGGCAGCTCCTTGGTGCCGTCGGTCAGGGACGGCTCGGTGTCGATCAGCTCCAGGACGCGTTCGGTGCCGGCGCGGGCCTGCTGGCCGACGGTGAGGACCATCGCGAGCATCCGGACCGGCCCGACGAGCTGGGCGAGGTAGGTGGAGAAGGCGACGAAGGTGCCCAGCGTGATGTGCCCGCGCACCGCGAGCCAGCCGCCGAGCGCCAGCATCGCCACCTGGCCGAGGGCGGGGACGGCCTGGAGGGCCGGGGTGTACCGGGAGTTCAGTTTGATGGTGCGCAGCCGCCCCGCGAACAGCCGCCGTCCGACCTCGCGCAGCTTGCCGGTCTCCTGCTCCTCCTGCCCGAAGCCCTTCACCACGCGTACGCCGCTGACCGCGCCGTCGACCACTCCGGCCACGGCTCCCGCCTGCGCCTGCGCGTACCAGGTGGAGGGGTGCAGCCGGGTGCGGCTGCGCTTGGCGATCCACCACAGGGCGGGGGCGACGGCGAGGGCGACGGCGGTGAGCGGCAGCGACAGCCACGCCATGATCACCAGGGAGATCAGGAACAGCAGGAGGTTGCCGATGGTCATCGGCAGCATGAAGAGCAGGCTCTGGATCAGCTGGAGGTCGCTGGTGGCGCGTCCGACGACCTGCCCGGTGGACAGCTCGTCCTGGCGTCTGCCGTCGAGCCGGGTGATCGTCCCGTACATCTCGGTGCGCAGGTCGTGCTGGACGTCCAGGGCGAGCCGGCCGCCGTAGTAGCGGCGGACGTAGGTGAGGACGTAGACGGCGAGCGCGGCCCCGACGAGCAGACCGGCCCAGGTGGTCATGGACCTGGTCCTGTCGCCGATCACGTCGTCGATGATCACCTTGGTGATCAGCGGGACCAGCGCCATCACGGCCATGCCGCCGAGGGAGGAGCCCAGCGCGAGGACCACGTCCCCCGGATGCCGCCACGCGTATCCGGCCAGTCGCCGTGCCCATCCCCGTTGCGGTGTCACGCGGGTGCCCTCCGATCGTCCTGATCTGCCGGAAGGCACCAACGCGGTCAGCGGCGGATTTCATCCCTCCGCAACATTCAGAGGCGTACGCGCAGAGCGTAGAGGCGGGTGGTCTGGCTCGCGTTCTGGTTGTCGTCGCTGACCAGGAGCACCTTCAGCCGGCCGTGGTCGCGGCCCGTGACCACCATGCCCTCGATGTTGTCGAGGAGCGGGTTGGGCTGGGGCTGCCTGGCGGTGGCGCCGAGGGAGGGACAGTCGGCGAGGTCGGCGAGCAGGGTCTTGTCGTACGTGCTGCCGTGCCGGTCGGCCAGGTAGAGCCGGACGGTGTTGCCGACGCCGGAGGTGAAGCCGCGCTCCAGGACGAGCAGCCGTCCGTCGGGGGTGGCGGTGACCTCGGTGACCCCGAGCCCCCGGTCGGTCGTGTACGTGTACTGGGCACCGGGCCGGAAGCCACCGTGGGCGGTGCGCCGCCAGGTCTGGAGGCGGACCTGGTCGTCGGGGTCGCCGGTGAGGGCGTACTCCATCGACGCGACCAGCGTGCGGCCGCCGGGGAGGAGGGTCAGGCCCTCGAAGCTGCCGTTGGCACGGGCGCGGGTGCCGAGCTCCTCGGGCACCGGCAGCCGGTCGAGGATCTTCCCGTCCCGGGAGTAGCGGCGCACGGTGGGCTCGGTCTCGGAGGAGACGAGATACGTGCCGTCCCGGTCGACGACCAGTCCCTCGGAGTCGAGCGCGGCCCCGTTCTCGTCGGCGAGCGGCATCACGTCCTCGGGCCGCAGGGTCCGCGCGTCCAGCCGGAACAGGGCGGACCGGTCGGAGAGGGCGGCGACCGTGCGGTGCCGGTCCGTGGCGAGGGCGGAGAGGTTGCCGACGTAGGTGCCGTCGTGCGTCGTCTTGTCGAGCGCGTCGGAGAAGCGGTCGATGGAGACGGACGTGGAGCAGGCGTGGCGCGTCCCGTGCTGCTGGGCGTCGGCGGGTCCGGCGGCGGTCAGGCAGGTCGCGGCGGCGAGAGCGGCGGTGGTGGTGGCGAGGAGGGTTCTCAGGCGCATGCCGCCACCGTAGGACGGCCGGGTGACGGCCGGTCACCGCTTACCGACACACGACCGACACCTCTTCTTCACCCCCGCGCATACATGTCCATGTCACCCTTCCGTTCGGCCGCTCAATCAACTCGCGTAGAACGGACGTCCCCCATGCCCGTGACACACATACGCCGCCGCTGGAAGAGCCTCGCCCTGGCCACCTCGGCCGTCCTGGTCGGGCTCACCGTCCCCGCCCTGACCGCACCGGCCGCCGGCGCCGCGACCACCGCGTACGACGACACGTACTACGCCGCCGCGATCGGCAAGTCCGGCACGGCACTGAAGGACTCCCTGCACACGATCATCAGCGACCAGACGAAGATCTCGTACTCGGCCGTCTGGGAGGCGCTGAAGGTCACCGACCAGGACCCGAACAACAGCAGCAACGTGGTCCTGCTGTACTCGGGCCTCTCCCGCAGCAAGTCCCTCAACGGCGGCGACACGGGCGACTGGAACCGCGAGCACGTGTGGGCCAAGTCCCACGGCGACTTCGGCACCTCCACCGGTCCCGGCACCGACCTGCACCACCTGCGCCCCGAGGACGTCCAGGTCAACTCCATCCGCGGCAACAAGGACTTCGACAACGGCGGCAGCTCGTTCACCAACAGCGGCGGCAGCCTGACCGACTCCAACTCCTTCGAGCCGCGCGACGCGGTCAAGGGCGACGTGGCCCGCATGATCCTCTACATGGCCGTCCGCTACGAGGGCACCGACGGCTGGCCCGACCTGGAGCCCAACGACTCCGTCACCAACGGCAGCAATCCGTACCACGGCCGCCTCTCGGTCCTGAAGCAGTGGCACCAGGAGGACCCGCCGAGCGCGTTCGAGGAGCGCCGCAACGAGGTCATCTACGCCTCGTACCAGCACAACCGCAACCCGTTCATCGACCACCCGGAGTGGGTCGAGTCGATCTGGTAGCCGCCAGGCGGGCGCCCCGGCTCCCGGCGATCCGACGCACGTCGGTGAGCGACTCGCACATGCGCGCGAGCAGGAACCGGAGCTGGTCCGCGGTCACGCGGCGGTCGGCCAGCAGGTCCGCCGCGTGACCGAGCAGCTCGTCGGCCATGGCGAGTTGCGTCCGCTCGACGGCGTCGGCGTGGCGCGAGAGGTACCCGGTTCCGTCGGTGACGAGATAACAGGGCTTTCCGTCCGACCCCGTCCAGGGCAGGAGGCGCGGTTCGGGGTCCTGGTACGTCATGCCGTCACCGCCACGCCGTGGATCGCCCGCGGCCCGGCACCGACCGTCCGTGGTCCGGCGTCGGTCGCCCGCGCCCCGGCACCGACCGTCCGTGGTCCGGCGTCGGTCGTCCGCGGCCCGGCGCCGGTCGTCCGCGGCCCGATGTCCACGCCGTGTACGGCGAGCCACAGCGCGCGGCGCCGGGTCCACTGTCGCCGCGCCTCTTCCCGGTCCTCGTGGGCGAGGACGTAAGGGCGGACGAGGGCGTTGTCCTCGCCGCGGAGGTGTCGAGGACCGGCCCTTCCGGCGGCCCGCACCTCGACGCCCGGCGCGATCCGCCGCGGGACGGGCGCGGAGGCGATGCGGTGCCTGCCCTTGCCGGGCAGCAGAAGCCGCAGCAGGGGGCCGGCAAGACGGGTGAGACGGTCGTTCATGTCGTCGACTCCTCGGACTCGTTGATGAGCACGCCCCGGGACCGGCCCGACGGCCACGGGGTATCGCCTTGTGTAGTCATCCACTCACAGAGTGAGACGAGTGCGGCTAGGCTCGCCAGAGGGGAACCGGTGACAAGGCCTTCGTCACAAGGAGGTTGACGCCATGAGCAGCGTCTACGGGGATTGGCTCAAGGAGCAGCGCGAGTCCGCGGGTCTGACCCAGCAGCAGTTGGCCGACACGGTGATCATGACGCGTTCGCACATCGCCCACATCGAGGCGGGTCGCCGGGTGCCGTCGAAGGAGGACGCGCGCCGCCTGGACGCGGCGCTGAACACGGGAAACGTCCTGAGCAGCTTCCTGCCGGAACAGCACGCCGCAGTCGCCGACTACTTCGAGGCCGCGCGACTGCTCGAACAGCAGGCGGTGATGATCCGGGAGTCCGCGGTGACGTTCGTACCAGGGGTCCTACAGACAGAGAGATACGCGCGAGCCGTCCTTGGCACGACGTTCCCTCCCCTGGGTGACGAGGAGCGTGACAAGCGCCTTGTCACACGCCTTGAGCGGGCGAAGATCCTCGACAATCCCACGACGCCCGCCTTTTGGGCCTTGTTGGACGAAGGTCTGCTGCATCGCCTGGTGGGCAGCCCCGATGTCATGGCAGAGCAGCTCATGCACCTTGTACGAATGGTCGAGCGAGGTCGGATCCGCGTTCATGTGATGCCTCGCGCAACGGGCGCCTATCCCGTCATGCAGGGCATGTTGAGCCTGATGTGGTTCGAGGACCAACCCCCGGTGGCTTACTCGGAGGGTGTGCGGGTGGCCAAGATTCATGACGCTCCGGCCGTCGTCGAACAGCTGCAGGGCGCTTACCATCTCGCACTGAGCGACGCACTCCCGCTACGCGAGTCGCTCGCCGTCATGAAGACCACAGCGAAGGACTACGGACACGATGACTGACCGGACCATAGCCGACGCCACCATGCTCAGCGGTTGGCGCAAGTCGTCGTACAGCGGAAACGAAGCAGGCAGTTGCCTGGAAGTGGCCGATGACCACTCATCCGGTGTGGCGGTTCGGGACTCGAAGGTGATGGACGGGCCGGCGGTGGTTTTCTCCGTGACCGGGTGGATGTCGTTCATCGCCGCGCTCAGGAACTGACCCACCCATCCGAAAAACGTGAACACTTGGGCCCCCGCCGTATTCTCGTCGCTCATTTGAGTGGCCAACTGGCGTTGACCTGCCCTGTGCTCACGCTTTTCTCCAAGGTGTCCTCCATGAGCTCCCGATTCGCCTACGACCACAACCCCCACAGCACAGGGCACGTGATCAGAACCGTGCGCACCCTCATGCGCACCGACGGCCTGGACGTGTCCCTCACCGCCGTCGCCCGCACCTGTGGAATCACGCGCAATTTCCTCTACGCCAACTGGAAGTCCGCCTCGGCCCTGCACCTGCGTGCGTTGCGGACGGAGCTGGCGCAGGCCTTCGACACGGCGGATCGCACCTCCCCCAGTGACGGCACCGTCCCGGGAATCACCGCGCATCTGACGGAGGTCGTACGGGTCGTTCGCCGTCACCCGACCACGGCCGCCGTCGCGCGTACCTCCCCCGAAGCCTTCTCGACGGCGTACACGGCGGCCGAGGGACCGCTGATGCAGACCGCGACCGAGCGCATCAGCGACGTGCTGCATCCCCTTTACTCGCACGGTGGTGTCTGGGGCGATCCCGAACTCGGCTCCCGGCCCTGGAAGATCCTGTGGATCGCCCGGCCCGCCGCCCTCTGCCCCGAAGCAGTCGGGGACCGGGCCCGGGAGGACACACTCGACAACGCCTTCGGCGAACTGCTCCGCGACCTGCTCGCCCCCTGGGCTGCCCACCCGCGGTGAAGCCCGGTACGGCCTGCCGGCAGTCAGGAGGGCAGGGGCTCGGGCGCTTGTCCCGGGCTGCCGGCGGCCGACCGGTCGGGGCCGGCGAAGTCGCGCGGCACGGCCGTGGACGAGCCCCTCCCCCGACGCCCCCAGGAGAACCGGCCCGATGACGCGACGCGGGACGCCGGCCCCCGAGCCCGTACACACGCGCGTACAGCACCCGCGCAACGACGCACCACTCCGCAGAACACCGCACCCCGCACACCCCACACCTGGGGCACCCACGCAACAGCGCATCACCCCCGCAAAACACCAGCCCCCGCATCTACAGCACCCGCATCTACAGCACCCGTGCAACGACGCACCACTCCACAGAACACCGCACCTCGTGCACCCCGCACGTGTGGCGCCCGCCCCTCGGTGGGAAGCGCCTCCGCGGAGCCTCCGGTTCGCCCCATCAGGTGATGTGGACGGTGGCGCGGGGTCGATCGACCCTGCGCCACCGTGAACATGGGATCACCCCGGCACGGACACCGGGGCGATCCCACGCTTCGACGACGCCTTACTGGAGAGTGCCGTGAAGACTCGTTCCTGGTCCCTCGCCGCCGCCCTCGCCCTGACCGCCCTCCTGCTGCCCGCCCACACGGCGTCCGCCGCCTCGGACGAGCCCCCGTCCTGTCCCGACGGGGCGGTGTGCTTCTGGAGCAACGAGGGCTTCGACGGCGACTACTGGGAGTGGCACACGCGCAGCGGCTACCGCGACACGCCGTCCCGCTTCCACGACCACGTCGGCTCGTTCGTCGCCGGTGCCCGGGCCTGCCTCGTGAACTGGCAGCCGGCCGAGAAGCGGGACGTCTTCGACGGCGACTGGCGCTCCCGCTACCTCGGCGACTTCGGCGGACGCATCGACGGGGTCAGCCCGGGCGGCTGCTGACCACCGGACCCGCCCCGGGAGCGCCGTCAGCTCCGACAGCGCCCACGCGAGGTCGGAGCCGTCGATGCTCCCGGTCCCGGGACCGTACGGACTCCCGGGCCCTCGAACGATCCGGTGCCGGTGCTCAACCCGTGGGCCACCCGTCGGTGACGGACGGCGGGCGACCGCACGTGAGGGTCAGCGTGCGCCTCTGCCGGTCGGTCCCGGTGACGACGACCGTGAGCTCGTCGCCGACCCGGACCGTGTCCGACGCGGCGTCCCCGGGCGACCCGGGAAGGTCCCGCGGACGGACCAGCCCCTCGATGCCGTCGGCGACCTCGACGAAGACACCGAACGGCACCAGCCGAGTGACCCTTCCCCGGAGGACCCGGCCCGTCGGGTTGCGGTCGGCGAACGCCTGGAAGGGGTCCGGCCGCATGCCCCGCAGGGACAGCCTGGCCTCCATGTTCCACGTGTCGAACTGAAGGAACACGCAGGAGACACGCTGACCGGTCTCGACGGCCTCCGCGACCGAATCGAGGCTCCGCCAGGACAGTTCGGGGACCGTGATGAACCCTACGCCGGGGAAGACCGGATGGTCGGGGCCCTCGTCCAGCGCCACGAACACACCGAACCGTTCGATCGCGGCGACGGTGCCGGAGAGGACCTGCCCCTCGGTCAGTGATTCCAGGAACGCCCGCAGTCCCGGGGTCTCGAACCGGTCCTCCATACCGGTCAGCCTCTCACGAGGAGCGGGCGCGGACACAGGAACCCTCCTCGTGGAGGCGCCGTCGCAACGACCGGGTGCCGGACCCTTGGCGACCGGCCGGTGCGGAAGGGGCGGCCGACGGGCGCCACCAGCGTGCAAGAGGGCGACCACGTGGCCCTGTGCCCGTGGTGGACGCAGGAACTCGACGCACGTCCGAACCCGGGGCGGGACCTCACCGGTCACTCCGGGTGAGGGTCACTTCAGGTGGGTCGGGGCGAACATCCGCAGCACGGCGGGGAGTACGACCACCGCCGGACCCGGTGTCGCCAGGGCCTTCGCGAGGTCCTGTTCCAGGGTTTCGGGGCTGGTCAGCAGGCCGGGGACACCGAAGGACTCCGCCAGGGCCACGTAGTCGGGGCGGATGAGTTCCGTCGCCGTGGGTTCGCCGAAGGCGTCGGTCATGTACTCGCGCAGGATGCCGTAGCCGCCGTCGTCGACGATCAGCCAGGTGACGTCGAGGTCGTACTGGCGGGCCGTGGCCAACTCGGCGACGGAGTACAGGGCGCCACCGTCCCCCGAGACCGCCAGCACCGGGCGGGTGGGGTCGGCGACCGCCGCGCCGAGGGCGGCCGGGAAGCCGTAGCCGAGACCGCCGGCGCCCTGCGCGGAGTGCAGGCGGTTGGGGCCCATGGCGTCGAACGCGGACCAGGCCCAGTAGGCCAGGATCGTCATGTCCCAGAAGGACGGCGAATTCGTGGGCAGGGCGCGACGGACCGCCGTCAGCACCCGCTGTTCCAGGGCGATTTCCTGGGACGCGAGGCGTTCACGGACACGTTCCAGCACTCCCCGTACACGCTCGGGCGCGGTCGCGTCCTCGCGCGGTTCCACCGTCTCCAGGAGCGCCTGGAGGGCGAGGCGGGCGTCGGCGTGGATGCCGAGGCCCGGGTGGTTGGACTCCAGTTTGCCGAGGTCCGCCTCGATCTGGACGACCCGGCCGCGCGGCTCGAACGTGTGGTAGTTCGAGGAGAGTTCGCCGAGACCGGAGCCGACGACCAGCAGGACGTCCGCGTCCTCCAGGAAGTCGGTGGTGTGGCGGTCCTCCAGCCAGGACTGCAGCGACAACGGGTGCGTCCAGGGGAAGGCGCCCTTGCCGCCGGGGGTCGTGACCACGGGCGCCCGGAGCCGTTCGGCGAGCTGCTTCAGCTTGCCGGAGGCGTCCGAGCGGACCACTCCCCCGCCGGCGATGATCGCGGGACGGGCGGCGTTCGCCAGCAAGTGGGCGGCGAGGGCGGTCAGCTCGGGGCGCGGGGGCAGCTCGTCGGGGGTGGCGTCCACCGCCGTCACCACGGGCAGGTCCGTCTCCGCGAGCAGTACGTCCTGCGGGATCTCCACCCACACGGGGCCGTGCGGGACGGTCAGCGCCGACTTCCAGGCCTCCGCGATCGCGGACGGGATCTGGGACTGCGTACGGGCCGTGTGGACGGACTTGACCACGCCGCGGAACGAGGCCGACTGGTCGGGGAGTTCGTGCAGGTAGCCGTGGCGGCCACCGCCCAGGCCGGCCGTCGGGACCTGACTGCAGATCGCCAGCACCGGCGCCGAGGCCGCCGCCGCCTCCTGGAGCGCGGCCAGGGAGGTGAGGGCGCCCGGGCCCGTGGACAGCAGCAGCGGGGCCGCCTCACCGGTGATCCGGCCGTAGGCGTCCGCCGCGAAACCGGCGTTGTTCTCCACGCGCAGGCCGATGTAGCGCAGGTCGGAGCGGCGCAGGGCGTCGAACACGCCGAGGGCGTGCTGGCCGGGCAGGCCGAAGACGGTGGTCGCGCCGAGCCCGGCCAGGGTCTCCACGACCAGGTCCCCGCCGTTGCGGCCGGGAGGAGGATTCAGCGCGGCCTCCGTCTGGGCGGCGGTCGGGCGGAGCACCAGGTCGTGGTCGTGGGTCACTGCGCGCGGGCCTCTGCAATCTGGCGGGACATGATCGTGGTCAGCTCGTACGCCGTGTGGGACGCGGCCACCGAGGTGATCTCGGCGTGATCGTACGCGGGGGCCACCTCGACGACGTCGGCCGAGACCAGGTTGCAGGACGCCAGCCCGCGCAGGATCTCGAGGAGCTCGCGGGAGGTCATGCCGCCGGCCTCGGGGGTGCCGGTGCCGGGGGCGTGGGCCGGGTCGAGGCAGTCGATGTCGATGGAGATGTACAACGGGCGGTCGCCGATGCGCTGGCGCAGCTGGTCGGCCACCTCGTCGGCGCCCCGGCGGTAGACGTCCGCGGAGGTGACGATGCCGAAGCCCATCTTCTCGTCGTCGGTGAGGTCCTGCTTGCCGTAGAGCGGGCCGCGGATACCGACGTGGGAGAGGGCGGAGGTGTCGAGGATGCCCTCCTCGACCGCGCGGCGGAAGGGGGTGCCGTGGGTGTACTCGGCGCCGAAGTAGGTGTCCCAGGTGTCGAGGTGGGCGTCGAAGTGGAGCAGGGCCACGGGGCCGTGCTTCCTGGCGACGGAGCGGAGCAGCGGCAGGGCGATGGTGTGGTCGCCGCCCAGGGTCATCAGGCGGGCGCCGGTGCCGAGGAGGTCGTCGGCGGCGGCCTCGACCGTCTCCACGGCCTCGTTGATGTTGAAGGGGTTCACGGCGATGTCACCGCCGTCCGCGACCTGGGCGAGGGCGAAGGGGGAGGCGTCCTGCGCGGGGTTGTAGGGGCGCAGCAGCCGGGAGGCCTCACGGATGGCGTTGCCGCCGAAGCGGGCGCCCGGCCGGTAGGAGACGCCCGAGTCGAACGGCACGCCCACCACGGCGACGTCGGCGCGGCCGACCTCGTCGAGACGGGGCAGCCGGGCGAAGGTCGCGGGACCGGCGTACCGCGGGATGCGGGACGAGTCGACGGGGCCGCGGGGCGTCTCGTTGCTGCTCATGGAGTACTGCCTTCTTTCCTGCGCTTTGTCGCGTATGCACTGCCCGCCCTGACGACTCTACTGGGCGGCGGGGACCCGGATGGCCGACTGCCGTGCGGGTCCTTCTTCGCGCACTGCCGGTCACCTCGACCCTAGGTGGCCGAAAGGCGACTGCGAAGTGTACGTTTCCTCCATATCCGCCGAACGGGATGGAGGAAACGTCCACCATGCCGGACCTCATCGTCCCGCCCACGCCGCCCGTGCCCCTGGAGGCCCTGCTGGCCCGCGCGGACCTCGGTCTGCGCCGGATCGCGGGGCCCGACGACCCCGGCACCGTCGTGCACTGGGCGCACGCCTCGGAGATGGCGGACCCGTACCCGTATCTGCTGGGCGGGGAGCTGCTGCTGTCGGCGGGGGTGCACATCCCGGAGGGGGCGGGCGCGGGGTACTTCGACGCCTACGTCTCCAGGATCGTGGCGGCGGGCGGGGCGGCGCTCGGTTTCGGTCTGGCGCCGGTCCACGACGCGGTGCCGGGGGCGCTGGTGGAGGCCTGCGAGATGCACGGGCTGCCGTTGCTGGAGGTGCCGCCGCGGACCACGTTCTCGGGGGTGGCGCGGGCGGTCTGGCAGTTGATGGCGCAGGCCCGCCTGGCGGAGCTGCGCCGGGTCACGGAGGCCCAGCAGAGCCTCGCCACCGCGGCGGCCCGCCCGGACCCGGTGCGGCCGGTGCTCCACCAACTGGCCCAGCGGATCGGGGGCTGGGCCGTCCTGTTCGCCCCGGACACCACCGAACTCGCCGCCTCGGGCACCACCCCACCCCCCGAAACAAGACAGTCCCTGTCCGACCTGGCCAAGGTGGTGCGCCCCCACACAGCCGACGCACCTGCGGACAGCCGCACCGACGTGACTGCGGGCAGCCGCGCCGACGCAGCCACGGGCAGTCGCGCCGCTGGGGCGGCACGGGTGGGCGATGGGGGTCCCCCCGTTCGAGCGCAGCCGAGAGTGGGGGAGGCACCCGGCGAACGCCGGCACATGGCACCCGCCCCCACCCCCGCCTCCGCCAGCGACACCGCCAACGGCACCCACCTCGCCGCCTACGCCCTCGCCCCCGGACACGGATACGTACTCGGCGTGGCCTCACCGCGACGCACCCCCGGCGACCACACCATCGCCTCCGTCGCAGCCGCCCTGCTCACCCTCCTCACCGGCCAACAGCGGAGCGGCACCGGTGCGGCCCACTCCTCCGCCCTCGTACGGCTGCTGCTGGGCAGTCCGCCCGAGGACGTGGCGCCGCTCCTCGGCGGAGAACGGTGGCACGTCGTCCACGCACGGCCGGACGGCCGGACGGCACCGGACCCCGTGTCCGCCGCCGCACTCGGCTCCGCACTCGGTTCGGCCCTGGTGGACCCGGCGGACGAGGCCGTACGGATCCTGGTGCCGGCCGGCCGGCCCGTGGAGCCGCTGCCGGGCTGGACCCTCGGCGTCAGCGCGGCCGCCGCCCCGCCCGACTGGCCGGACGCCGACACCCAGGCCGCCCGCGCCCTGGCCCGGGCCCGCGCCACCCGCGCCCCGCTGCTCCGGCACGGCGACCGCCCCGCCCTCACCGACCTCGTCCCGCCGCACGACGCGGACGCCCACGCCCGGTCGCTGCTCGCGCCGATAGCGGCCGCTCCCGCCCTCACGGACACCCTGCGCACCTGGCTCTCCCTGCACGGCAGTTGGGACCGTACGGCGGTGGCGCTCTCCGTGCACCGCAACACCGTGCGGCAGCGGATCGCGCGGTGCGCGGCGCTGCTGGAGGCGGACCTGGACGACCCGGACGTACGGATGGAACTGTGGTTCGCGCTGCGGCGGACGTGAGGGCCTGAGTAGCCGTACGGAGTCGACTGAGTACATGACGCGCATCCCAGGAGGCGATACGCCGGAGACGCCCGCAGGGCGCTGCTCCACAATGGGGGGCATGCCGATACCCGGGACACCCAGCCGCGCCGAACTCGTCGAGCACCTGGTCGCCACACGCATCGCGGGCGATGTCGCCACGCCGCGCGAGAACAACCTCTCCCACTACCGCAAACTGGCCAACGGTGACCGCCACTTCTGGCTCGGTCTGGAGCTCGGCGACCGCTGGACCGACGAGCAGGACGTGCTCGCGGTGATGGCGGAGCGGGTCGGCGTCAACGACGACCCCGAGTACCGGTACGGGCAGGACACCATCGACCCGGAGCTGACCGTGGCCGGGCTGGAGCGCATGGCCGGGCGGCTGCGCAAGGCGGCGGACGGGCAGCAGCGGGTGCTGTTCGCGACCGGTCACCCGGGCGGGCTGCTGGACGTGCACCGGGCGACGGCCGCCGCGCTGCGGGCCGCCGGCTGCGAGATCGTGGTCATCCCGGACGGACTGACCACGGACGAGGGCTACGTGATGCAGTTCGCGGACGTGGCGATGCTGGAGCACGGCGCGACGCTGTGGCACACCCACTCCGGTGAGCCGATGAAGGCCATCCTGACCGCCCTGGAGCGCGAGGGCCGCCCGCTGCCGGACCTGGTCGTCGCCGATCACGGCTGGGCGGGTGCCGCGGGGCAGTACGGCGTGGACAGCGTCGGCTACGCCGACTGCAACGACCCGGCGCTGTTCCTCGCCGAGGCGGAGGGCACCGTCCAGGTCACGGTCCCCCTCGACGACCACGTGGTCAGCCCCCGCCACTACGACCCGATGACGGCGTACCTGCTGGCGGAGGCCGGCCTGGCGCAGTGAGAACGCCCGCGTCGGCCGGGGGCGGGGGAACACCCCCGGCCGACGCGGGCAGTCGGTGGACGCCGGGTCAGCCGGTGAACGGGACGGCGTCGGCGGGGTCGGCGTGCCAGTTGGTGGCGATGGGCCGGTCGACCGTGGCGGTGTCGGGGAGGCGGAGCGTGACGGAGTTCTCCTCGTCGCCGGCGACCGAGAGGTGGAGCCGGTCGAACTGCACACCGTTGTTGTCGTTAGTGGTCTTGGGGTTGATGCCGGCGTAGGCGGCGGTGGAGCCGCCGAGGACGACGTCGTCGCTGACGCTCTGCTCGGCGGGCGAGACCTCGGTGTCGGGGGAGGAGCCGAAGGAGGCGGAGGGGGACACGCCCTCCAGGTGGCAGACGATGCCGGGCTTGGCCTTGGCGGTGATCAGGTAGTAACCGCCCGCCTGCGTCTTGGACGTGACCTTGAAGCTCAGGTCGCTGGTCGCGCAGGGCTGGGTGGTGGAGCTGTCGGCGGTGGCCGTGGCGGTGGCGGCGCCGCCGAGGGCGAGCGCGGCGACGGCGGCCAGGGCGAGGCGGGCGGAGCGGGTGGCGAGGCGTGAACGCATGACGGTCTCCGTGGTGTGACGAGGTGGATCGTCCAGCGGGTCGCTGGGGATGACCGCAGCTTGTGCCGTGATCCGTCCCACCCGCCACACCGAACGCCCATCATGGGACGCTGGGACGCTGGAACAGGCGCTGACCAGCACGGATACCGACCGCGTGAAACGGTCCGCCGGGACGCGGACAGCCGTCCGGCCCGTGCGCGGGACACGTGCGGGGCGCCCCTTCCGCGCCTCGGGTGCGCGCGGAGAACATCCGGAGCCGGCTCAGGGGCGCGGGACGCGGACCACGCCCTCCTGGATGACCGAGACCGCGAGGCGGCCGTCCTGGGTGTAGATGCGGGCCTGGCCGAGGCCCCGGCCGCCGTGGGCCGAGGGGGACTGCTGGTCGTACAGCAGCCACTCGTCGGCGCGGAACGGGCGGTGGAACCACATCGCGTGGTCCAGGGACGCGCCGACGACGTCGCCGACGGCCCAGCCGCCGCGGCCGTGGGCGAGGAGGACGGAGTCGAGGAGCGTCATGTCGGAGACGTACGTGGCGAGGACGACGTGCAGCAGGGGGTCGTCCGCGAGCTTGCCGTTGGTGCGGAACCACACCTGGGAGTGGGGTTCGCGGGGCTCGCCGAAGCGGCCGTAGGGCGGCTCGTCGACGTAGCGCAGGTCGACGGCGGCACGGGCCTGAAGGAAACGCTCCACGACCTCGGGCGCGAGGTGGGCGTAGCCGCGCAGGCGTTCCTGCGACGTGGGCAGCGTGGCCGGGTCGGGCGACGGCGGCATCGGGTCCTGGTGGTCCAGGCCCTCCTCGTACGTCTGGAAGGACGCCGAGAGGTGGAAGATCGGCTTTCCGTGCTGGACCGCGACCACCCGCCGGGTGGTGAAGGAGCGGCCGTCGCGGATCCGGTCGACGGTGTAGACGATCGGGGCGCCGGGGTCGCCGGGGCGCAGGAAGTACGCGTGCAGGGAGTGGGCGGGCCGGTCCTCGGGGACGGTCCGCCCGGCGGCGACCAGCGCCTGTGCCGCGACCTGTCCGCCGAAGACGCGGGGGACGACGGCGCTGCGGGAGTGGCCGCGGAAGATGTTCTCCTCGATCTGCTCGAGGTCGAGCAGATCGAGGAGATCCTGTAGTGCCTGACTCATGAGGTCAGTTGTATACGGCAGGGATTTCCGGGGCCTTACAGCCCCATGTCCTTGGCGATGATCGTCTTCATGATCTCGCTGGTGCCGCCGTAGATGCGGTTGACGCGGTTGTCCGCGTACAGGCGGGCGATCGGGTACTCGTTCATGTAGCCGTAGCCGCCGTGCAGCTGGAGGCAGCGGTCGATGACGCGGTGGGCGACCTCGGTGCAGAACAGCTTGGCGCTGGCGGCCTCGGCGGGGGTGAGCTCGCCGGCGTCCAGGGCCTCGGTGGCGCGGTCGGCGACGGCCTCGGCGGCGTCCACCTCGGCCTGGCAGGCGGCCAGCTCGAACTTGGTGTTCTGGAAGTGGGCGACCGGCTTGCCGAAGACGGTGCGCTCCTGCACGTACTGCTTGGCGAACCGGACGGCGGCCTTGGCCTGCGCGTAGGCGCCGAAGGCGATGCCCCAGCGCTCGGAGGCGAGGTTGTGGCCGAGGTAGTAGAAGCCCTTGTTCTCCTCGCCGAGCAGGTCCTCGACGGGGACCTTGACGTCGACGAACGCCAGCTCGGCGGTGTCGGAGGTCTTCAGGCCGAGCTTGTCGAGCTTGCGGCCGACGGAGTAGCCCTCGGACTTGGTGTCGACGGCGAACAGGGATATGCCGTGGCGGCGGTCCTCGGCCGTCGGGGCGGCGGTGCGGGCGCAGACGATCACCTTGTCGGCGTGGACGCCGCCGGTGATGAAGGTCTTGGCGCCGTTGAGGACGTAGTGCGTGCCGTCCTCGCTCAGCTTGGCGGTGGTCTTCATGCCCGCGAGGTCGGAGCCGGTGCCCGGCTCGGTCATCGCGATGGCCCACATCTCCTCGCCGGTGACGAACTTCGGCAGGTAGCGCTTCTTCTGCTCGTCGGTGGCCAGCATCTTGAGGTAGGGCAGGGCGAGCAGCACGTGCACGCCGGAACCGCCGAACTGGACGCCCGCGCGGGCGGTCTCCTCGTAGAGGACGGCCTCGAACTTGTGGGTGTCCATGCCCGCGCCGCCGAACTCCTCGGGCACGCTGATGCCGAAGACGCCCAGCTCACCGAGCTTGTAGTAGAAGTCGCGAGGCGCCTGGCCCGCCGCAAACCACTCGTCGTAGACGGGGACGACCTCGGCCTCGATGAAGGCGCGGATGGTCTCCCGGAACGCCTCGTGATCCTCGTTGAAAACCGTACGGCGCACTGTCCGCCACCTCCAGAACCTGGGCATGTCTAAGCGCTTGCTCAGATCAAAGGTACCGGCGAGTATCCACAGCCGTCCAGAGCGGAGGCCCCGTAACGCTCGTCACTCCGCCGAGGTCAGCGCGAGCCCGCCGCCGCGAACGCGCCCCGGGCCATCCGGTGCAGCAGCTCGGCGGTGCCGGCGCGGCCCGGCAGGGAGCCGGGGCGGGTCAGGTGGGGGGTGGAGTTGAGCAGGCCGAACACCGAGTGGACGGCCGAGCGGGCGGCCGGTTCGGCCAGCTCCGGGTACAGCTCGCGCACCACCCCCACCCACAGCTCGACGTACTGCCGCTGCAGCTGGCGGACCAGCTTGCGGTCGGTGTCCCGGAGGCGGTCCAGCTCACGGTCGTGCAGGGTGATGAGGGGGCGGTCGTCGAGCGCGAAGTCGATGTGCCCTTCGATCAGCGAGTCGAGGACCGCCTCGGGGGCCGTCGTCCCGTCGGCCTCCGCCAGGCGCCGCTTCGCGCCGGTCAGCAGCGAGCCGCTGATCCCCACCAGCAGCTCCGCGAGCATCGCGTCCTTGCCCGCGAAGTGCCGGTAGAGCCCGGGTCCGCTGATGCCGACCGCGGCGCCTATCTCGTCGACCCCGACGCCGTGGAAGCCGCGTTCGGCGAAGAGCCGCGCGGCCTCCTTGAGGATCTGCTCGCGGCGGGTGGGGGCGTCGGTTCTGGTGGTCATGGAGACGATTCTAGACAGCGGGGTTAGCGCTCGTTAACCTGAAGGAAATGCGTTAACGCTCATTAACAAGGTGAGGGGACCCGCAGGATGCATGAGGCACCGGAGCTTCACAGCGCGGCCGATCCCGCGTCGGAGGCCTTTCGGGCCAACGAGGAGGCGCACCGCGCCCTCGTCGAGGAGCTGCGCGGCAAGCTGGCCGCGGCGGCGCTCGGCGGCGGCGAGCGGGCGCGGGCACGGCACACCGCGCGCGGGAAGCTGCTCCCGCGCGACCGCGTGGACACCCTCCTCGACCCCGGCTCGCCCTTCCTGGAGCTGGCCCCGCTGGCGGCCGACGGGATGTACGAGGGGCAGGCCCCGGCGGCCGGTGTGATCGCCGGGATCGGCCGGGTGAGCGGCCGGGAGTGCGTGGTCGTGGCCAACGACGCCACCGTCAAGGGCGGCACGTACTACCCGATGACGGTGAAGAAGCACCTGCGCGCGCAGGAGGTGGCCCTCGACAACCGGCTCCCCTGCGTCTACCTGGTGGACTCCGGCGGTGCCTTCCTGCCGATGCAGGACGAGGTGTTCCCGGACCGGGACCACTTCGGGCGGATCTTCTACAACCAGGCCCGGATGTCCGGCGCCGGCATCCCGCAGATCGCGGCGGTCCTCGGCTCGTGCACCGCGGGCGGGGCGTACGTCCCGGCGATGAGCGACGAGGCGGTGATCGTCCGCGGCCAGGGCACGATCTTCCTGGGCGGCCCGCCGCTGGTGAAGGCGGCCACGGGTGAGGTGGTCACGGCGGAGGAGCTGGGCGGCGGCGAGGTCCACGCGCGGGTGTCGGGCGTGACCGACCACCTCGCGGAGGACGACGCGCACGCGCTCAGGATCGTCCGCACCATCGTCTCCACGCTCCCCGCGCGGGGAGGGCTCCCCTGGCGGGTCGAGCCGGCCGTCGAGCCCAAGGTGGACCCGGCGGGGCTGTACGGCGCGGTGCCGGTCGACTCCCGCACGCCCTACGACGTACGCGAGATCATCGCGCGGGTCGTGGACGGCTCCCGTTTCGCGGAGTTCAAGTCGGAGTTCGGGCAGACCCTGGTCACCGGCTTCGCCCGGATCCACGGCCACCCGGTGGGCATCGTCGCCAACAACGGCATCCTCTTCTCCGAGTCCGCCCAGAAGGGCGCCCACTTCATCGAGCTGTGCGACCAGCGCGGCATCCCGCTGGTGTTCCTGCAGAACATCTCGGGCTTCATGGTGGGCCGGGACTACGAGGCGGGCGGCATCGCCAAGCACGGCGCCAAGATGGTCACGGCGGTCGCCTGCACGCGCGTGCCGAAGCTGACGGTGGTGGTCGGCGGGTCGTACGGGGCGGGCAACTACTCGATGTGCGGGCGGGCGTACTCGCCCCGCTTCCTGTGGATGTGGCCGGGCGCCAAGATCTCGGTGATGGGCGGCGAGCAGGCCGCCTCCGTCCTCGCGACCGTGAAGCGGGACCAGCTTCAGGGGCGCGGCGAGGAGTGGTCGGCGGAGGACGAGGACGCCTTCAAGGCCCCGATCCGTGCGCAGTACGAGCGTCAGGGGAACGCCTACTACGCGACGGCCCGCCTCTGGGACGACGGCGTGATCGACCCGATGGACACCCGGCAGGTCCTGGGCCTGGCCCTGACCGCGTGCGCCAACGCGCCCCTGGGTGATCCCCAGTTCGGCGTCTTCCGGATGTGAGGGGACCCCTGACGATGACTGAGCAGATGTTCGAGACGGTACTGGTGGCCAACCGGGGCGAGATCGCGGTCCGCGTCATCCGCACGCTGCGGTCGATGGGCGTGCGCTCGGTGGCGGTGTACTCCGACGCGGACGCCGACGCCCGGCACGTCCGGGAGGCCGACACGGCGGTGCGGATCGGGCCGGCGGCGGCTGCGGAGAGCTACCTGTCGGTGGAGCGGCTGCTTCAGGCCGCCGCCCGCACCGGCGCGCAGGCGGTCCACCCGGGGTACGGCTTCCTCGCCGAGAACGCCGGTTTCGCGCGGGCGTGCGCTCAGGCGGGGCTGGTGTTCATCGGGCCCCCGGCGGACGCGATCGCCCTGATGGGCGACAAGATCCGCGCGAAGGAGACGGTGCGGGCGGCCGGGGTGCCGGTGGTGCCCGGCTCCAGCGGCAGCGGCCTCACGGACGGGCAGCTCGCCGACGCGGCCCGGGAGATCGGCATGCCGGTGCTGCTGAAGCCGTCGGCGGGCGGCGGCGGCAAGGGCATGCGCCTGGTGCGGGACGCCTCGCTGCTGGCCGACGAGATCGCCGCCGCGCGGCGCGAGGCCCGCGCCTCCTTCGGCGACGACACGCTCCTGGTCGAGCGGTGGATCGACCGTCCCCGGCACATCGAGATCCAGGTGCTGGCCGACGGCCACGGGGGCGTCGTCCATCTGGGCGAGCGCGAGTGCTCCCTCCAGCGCCGCCACCAGAAGATCATCGAGGAGGCGCCCAGTGTGCTCCTCGACGAGGAGACCCGGGCCGCGATGGGCGAGGCGGCGGTCCAGGCGGCCCGCTCCTGCGGCTACCGGGGCGCGGGCACGGTGGAGTTCATCGTCCCGGGCAACGACCCCTCCTCGTACTACTTCATGGAGATGAACACCCGCCTCCAGGTGGAGCACCCGGTCACCGAGCTGATCACCGGCCTCGACCTGGTGGAGTGGCAGCTGCGGGTGGCGGCGGGCGAGCCGCTGCCGTTCGGGCAGGAGGACGTCCGGCTCACCGGCCACGCGGTGGAGGCCCGTGTCTGCGCGGAGGACCCCGCGCGCGGCTTCCTCCCGTCGGGCGGCACGGTGCTGAGGCTCCGCGAACCGCAGGGCGACGGGGTGCGCACCGACTCCGGGCTGAGCGAGGGCACGGAGGTCGGCAGCCTCTACGACCCGATGCTGTCCAAGGTGATCGCGTACGGCCCCGACCGGGCGACCGCGCTGCGCAGGCTCCGGGCGGCGCTGGCGGAGACGGTGACGCTGGGCGTGCAGACCAACGCCGGGTTCCTGCGGCGGCTGCTGGCGCATCCGGCGGTGGTCTCCGGCGACATGGACACCGGGCTGGTGGAGCGGGAGGCGGACGGCCTGATCCCGTCCGGCGTGCCCGAAGAGGTGTACGAGGCGGCCGCCGCCGTACGTCTGGAGGCGCTGCGTCCGCGCGGCGACGGCTGGACCGACCCCTTCTCGGTGCCGGACGGCTGGCGCATGGGCGGCACCCCGAGGCCGGCCGGCTTCCACCTGCGCGTCACGGACCCGGTGGAGCACACCCCGCGCGGCGCCCACACCGTCACCGACGACCACGTGGCGGTGACGCTGGACGGCGTCCGGCACACCTTCCACCGCGCCGCCGACTGGCTGGGCCGGGACGGCGACGCCTGGCACGTGCGCGACCACGACCCGGTCGCCGCGTCCCTCACCCGGGCGGGTCAGGCGGGCGCCGACTCGCTGACCGCGCCGATGCCGGGCACGGTGACGGTGGTGAAGGTCGCCGTCGGCGACGAGGTGAGCGCGGGCCAGAGCCTGCTGGTGGTGGAGGCGATGAAGATGGAGCACGTCATCTCCGCCCCGCACGCCGGCACGGTCACCGAACTGGACGTGGCCCCGGGCACGACGGTCGCGATGGACCAGGTGCTGGCGGTCATCGCCCCCGTGGAGGAGGAGACGGCATGAACGCCCCGGAACTGGGCCTGCCCATGACCGTACCGGCGGACGGACTGCCCGCCCGGGTGCGGATCCACGAGGTGGGCGCGCGCGACGGCCTGCAGAACGAGAAGGCGACCGTCCCGACGGCCGTCAAGGCGGAGTTCGTCCGCCGCCTGGCCGGGACCGGCCTGACCACGATCGAGGCGACGAGCTTCGTCCACCCCAAGTGGGTGCCCCAGCTGGCGGACGCCGAGGACCTGTACCCGGCGGTGTCCGACCTGCCGGTGTCACTGCCGGTCCTGGTCCCGAACGAGCGCGGCCTCGACCGCGCGCTGGCGCTGGGCGCCCGGCGGGTGGCGGTCTTCGCCAGCGCCACGGAGTCCTTCGCCAGGGCCAACCTCAACCGCACGGTGGACGAGGCGCTGGCGATGTTCGAGCCGGTGGTGCGGCGGGCGAAGAGGGAGGACGTCCACGTCCGCGGCTACCTGTCGATGTGCTTCGGCGACCCGTGGGAGGGCGCGGTACCGGTCGCCCAGGTGGTGAGGGTGTGCCGCGCCCTGCTGGACATGGGCTGCGACGAGCTGAGCCTGGGCGACACCATCGGCGTGGCGACCCCCGGCCATGTGACGGCCCTGCTCACCGCGCTCGGCGAGGCGGGCGTCCCGGTGTCCGCACTGGCCGTGCACTTCCACGACACCTACGGCCAGGCCCTGGCCAACACACTGGCCGCGCTCCAGCGGGGCGTCGGCACGGTCGACGCCTCCGCCGGCGGACTGGGCGGCTGTCCGTACGCGAAGTCCGCCACCGGCAATCTCGCCACCGAGGACCTCGTGTGGATGCTGCGGGGCCTCGGCATCGACACCGGGGTCGATCTCGGCCGTCTGGTCGCCACAAGCGTCTGGATGGCCGCACACCTGGGCCGACCCAGCCCGTCCCGCACCGTACGAGCCCTCTCCCACCAGGAGCAGTGAACGACCATGGACCACAAGCTCTCCCCCGAACTGGAAGAACTCCGCCGCACGGTGGAGGAGTTCGCGCACGACGTGGTGGCGCCGAAGATCGGTGACTTCTACGAGCGGCACGAGTTCCCGTACGAGATCGTGCGGGAGATGGGCCGGATGGGCCTGTTCGGGCTGCCGTTCCCGGAGGAGTACGGCGGCATGGGCGGCGACTACTTCGCCCTCGGCGTGGCCCTGGAGGAGCTGGCGCGGGTCGACTCGTCGGTGGCCATCACCCTGGAGGCGGGCGTCTCCCTGGGCGCGATGCCGATCCACCTCTTCGGCACCGAGGAGCAGAAGCGCGCGTGGCTGCCCCGCCTCTGCTCGGGCGAGATCCTGGGCGCGTTCGGCCTGACGGAGCCGGACGGCGGCAGCGACGCGGGCGCGACCCGTACGACGGCCCGGCTGGACGGGTCGACGAACGAATGGGTCGTCAACGGCACCAAGTGCTTCATCACCAACTCGGGCACGGACATCACGGGCCTGGTCACGGTCACGGCGGTGACGGGCCGCAAGCCCGACGGGGGGCCGCTGATCTCGTCGATCATCGTCCCGTCGGGCACGCCGGGCTTCACGGTGGCGGCCCCGTACTCGAAGGTCGGCTGGAACGCCTCGGACACGCGGGAGCTGTCCTTCCAGGACGTGCGCGTGCCGGCGGCGAACCTCCTGGGTGAAGAGGGCCGCGGCTACGCGCAGTTCCTGCGCATCCTGGACGAGGGCCGCATCGCCATCGCGGCGCTGGGCACGGGTCTGGCGCAGGGCTGTGTGGACGAGTCGGTGAAGTACGCCAGGGAGCGGCACGCGTTCGGCAGGCCGATCGGCGCCAACCAGGCGATCCAGTTCAAGATCGCCGACATGGAGATGAAGGCCCACACGGCCCGCCTCGCCTGGCGCGACGCGGCCAGCCGTCTGGTGGCGGGCGAGCCGTTCAAGAAGGAGGCGGCGCTGGCGAAGCTGTACTCGTCCACGGTGGCCGTGGACAACGCCCGCGACGCCACCCAGATTCACGGCGGCTACGGCTTCATGAACGAGTACCCGGTGGCCCGCATGTGGCGCGACTCCAAGATCCTGGAGATCGGCGAGGGCACGAGCGAGGTCCAGCGGATGCTGATCGCACGGGAGTTGGGCCTGGCGGGCTGAACTCCGGACCCGGCCCGCGTCCGCCGGGGCGCGGGCCGGCCGTTCCGCCGCGGGTTCCCTCAGCCCTCGACCAGGACCAGCAGCGCCGTCAGCGTCGGCAGCGGCGTCAGGAGCAGCGCCGAGCCGACGGCCCAGTGGCGGCACCGTGACGTGCCCGTGCCGCGCCGGGTCAGGACGTTGGCCGGGATCCACAGGCCGAGGAGGACCGCCCACAGCGGGACCAGGAGCATCAGCCAGGAGAGCACATCGCCGTCCACGGCCCCGCGGGAGGTGAGGCCCAGGGCCGCCGGGAGACTGCTCATCGCGAAGGACGCCGTCAGCCACAGCGGCACGATGGCGAAGACCCCGAGGGTCAGGTTGACGGCCACGGTGGGGCCCCATCGTCGAACCGGATCCATGACCAACCCCCCTCGGGTGACTGGAATCACGGTACAGGGCACACGTTTCGACATTCCGCGAGGGGATGCATACCGGGCACCCCCTGGACAGATCATGAGGTTAGGCTAACCTAAGCCTGTTTCCAGCCAAGGCCGGCTCCGTACGCACGAAAGCAGACCCTCCCATGTCGAACGCCAGTACCGCCCGCTTCTCCCGTCGGGGACTGCTCGCCGCCGGTGGCGCCCTCGGACTCGGCGCCGTGCTCACCGCCTGCGGGGACGACGACGCGAAGAGCGGCGGCTCGGACGCGACGGGGTCCGGCGCCGCCAAGTCCGGCCCGTGGTCCTTCAAGGACGACCGCGGCACCACCGTGAAGCTCGACAAGGTGCCGACGAACATCGTCGCGTTCACCGGTGTGGCCGCCGCGCTGTTCGACTACGGCGTCGAGGTGAAGGGCGTCTTCGGGCCGACCAGGACGACGGACGGCAAGGCCGACGTCCAGGCCGGCGACATGGACGTCAGCAAGCTGACGATCTTCGGCAACAAGTTCGACAGCTTCAACGTCGAGCAGTACGCGGCCTTCCAGCCCGAGGTGCTCATCTCCACGACGTTCGACGACGCCGGGACGCTCTGGTACGTGCCCGAGGCCTCCAAGGACAAGATCGCCAAGCTCGCCCCGAGCGTGGCCGTCTCCGTCTACGACCGTCAGCTGCCGGAGCCGCTGCAGCGCATGGCCGAGCTGGCCGAGTCGCTGGGCGCCGACATGAAGGGGACGAAGGTCGTCGAGGCGAAGCAGAAGTTCGAGGCCGCCGCCGAGCGGCTGCGCAAGGCCGCGAAGGCCCGCCCGGAGATCAGGGTGCTGGCCGGCTCCGCCGCGCAGGACGTCTTCTACGTCTCCGGCTCGAACTTCTCCGTCGACCTGGAGTACTTCAAGGCCCTCGGCGTGAACCTGGTGGAGCCCCCGGAGGAGGCCAAGAAGGCGACCGGCGGCTGGTTCGAGACGCTGAGCTGGGAGAACGTCGACAAGTACCCGGCCGACGTCATCATCATGGACGACCGCGCCTCGACCATCCAGCCCGCCGACATCACCGAGGCGACCTGGAAGAAGCTCCCCGCGGTCAAGGCCGGCCAGGTCATCGCCCGCTCTCCCGAGCCGATCCTGTCCTACGACAAGTGCACGCCGCTGCTCGACAACCTCGCCGAGGCCATCGAGAAGGCCAAGAAGGTCGGCTGACCGCACCCGTCGCACCCCCTCCCTCCCCGGAGCCACCCGTGAGCACCGCCGTAGCCGCCCCGTTCCGTTTCTTCGCCCTCCAGGTCGTGACGACGAGGCGGCTCGGCCCGTCCCTGGTCCGGGTCACCTTCGAAGGCCCCGACCTGCGGGAGTTCCGCTCCGACGGGCGCGACCAGTCCCTGTCGCTGTTCCTGCCGCATCCGGGGCAGGACGAGCCGGTCGTACCGGTCGGGCTCGGTGAGGACTGGTGGCGGGGCTGGCGCGAACTGCCGGACGACGTACGGGCCGTGATGCGGTCGTACACGCTCCGGGGGCTGCGCGCCGACGCCGAGGGGCGCACCACCGAGATCGACATCGACTTCGTGCTGCACGGCGTCGCCGAGGGGGCCGGTCCGTCCGCCGATGCGGGCCCGGCCTCCCGCTGGGCCGCCCGCGCCGCCGTCGGCGACCGGGTGGTGCTGCTCGGCCCCGCGGTCGCCGACAACCGCGCGATCCGCTTCCGCCCGCCGGAGGACACCGACCTGGTGCTGCTCTGGGCGGACGAGACCGCCCTGCCGGCCACCGCCGCCGTCCTGGAGACCCTCCCGGCCGGCACCCGCGCCCGGGTGTGGCTGGAGGTGCCGCACTCCGGGGACGTCCAGGACCTGGCGACCGACGCCGACGCCGAGATCACGTGGCTCGTCGGGAACGCGCACGACCAGGACTCCCCCATGGCCCTGGACGGCATCCGCACCGCCGAACTCCGGCCCGCCGAGCGGCCGTACGTCTGGATCGCCGGGGAGGCGGGCCATGTGAGGCTGCTGCGGCGGCACTTCGTGGGCGAGCGGGGCATCGACCGCAAGCGGGTGACGTTCGTGGGCTACTGGCGCCGCGGGCTGACGGAGGAACAGCTGCGCGAACAGGGGTAGCCGCGAACGCGCTCCGCCCCGATCACTCCTGATGCGGGAGTGATCACAGTCACGGCCGTGACCGATCTTATGGCGTGTTACTTAGGTTAGGCTAACCTAAGTAACACACCGCCGGCCTTTCCCCGCACCGGATCGTCCCCACCGGAGGACCCCCACATGCGCTCGCACCTGCTCAACGACACCACCGCGGAGCACTACCGCCGCTCCGTGACCCAAGGAGTCGAGCGGGTGGCGGCCAAACTCGCCACCACCGACCGGCCGTTCACCGGCATCACCGTCGACGCGCTCTCCCCACGCATCGACGGCATCGACCTCGACCAGCCGCTGCACGACACCACCGCCGCGCTGGACGAACTGGAGGACGTCTACCTCCGGGACGCCGTCTACTTCCACCACCCCCGCTACCTCGCCCACCTCAACTGCCCGGTCGTCATCCCGGCCGTGCTCGGCGAGGCCGTGCTCTCCGCCGTCAACTCCTCCCTGGACACCTGGGACCAGTCGGCCGGCGGCACCCTCATCGAGCGGAAACTCATCGACTGGACGACCGGCCGCATCGGCCTCGGCCCGGCCGCCGACGGCGTGTTCACCTCCGGCGGCACCCAGTCCAACCTCCAGGCGCTGCTGCTGGCCCGCGAGGAGGCCAAGACCGACGACCTGGCGAAACTGCGCGTCTTCGCCTCCGAGGTCAGCCACTTCAGCGTGAAGAAGTCCGCGAAACTGCTCGGTCTCGGACCCGACGCCGTGGTGGTGATCCCCGTCGACCATGACAAGCGCATGCAGACCGTCGCCCTCGCCCGCGAGCTGGAGCGCTGCGCCGAGGCGGGCCTGGTCCCCATGGCCGTCGTCGCCACCGCCGGCACCACCGACTTCGGCTCCATCGACCCGCTGCCGGAGATCGCCGAGCTGTGCGCGCGGCACGGTACCTGGATGCACGTCGACGCCGCCTACGGCTGCGGCCTGCTCGCCTCGCTGAAGCACCGCGGCCGCATCGACGGCATCGAGCGCGCCGACTCCGTCACCGTCGACTACCACAAGTCCTTCTTCCAGCCCGTCAGTTCGTCGGCCGTGCTGGTGCGCGACGCGGCCACGCTGCGGCACGCCACCTACCACGCCGAGTACCTCAACCCGCGCCGCGCGGTGCAGGAACGTATCCCCAACCAGGTGGACAAGTCCCTGCAGACCACCCGCCGCTTCGACGCGCTCAAGCTGTGGATGACGCTGCGCGTGATGGGCGCCGACGGCATCGGGCAGCTCTTCGACGAGGTGTGCGACCTGGCCGCCGAGGGCTGGAAACTGCTGGCCGCCGACCCCCGTTTCGACGTCGTGGTCGAGCCGAGCCTGTCCACCCTGGTCTTCCGCTACGTCCCGGCCGCCGTCACCGACCCCGCCGAGATCGACCGGGCCAACCTCTACGCCCGCAAGGCCCTGTTCGCCTCCGGTGACGCGGTGGTCGCGGGCACCAAGGTGGCCGGACGCCACTACCTGAAGTTCACCCTGCTCAACCCCGAGACCACGGTGTCCGACATCGCCGCCGTCCTCGACCTGATCGCCGGCCACGCCGAGCAGTACCTGGGAGAGTCCCTTGACCGCGCTTCCTGAAGCCCCCGAGACCACCTACGACTTCGTGGGGATCGGCCTGGGCCCCTTCAACCTCGGCCTCGCCTGCCTCACCGAGCCCATCGACGAGCTGAACGGCGTCTTCCTGGAGTCCAAGCCCGACTTCGCCTGGCACGCCGGGATGTTCCTCGACGGCGCCCACCTGCAGACCCCGTTCATGTCGGACCTGGTCACCCTGGCCGACCCGACCTCCCCGTACTCCTTCCTCAACTACCTGAAGGAGAAAGGGCGGCTGTACTCGTTCTACATACGGGAGAACTTCTACCCGCTGCGGGTCGAGTACGACGACTACTGCCGCTGGGCCGCCGGCAAGCTGAGCAGCATCCGCTTCGGCACGACGGTCACCGGGGTGACGTACGACGAGGGCGCCGGGCTGTACGCGGTGGCGACGGCGGCCGGTGGGACGTACCGCGCCCGGCGCCTGGTGCTCGGCACCGGGACCGTGCCGTTCGTGCCCGAGCCGTGCCGCGGACTGGACGGCGGCCTCTTCCACAACGCGCAGTACATGCACCGCAAGGCGGAGCTGCTGGACAAGGAGTCGATCACGATCGTCGGCAGCGGGCAGAGCGCCGCCGAGATCTACTACGAGCTGCTCTCCGAGATCGACGTCCACGGCTACCGGCTCAACTGGGTCACCCGCTCCCCGCGGTTCTTCCCGCTGGAGTACACCAAGCTGACCCTGGAGATGACGTCCCCGGACTACATCGACTACTTCCGCGCGCTGCCCGAGGAGACCCGCTACCGGCTGGAGAAGCAGCAGAAGGGCCTGTTCAAGGGCATCAACTCGGAGCTGATCGACGCGATCTTCGACCTGCTGTACCAGAAGAACGTCGTCAGCGGCGACCGGCCGGTCCCCACCCGGCTGCTCACCAACTCCTCGCTCACCACCGCCCGGTACGAGGACGGCGGCTACACGCTCGGCTTCCACCAGGACGAGCAGGACAAGGACTTCGAGATCCGCACCGAGGGCCTGGTCCTGGCCACCGGCTACCACTACGAGCCGCCGGCCTTCCTCGACCCGGTCCGCGACCGCATCCGCTTCGACGGCCACGGCCGTTTCGACGTCGCCCGCAACTACGCCATCGACGTCACCGGCCGCGGCGTCTTCCTGCAGAACGCCGGCGTCCACACGCACAGCATCACCAGCCCCGACCTGGGCATGGGCCCGTACCGGAACGCGACCATCATCCGCGAACTGCTCGGCACCGAGTACTACCCGGTCGAGAAGACGATCGCGTTCCAGGAGTTCGCCGTATGAGCAGTACGAGTAGTACGAGCAGTACGAACATCGGTACGTTCACCGTCCGCCCCCTTGACCCGCTGAAGGACGCCGAGCTGCTGCACCGCTGGGTGACCCACCCCAAGGCGACCTTCTGGATGATGCAGGACGCCGAGCTCCAGGACGTCGAGCGCGAGTACATGCGGATCGCCGCCCACGAGCACCACCACGCCTACCTGGGCCTGCACGACGGCGAACCGGCCTTCCTGATGGAGAAGTACGACCCCCGGTACGTCGAACTGACCGGCCTGTACGACCCCGAGCCCGGCGACGTCGGCATGCACTTCCTGGTCGCCCCCACCGACCGGCCGGTGCACGGCTTCACCCGGGCCGTCATCACCGCCGTGATGGAGGAGCTGTTCGCCGACCCCGGCACCCGGCGGGTGGTGGTCGAGCCGGACGTGACCAACAAGGCGGTGCACGCCCTGAACGAGGCCGTGGGCTTCGTGCCCGAGCGTGAGATCGACAAGCCGGAGAAGCGCGCGCTGCTGAGCTTCTGCACGCGCGCGCAGTTCGAGGCCGCCCGAGGAGTATCCGTATGACCCTGTCCGACGCCGTGGCGCACCTGTCCCCCCACCGCTGGGCGCGGGCCAACCGCCTGCTGATCCGCAAGGCGCTCGCCGAGTTCGCCCACGAGCGGCTCATCACGCCGGAGGCCACCGGCGACGGCGGGTACGTCGTCCGCAGCGACGACGGCCTGACCCGGTACGCCTTCACGGCCACGCTCCGCGCCCTGGACCACTGGGTGATCGACGCCGACTCGATCACCCGCCGGCGCGGCGACGCGGAACTCGAGCTCGCGGCCCTGGACTTCTTCATCGAGCTGCAGAAGTCGCTGGGCCTGAGCGAGGAGATCCTGCCGGTGTACCTGGAGGAGATCTCCTCCACCCTCTCCGGCACCTGCTACAAGCTCACCAAGCCGCAGGTCCCGGTCGCCGAGCTGGTCGACGCCGGCTTCCAGGCCATCGAGACCGGGATGACCGAGGGCCACCCCTGCTTCGTCGCCAACAACGGGCGGCTCGGCTTCGGCGTCCACGAGTACCTGGCGTACGCGCCGGAGACCGCCAGCCCGGTGAAGCTGGTGTGGCTGGCCGCGCACCGCTCGCGGGCCGCGTTCACGGCCGGGGTGGGCATCGCGTACGAGTCCTTCATCCGGCAGGAGCTGGGCGAGGAGACCGTCGAGGGCTTCCACGGCGTCCTGCGCGAGCGGGCCCTCGACCCCGACGACTACCTCCTCATCCCCGTCCACCCCTGGCAGTGGTGGAACAAGCTGTCCGTCACCTTCGCCGCCGAGGTGGCGCGCGGACACCTGGTCTGCCTGGGCGAGGGCGACGACGAGTACCTGGCCCAGCAGTCCATCCGCACCTTCTTCAACACCTCGCACCCCGAGAAGCACTACGTGAAGACGGCCCTGTCCGTCCTCAACATGGGCTTCATGCGCGGGCTGTCCGCCGCCTACATGGAGGCGACCCCGGCGATCAACGACTGGCTGGCCCGGCTGATCGACAACGACCCGGTGCTGCGGGCCACGGGGCTGTCCATCATCCGCGAGCGGGCCGCCGTGGGCTACCGGCACCTGGAGTACGAGCAGGCCACGGACCGCTACTCGCCGTACCGGAAGATGCTGGCCGCGCTGTGGCGGGAGAGCCCGGTGCCGTCCCTGAAGGACGGGGAGTCGCTCGCCACCATGGCGTCGCTGGTCCACGTCGACCACGAGGGGAAGTCCTTCGCGGGCGCGCTGATCGCACGCTCGGGGCTCGCCCCTGCCGAGTGGCTGCGGCACTACCTGCGGGCGTACTACGTCCCGCTGCTGCACAGCTTCTACGCCTACGACCTGGTGTACATGCCGCACGGCGAGAACGTGATCCTCGTCCTGGAGGACGGGGTGGTGCGGCGGGCGGTCTACAAGGACATCGCCGAGGAGATCGCGGTGATGGACCCGGACGCGGTGCTGCCGCCGGAGGTCTCCCGCATCCGGGTGGAGGTCCCGGACGACACGAAGCTCCTGTCGGTCTTCACGGACGTCTTCGACTGCTTCTTCCGCTTCCTCGCGGCGAACCTCGCCGAGGAGGGCGTCCTGGACGAGGACGGCTTCTGGGGCACGGTCGCGGAGATCACCCGCGAGTACCAGGCGTCGGTGCCCGAGCTCGCCGACAAGTTCACCCGGTACGACATGTTCGCCCCCGAGTTCGCCCTGTCCTGCCTCAACCGCCTCCAGCTCCGCAACAACAAGCAGATGGTGGACCTCACGGACCCGTCCGGCGCGCTCCAGCTGGTGGGCACGCTGAGGAACCCGATCGCGGGGCGGTAGCGGCCCCCCTACCGATGGGCGTCCCGGAGTACGGTCCTCCGGGGCGCCCATCAGCACGAGCACCCGTGAACTCCGGTGCTCCACAAGGGAATCCGAACGAGGTACGGACCACTCTCCGGCAGTTCCGGTGGAACAATCCCCCCATGGCGGAAATCATCCAGAAGGACGGTACCTGGACCTTCGACGGGGACACCCTGCGACTGACCCCCGGCCGGGACAAGAACGTCGGCCTGCTCCGCAAGACCCTGGGTGAACTGGCACTGCCACTAAGGGCGTTGGCGGGGATATCGTTCGAGCAGGGCAAGAAGTCGGGACGGCTCAGGCTGCGGCTGCGCGACGGCGCCGACCCCCTGCTGCACACGGCCGGCGGCCGGCTCACCGAGCCGCACGACCCCTACCAGCTGATCGTCGACTCCGACCGCTACGGCGTCGCCGAGTACTTCGCGGAGGAGGTCCGCACCGCCCTGCTGCTGGACCAGGTACCCGCCGACCCGGTCACCGAGTACCTGCTGCCCGGCCCGTCCGTGCCGCTGTCCGTCTCCGCCGGGGACGGCACGGTGAGCTTCGACGGCGAGCGCGTCCGGCTGGAGTGGAACTGGAAGACGGAGGACGCCAAGGCCGCCGCCGGCACCCGCACCCTCGCGCTGGCGGACCTGACCGGCGTGGAGTGGCAGCCGGCGGTCGGACTGGAGAACGGCCACATCCGCTTCCTCGTGCGGCACTCCCCCACCAAGGCGCCCGCCAAGTACGACCCGAACTCGGTGGAGCTGTGGGGCTTCAAGAAGGACCCGCTGATGGCGCTCGTCGCCGCCGCCGTCCAAGCCCGCCTGCCGCACCCGGCCGCACCCGCCGACGAGCGCCCGCGGGATCCCGGGTCCGCACCGCCGCGGGCGGCCTCGGCCGAGGACGGCCACGACGCCCTGCTGCGCCGGCTGCGGGAGCTGGGCGAACTGCACCGGTCCGGGGTACTGACGGACGAGGAGTTCACCCTGGCCAAACAGGCGGTCCTCAAGCGCCTGTGAGCTGAGCCCCGGGCCCGCCTGTGGGCCGGCCCCGAGCCTGTCTGCGGGCCGGCCCCGAGCCTGTCTGCGGGCCGGCCCCGAGCCTGTCTGTGGGCCGGCCCCGAGCCCCGCCGGTGAGCCGGTCCCGAGCCCCGCCGGTGAGCCGAGCCTGGGTCTCGCCTGTGAGTCCTGCCCGAAATCGGGCACGTTTCTTGCGAAACCGCGGCCGGTGCCCCAGGATCATCGGGTGCACGACGAACTCGTTGATCATCTGACGCGGTCCACGCCCCTCAGCCGGGGCGAGGCGCTGCGCGTGATCCAGGACGTGCTCGCCTACTTCGACGAGACGACCGAGGAGTACGTCCGTCGCCGCCACCGCGAGCTCCAGGCCCAGGGCCTGGTGAACGCGACGATCTTCGAACGGATCGAGGCGGACCTCAGATACCGCGCGGTGGCCCCGCCCGAGCTCTCGCTCCGGCAACTGCGCCGCATCGTCTACGGCTAGGAACATACACATATGTGCGGAATCGTCGGATACATCGGCAGGCGTGAGGTCGCTCCCCTGCTGCTGGAGGGCCTGCAGCGCCTGGAGTACCGCGGCTACGACTCGGCGGGCATCGCCGTCACGTCCCCGAAGGCCTCCGGCCTGAAGACGGTCAAGGCCAAGGGCCGGGTGCGCGACCTCGAGGCCAAGGTTCCGGCGCGCTTCAAGGGCACCACCGGCATCGCCCACACCCGCTGGGCCACCCACGGCGCCCCCTCCGACGTGAACGCCCACCCGCACCTGGACGCCGAGGGCAAGGTCGCCGTCGTCCACAACGGCATCATCGACAACGCCTCCGACCTGCGCCGCAAGCTGGAGGCGGACGGTGTCGAGTTCCTCTCCGAGACGGACACCGAGGTCCTCGTCCACCTGATCGCCCGCTCGACGGCCGAGAAGCTGGAGGACAAGGTCCGCGAGACCGTGCGCCTCATCGAGGGCACCTACGGCATCGCCGTGCTGCACGCCGACTTCCCGGACCGCATCGTGGTGGCCCGCAACGGCTCGCCGGTCGTGCTCGGCATCGGCGAGAAGGAGATGTTCGTCGCCTCCGACATCGCCGCGCTGGTCGCCCACACCCGGCAGATCGTCACGCTGGACGACGGCGAGATGGCGACGCTGAAGGCCGACGACTTCCGCACCTACACCACCGAGGGCACCCGGACGACCGCCGAGCCGACCACCGTGGAGTGGGAGGCGGCCTCGTACGACATGGGCGGCCACGACACCTACATGCACAAGGAGATCCACGAGCAGGCGGAGGCCGTGGACCGCGTGCTGCGCGGCCGGATCGACGACCGCTTCTCCACCGTGCACCTGGGCGGCCTCAACCTGGACGCCCGCGAGGCGCGCCGGATCCGCCGGGTGAAGATCCTCGGCTGCGGCACCTCGTACCACGCCGGCATGATCGGCGCGCAGATGATCGAGGAGCTGGCCCGGATCCCCGCCGACGCCGAGCCGGCCTCCGAGTTCCGCTACCGCAACGCGGTCGTGGACCCCGACACCCTGTACATCGCGGTCTCCCAGTCCGGTGAGACGTACGACGTGCTGGCGGCGGTGCAGGAGCTGAAGCGCAAGGGCGCGCGGGTGCTGGGCGTGGTCAACGTCGTCGGCTCCGCGATCGCCCGCGAGGCGGACGGCGGCGTCTACGTCCACGCCGGGCCCGAGGTCTGCGTGGTGTCCACCAAGTGCTTCACCAACACCACGGTCGCCTTCGCCCTGCTCGCCCTGCACCTGGGCCGCACCCGTGACCTGTCGGTGCGCGACGGCAGGCGGATCATCGAGGGCCTGCGCAGGCTCCCGGGCCAGATCGCCGAGATCATGAAGCAGGAGGAGGAGATCAAGAAGCTGGCCCTGCGGTACGCCGAGGCCCGCTCGATGCTCTTCATCGGCCGCGTGCGGGGCTACCCGGTGGCCCGTGAGGCCTCCCTGAAGCTCAAGGAGGTCTCCTACATCCACGCCGAGGCGTACCCGGCCTCCGAGCTGAAGCACGGCCCGCTGGCCCTGATCGAGCCGGCCCTCCCCACGGTCGCGATCGTCCCGGACGACGACCTGCTGGAGAAGAACCGCGCGGCCATGGAGGAGATCAAGGCCCGCAGCGGCCAGATCGTGGCCGTCGCCCACCAGGAGCAGGAGAAGGCCGACCACACGATCCTCGTCCCCAAGAACGAGGACGAACTCGACCCCATCCTCATGGGCATCCCCCTCCAACTCCTCGCCTACCACACGGCCCTGGCCCTGGGCCGGGACATCGACAAGCCGAGGAACCTCGCCAAGTCGGTAACGGTGGAGTAGGGGGCCTTCGGGGACGCGGCGAACTGCGCGTCCTTCCGGGGGCGCGGCGAACTGCGCGTCCTTCCGGGGGCGCGGCGAACTGCGCGTCCTTCCGGGGGCGCGGCGAACTGCGCGTCTTTCAGGGGCGCGGGGAACTGCGCGACAAGCCCCCACGCGCCCGCACATGCCGCATCACAGGACGGGCCCCGTGTGTTGCCACCCCACACACGGGGCCCGTGAACGACTTACGGAATAACCACGACCGGCCGCTGCGCCCGCTTCGCCAACCTCCCGGCGACGGACCCGAAGATCCGCCCCACGAGCCCGTGGGTGGAACCCACGACGATCGCATCGGCGGCGTACTCCCGCCCCACCTCTTCGAGTTCATGGCAGATGTCCCCACCACGCTCGACGAGGATCCACGGCACCTCGGCCAGGTAGTCCGCACAGGCGAGCTCGAGCCCGAGCACCTCCGTGCGGTGGTCCGGGACGTCCACGAAGACCGGGGGCTCGCACCCCGCCCACACCGTCGTGGGCAGCCGGTTGGCGACGTGAACGATGATCAGGCCCGAACCGAAGCGCCGCGCCATGCCGATGGCGTACGCGAGGGCCCGTTCACTGGAGGTGGAGCCGTCGAAGCCGACGACGACACCGTGCCGGAACGCGGGGTCGCAGGGGTGGCGCGACTCCTCCGCCGCCAGGGGTTCGGCCGCCGTGGGATCGGCGACCGGCCGCTTGCGGTCCGCGGGTTCGAAGAATTCGTGACCGGCCATGGCTGTCTCGGGGTGGTGATCCTTTGTGGGGGACGACAGTGTGCGGCGGAGCTGTGTCCGGGAATTATCTTCCCAACCCCATACCCTCCAGGGTACGGCGGCACGCCTCCTAAGCCCAGATCCCGCACATACCGGCAGGCGGGTTCACCGGAGCATGCACGAGGGTCCGCCCGTCACGCAATGGTTGCTGCCCCGTACAGGTGGTTTGCGCGGAGTTCACTCGCCCCTGCGGGAGGTCCGTCGCGGGTCCGCGGCGACCGGCGGCCCGGTCGCCGCCGAGCCGCGTGATCCGCGTCACAGAGCCCTTCGTGCCGGCTACCGTCCGGGAGGGCGGGAACCCTTGCGGGGTCGGCACGGGCGGGTCGGAGCAGGCGGGCCGGAGCCGGGCGCCGACGGGATCGGCGGCACACTGGCGGGGGTACACCGGTCAACTGACCGGTTTCCGCGCCCCCGCCCGTATCTTTTCAGCCAACTTCTGGCCTGTGTGCTTCCCCCGCCGCACCCACCCCCCACCCCCCGTTCGACCTGGGCTGAAAGGGTCCAACGCACCCTGTGCGCCCTACGTGGATTGGCCACCGCGACAAGGCGCACTTCCCCACACGGCCCACGAGTGCAACGCTTCGTGATCGAATGCTTCACGCCAAGTTGCCAAGTCGACAATGTGCTGGGTGGCGAACCGGCCACCGGCGCGCGACGGGACGCAGTAGATTCGATCTTGATGTCTTACGGCGGGGGACTCGTGCAGGACCGAGGGGAAACGTGCAGGAGCGACACAACCGAGGAGCCGCGACCACCGAGGGGGGCTTAGCAGTATGAGCCACGACTCCACTGCCGCGCCGGAAAACGCGGCCCGGAAACTCTCCGGGCGCCGCCGCAAGGAGATCGTCGCGGTGCTGCTGTTCAGCGGCGGCCCCATCTTCGAGAGTTCCATACCGCTGTCGGTGTTCGGGGTTGACCGCCAGGACGCCGGCGTACCGCGCTACCGCTTGCTCGTATGCGGAGGCGAGGAAGGCCCGCTGCGGACCACAGGGGGCCTGGAACTCACCGCGCCACATGGCCTGGAGGCGATATCCCGGGCGGGCACCGTCGTGGTGCCGGCCTGGCGTTCGATCACCTCGCCACCGCCGGAGGAGGCCCTGGACGCACTGCGCCGGGCCCACGAGGAGGGCGCCCGCATCGTCGGGCTGTGCACCGGCGCCTTCGTCCTCGCGGCGGCGGGACTGCTGGACGGCCGTCCCGCGACCACACACTGGATGTACGCACCGACGCTGGCGAAACGCTATCCGTCGGTGCACGTCGATCCACGGGAGCTCTTCGTGGACGACGGCGACGTGCTGACGTCCGCGGGCACCGCGGCCGGAATCGATCTGTGCCTGCACATCGTGCGCACCGATCACGGCAACGAGGCGGCCGGCGCGCTGGCCCGCCGCCTGGTGGTGCCGCCGCGCCGCAGCGGAGGCCAGGAGCGCTACCTGGACAGGTCTTTACCCGAGGAGATCGGCGCCGACCCGCTCGCCGAGGTCGTCGCCTGGGCGCTGGAGCACCTCCACGAACAGTTCGACGTGGAGACGCTGGCGGCACGCGCGTACATGAGCCGTCGTACGTTCGACCGCCGCTTCCGCTCGCTGACCGGCAGCGCGCCGCTGCAGTGGCTGATCACGCAGCGGGTGCTCCAGGCGCAGCGCCTGCTGGAGACGTCGGACTACTCGGTGGACGAGGTCGCCGGCCGCTGCGGCTTCCGCTCACCGGTGGCGCTGCGCGGCCACTTCCGGCGCCAGCTGGGTTCGTCCCCGGCCGCCTACCGGGCCGCGTACCGCGCGCGGCGCCCACAGGCCGACCGGAACCAGGACGCCGAGGGCGCCCCGAGCACCGTGGGAGCCCTCCCACCGGGCCAGCCGGGCCACGCGGGGGTCCAGGTGCCGCCCGCCCTGCACCCGGACAGCCCACTGCCGCACCAGTCCCGCCGCACGGCGGCGGCGGGCGCCCTGGGCCCGTCCGTGACGGCCTCGGCCCTCCCGGGCCAGCGCAGCGCGCCGTGAGGTGACGGCGACGGCCGACGGGCCGGAGGCATCGGCCTCCGGCCCGTTCGTCGTGTCCGTCCGCACGTCCGGCCCCGTGACGCCCGCACCGGCACAGGCACGTCGCGGAAACCCGCGCTTCACCACCCGGTCCCGCACGGCGCGGGGCCCCGTAAGGTTAGACACATGAACGATCGCATGGTGTGGATCGACTGCGAGATGACCGGCCTCTCGCTGTCGGACGACGCGCTCATCGAAGTGGCCGCCCTCGTCACCGACTCCGAGCTGAACGTGCTCGGCGAGGGCGTGGACATCGTTATCCGCCCGCCGGAGCGGGCCCTGGAGACGATGCCGGAGGTGGTGCGGGAGATGCACACCGCGTCCGGGCTGCTCGCCGAGCTGGCGGGCGGCACGACGCTCGAGGAGGCCGAGCGGCAGGTCCTCGACTACGTGAGGGAACACGTCAAGGAGCCCGGCAAGGCCCCCCTGTGCGGCAACTCCGTCGGCACCGACCGCGGTTTCCTGCTGCGGGACATGCCGACCCTGGAGGACTACCTCCACTACCGCATCGTGGACGTGTCCAGCATCAAGGAGCTGGCCCGCCGCTGGTACCCGAGGGCGTACTTCAACAGCCCCGAGAAGAACGGCAACCACCGCGCCCTCGCCGACATCCGCGAGTCCATCGCGGAGCTGCGCTACTACCGCGAGGCCGTCTTCGTACCGCAGCCGGGGCCCGACTCGGACACCGCGAAGAAGATCGCCGCGAAGCACGTCCTGCCTGCTCAGTAGGCGGATCGGGGGGTCGTCGGGGGCCTCCGCGGAAAGCGTGCGCGAGCACCCCTTCGGACCCTGTACACTTTTTCTCGGCCGGTCGGGGAAGTCACTGACCTCAACCGACAAGGCCATGGTGGGTGTAGCTCAGCTGGTAGAGCACCTGGTTGTGGTCCAGGATGCCGCGGGTTCGAGTCCCGTCACTCACCCTCATCGGTACAGCCGGTGACCTCGTACTGAGGTCACCGGCTGTACTCGTTTCCGCCACCGGGATGTCAGTGGGCCGACCTACGGTCGTCGGCGAACAGGCGTAGGGCCTGTTCGCCGGCACAAGGGGAGGGCACGTGAGCGACGGTGTGCAGTGGATGGTCGGCCGGACGACGAGTTCCGGGTACATGTTCGACGTGCACTTCGCCCGCGGCATCGACGCCGAGGAGCTGGCGGTGCGCATGGGGGCGCGGCGCGGAGCGGCCGCCGGGCCGATGACCGACGCCGAGATGGAGGACCTCGAGGTCGACGGCTACCCCCGCATCGGGTCGGGCAGCGCCGCGGTCCGCGTCGGTGAGCACGCCGGCTGGGCGTTCGCCGTCCTCTACGGCCGCTACCTCGAACGGCGGGAGGAGGTCTCGCGCGACGGCGTGGAAGCCGTCCACTACCACCACAACTCGGAACACCCGCCCACCACCGTCCGATACGCGCGCGACGGCCGCACGGTCTGCGGACACGGACTGGGCGAGGAGGGCGTCCGCTGGGGCGAGGAACCCGATCTGCTCCTGCCCGACCTGGTGGCCGCGGGACTCCTGCTCCCCGACGGTGTGACGGACCCCGTTCCCGAAGAGGAGTACGACGACTACGAGATCCACGACTATCACGAACGTGACCGTCGCAGCCTGGCCGTCTTCGAGGAACGCCTCGGCCTCTCCCTGCCCCGCACCGTGCTCACCGACCGCCTTCCCGTGTACGCGGTCATGGGTTCGCCGGCGGACGACTTCGAGGAGATCAGCGCGTGGGCCGGGGCCAACGGCCGACCGCTGCCGGACCGGCGCCTGGGCCTGATCCCGGCCGGCCTGCGCAGGGACTACGAGCGTGCCACCGACCCCCGAGGGTGGGAGCGCGAGGCAGCACTCCGCGTCGCCGCCCCCACGCTCCACGCCGGCGCGGTCCGAAAGAACCCGGACCCCGGCACGGAGCACTGAGGCGTCACGACGAGGCGCGGGCCACCAGTTCCGTGGCCAGGACCATCTGGCGCCGCCCCAGTTCCCGGGACGCCGCCGGGCGGCGGTCGGCGACCTCCGCGAGGAGGAGGTCGATCATCGCGCGGCCCATCTCCTCGATCGGCTGGCGCACACTGGTCAGCGGCGGGTCCATGTGGCGGGCGATGGCGGAGTCGTCGTAGCCGACCAGGGCCACGTCGTCGGGGATGCGGCGGCCCGCGTCGCGCAGGGCGTGCCGGGCGCCGGCCGCGGTGACGTCCGAGGCTGCGAAGACGGCGTCCAGGTCGGGGCGGCGCTCCAGCAGGGCCGCCATCGCGTGCCGGCCGCCGTCCTCGGAGAAGTCGCCCGGCTCGATCAGCAGCTCGTCCACCTCGTGGCCCGCGTCGCGCAGGGCGTCGCGGTAGCCGTCGACGCGCCGCTGGGCGCCGTACACGTCGAGGCGGCCGGTGATGTGGGCTATGGCGCGCCGGCCCCCGCCGATGAGGTGTTCGACGGCCTGGCGGGCGCCGCCGTAGTTGTCCGAGTCCACGGAGGCGAGCGTCTCGGCGGCCGAGCGGGGGCCGCTGATCACGGCCGGGATCTCCAGCCGGGACAGCATGTCGGGCAGCGGGTCGTCGGCGTGCACCGAGACCAGCAGCACCCCGTCCACCCGGTGGGCGGCGAGGTACTCGGCGAGCCGCTGCCGTTCCCGGTCACTGCCCGCGAAGATCAGCAGCAGCTGCATCTGGGTGTCGGAGAGCGCCGCGCCGACGCCCCGGAGCATGTCGGAGAAGTACGGTTCGGCGAAGAACCGGGTCTCCGGCTCGGGCACGACGAGGGCGATGGCGTCCGTGCGGTTGGCGGCCAGGGCGCGGGCGGCCGTGTTCGGGACGTAACCGAGCTCGGCGACCGCGGCTTCCACGGCGGCGCGTGTGGCGTCGCTCACCCGGGGCGAACCGTTGATCACCCGGGAGACCGTGCCGCGGCCGACACCGGCGCGCGCGGCCACCTCTTCGAGGGTGGGCCGGCCGCCGCTCCGGCCCCGCGCTCCGTGGCTTGCCATCGGCCCCACCTTCCGTCGTATGTCACGCTGGCCTGGAATGTAACAGCCCCGTCGGTGACGGTGGCCACCGCCGGGAGTGCCTCCGGCGGACTCCGGGCTTCCGAGGGCGGGCGTCCGGCGCCAAGTTAACAGGCAGATAACTGAAGGCACTTTGCCGCGTCTGTTCCCTTGACACCCCCGCTCCGACCCGCGACTCTTCAACACATCACTTGTGGGAGCGCTCCCACAGTACCTGACACATACACAACCCGCACGTTCCCCGCCCGAGCCGCAGCGAGCAAGATACGGGCCCAACAATGCCGTTGGCCGGGGGGTCGGCACGTCAGGGCAACAGGAGGACGCAATGCGAGCACGTACCCTCCCCCTCTCCCGTCAGCGGTCGGGCGGGGGGAAGCCCATCGCCCGTAAGGCGCTGGCCATCGCGGCCGTGGTGTCGCTGGGCACCGGGCTGCTGGCCGGCTGTGCCGACGACGGCGGTAGCGACGGCGACGGATCCTCGTCCGACAGCGAGGGCAAGACCAAGATCACACTGGGTCTGTTCGGCACCATGGGCTTCAAGGAAGCCGGTCTCTACGCCGAGTACGAGAAGCTGAACCCGGACATCAAGATCGAGCAGAACGTCATCGAGCGGAACGAGAACTACTACCCGCCGCTGCTCAACCACCTCACCACCAACAGCGGTCTGATGGACATCCAGGCCATCGAGATCGCCAACATCGCCGAGATCGTCGGCACCCAGGCGGACAAGTTCACGGACATGTCCAAGGCCGAGGGCGTGGACAAGAACAACTGGCTCAGCTGGAAGTGGCAGCAGGCCACCACCAAGGACGGCCAGACCGTCGCTCTGGGCACCGACATCGGCCCGATGGCGATCTGTTACCGCAAGGACCTTTTCGAGAAGGCCGGCCTGCCGACCGACCGCGAGGAGGTCGGCAAGCTGTGGGCCGGTGACTGGAACAAGTTCATCGAGACCGGTGAGAAGTACAAGAAGAAGGCCGGCAAGGACACCTTCTTCATGGACTCCCCCGGTGGCCTGCTCAACGCCGTCCTCAGCAGTGAGAAGGAGAAGTTCTACGACGCCTCCGGCGAGGTCATCTACAAGACCAACCCGGCCGTCAAGGACGCCTTCGACCTGACCGCCGAGGCCGCCGAGAAGGGCCTGGTCCAGTCGCAGACGCAGTTCCAGCCGGCCTGGGACACGACCATCGCCAACAGCAAGTTCGCCACCGTCGCCTGCCCGCCGTGGATGCTCGGCACCATCAAGGGCAAGTCGCAGCCGGACGCCGCCGGCAAGTGGGACGTGGCCGTGGCGCCCAAGTCCGGCAACTGGGGCGGCTCCTTCCTCGGCGTGCCGAAGAGCGGCAAGAACGTCGAGGAGGCGCAGAAGCTGGTGGCCTGGCTGACCGCGCCCGAGCAGCAGACGAAGCTGTTCAAGGTGCAGGGCAGCTTCCCGAGCACCCCGGGCGCGTACGACAGCCCCGAGGTGACCGGCGCGAAGAACGAGATGACCGGTGACTCCCCGATCGGCAAGATCTTCTCCGAGGCCGCCAAGCAGATCCCGGACCAGGTCATCGGCCCGAAGGACCAGATCATCCAGCAGGGTCTGACGGACAACGGCGTCATCCTGGTGACCAAGGGCAAGTCCCCCGCCGAGGCATGGGAGACGGCCACCAAGACCATCGACAACAGCCTGGACAAGTGACCCGCATGGCCACCCGCCACGACACCGCCGCGCCCCCCGTCAAGGGGGGCGCGGCCCCGGGCCGTCCGCCTGGGAGCTCCGCGCCCGCGGACAAGGAACAGCGACGCCGGGCCAAACTGTCCCGGCGCTGGCAGCGCGACATGCGCTGGAGCCCGTACGCGTTCGTCTCTCCGTTCTTCCTGCTGTTCCTCGCCTTCGGCCTGTTCCCGCTGATCTACACCGGCTGGGCCTCGCTGCACCAGGTGGAGCTGACCGCCCCGACCGACATGAGCTGGGTCGGGCTGAAGAACTACACCCGGATCTTCGACGACGAGTTCTTCTGGAACGCGGCGCAGAACACCCTGACCATCGGCATCATCGCGACCGTTCCGCAGCTGCTGATCGCGATGGGCATCGCCCACATCCTCAACTACAAGCTGCGGGCCTCGACCTTCTACCGGGTCGCGATGCTCGCGCCGTACGCCACCTCGATCGCCTCCGCCTCCCTGGTGTTCGTGCTGCTCTTCGGTTACGACTACGGCATGATCAACTGGGCGCTCGACTTCGTCGGGATCGACCCGATCGACTGGCAGGGCGACAAGTGGCCCTCGCAGTTCGCCGTCTCGGCGATCATCATCTGGCGCTGGACCGGCTACAACGCGCTGATCTACCTGGCCGCGATGCAGGCGATCCCGCAGGACCTGTACGAGTCGGCGGCGCTGGACGGCGCCAGCCGCTGGAAGCAGTTCATCCACGTGACGCTGCCCTCGCTGCGTCCGACGATCCTGTTCACGGTGGTGGTCTCCACCATCGGTGCCAGCCAGGTCTTCGGCGAGCCGCTGCTGTTCGACGCCAACAAGGGCGCGTCCGGCGGCGCGGAGCACCAGTTCCAGACGCTCGGCCTGTACCTGTACGAGCAGGGCTGGGTGAACCAGCACCTGGGCCGCGCCTCGGCGATCGCCTGGACGATGTTCGCGATCCTGATCGTCATCGGCATCATCAACCAGCTCATCTCGCGCCGGCTGCGCGCCAGCAGTTAAGGAGTTGTGGCCGTGACGACGACTGTGACGCCCCCCGAGACCACGATTGCCAAGGAGCCCAAGCGCCCGCGTCTGCCGAAGTCGGCGCGGGCCGGCGGGACACTGCACGGCGGTCCGATCGCGTACGCGATCCTGATCGTGTTCACGATCGTGTCGCTGTTCCCGCTGGTGTGGACCGCGATCGCCGCCTCCCGGGACAACCAGCGGCTGGCGCAGAACCCGCCGCCGCTCTGGTTCGGTTCCAACCTGTTCAAGAACCTGGAGATCGCCTGGAAGGACGCCAACCTCGGTGAGGCCTTCCTCAACACCACGATCGTGGCGGGCATCTCGGCGGTGACCATCGTCGTGCTGTCGACGATCGCCGGGTTCGCCTTCGCCAAGCTGCGCTTCAAGGGCCGCAACGCGCTGATGCTGATCGTGATCGGCACGATGATGGTGCCACCGCAGCTCAGCATCATCCCGCTGTACATGATGGTCGCCAAGCTCGACTGGTCCGACCAGCTCCAAGCGGTCATCTTCCCGTCGCTGGTGAGCGCGTTCGGCGTGTTCTTCATGCGGCAGTACCTGCTGCAGGCGCTGCCGGACGAGGTCATCGAGGCCGCCCGGGTGGACGGCGCGAGCAGCTGGCGCGTGATCTGGCACGTGGTGTTCCCGGCCGCGCGGCCGGCGATGGCCGTGCTGGGCATGCTGATGTTCGTGCAGACCTGGAACGACTTCCTGTGGCCGTTCCTGGTGCTGACCCAGACCGGCAGCCCGACCGTGCAGGTGGCGGTCGCGGGCCTCGGTCGCGGGTACACCCCGGACCAGTCCCTGATCATGGCGGGTGCGCTGCTGGGTACGCTGCCCCTGCTGCTGGTCTTCACGATCTTCGGCAAGCAGATCGTGGGCGGCATCATGCAGGGCGCCGTCAAGGGCTGACGTCCGCTTCGCCTCCGTACCCCTGGGGGGCCGGGTCACCGCCGCCTCGGCCCCTCCCCTCCCCCCTCTTTCCGTACTCGTCGGTCTTCCACGACCTCCTATGGGAGCGCTTCCATGTCTGACTCCGCAACGCCGGCGACCCCGGTGACCTTTCCCCCCGCCTTCCTCTGGGGCGCCGCGACCTCCGCGTACCAGATCGAGGGGGCGGTGCGGGAGGACGGGCGTACGCCTTCCATCTGGGACACCTTCAGCCACACGCCGGGCAAGACGGCCGGCGGCGAGACCGGTGACGTCGCCAACGACCACTACCACCGCTACCGCGACGACGTGGCGATGATGGCGGACCTGAACCTGAACGCCTACCGCTTCTCCGTCTCCTGGTCGCGGGTGCAGCCCACCGGCCGCGGCCCGGCCGTGCAGCGCGGTCTGGACTTCTACCGGCGTCTCGTCGACGAGCTGCTGGCGAAGGACATCAAGCCGGCCGTCACCCTCTACCACTGGGACCTGCCGCAGGAGCTGGAGGACGCGGGCGGCTGGCCGGAGCGCGACACCGCCTACCGCTTCGCGGAGTACGCCCAGATCATGGGCGAGGCGCTCGGCGACCGGGTGGAGAACTGGATCACGCTCAACGAGCCGTGGTGCAGCGCCTTCCTGGGCTACGCCTCCGGCGTGCACGCCCCCGGCCGCACCGACCCGGCGGCCTCGCTGCGGGCCGCCCACCACCTCAACCTGGCGCACGGCCTGGGCGCCAAGGCGCTGCGTTCGGTGATGCCGGCCCGCAACTCCGTCGCGCTCAGCCTCAACACCTCGGTGGTCCGGCCGCTCTCGCCGGGCGACCCGGCGGACGTGGCGGCGGCGCGCAAGATCGACGACCTGTCCGGCGGCATCTTCCACGGCCCGATCCTGCACGGCGCCTACCCGGAGACGCTGCTGGAGGCGACCTCGTCGCTCACCGACTGGTCGTGCATCCAGGACGGCGACCTGGACCTGATCCACCAGCCGCTGGACGCGCTCGGCCTCAACTACTACACGCCCACCCTGGTGTCGGCGGCCGACCCGGACGACAAGGGCCCGCGGGCCGACGGTCACGGGGCGAGCGAGCACTCGCCGTGGCCCGCCGCGGACGACGTCGCCTTCCACCAGTCGCCGGGCGAGCAGACCGAGATGGGCTGGTCCGTCGACCCGACCGGCCTGCACGAGCTGATCATGCGCTACCACCGTGAGGCGCCCGGTCTGCCGATCTACATCACCGAGAACGGCGCGGCCTTCGACGACAAGCCGGACGCCGACGGCAAGGTGCACGACCCGGAGCGCGTCGCCTACCTGCACGGCCACCTCTCGGCGGTGCGCCGGGCCATGGCCGACGGCGCGGACGTGCGCGGCTACTTCCTGTGGTCCCTGATGGACAACTTCGAGTGGGCGTACGGCTACGACAAGCGCTTCGGCGCGGTGTACGTCGACTACGCGACCCAGCAGCGGACCCCGAAGTCCAGCGCCCTGTGGTACGCGCGGGCCGCGAAGGCCGGAACGCTTCCGGAGCCGGAGGGCATCTGACCGAACTCCGGTTCCGGGAGACGGGGGAGCGGAGAACGGGGGGCGGGGCGCGGCACCCTAGGGGAGTGCCGCGCCCCGTTTTTCCGCTTCGAGCGGGTTACTCGTAGGCGGCGAACGCCTTCGTGAAGGCGAACTCGTCCTGGAGGATCGAGCTGCAGGTGGGGTCGGCGGCCGGCTTGGTGCCGCCGGCGCACTGCTGGTCACGGGTGCCGGACCACATGGACAGCCAGCCGAGGCCCTTGGACTTCGCGAAGTCCACCAGCTGGGTGGCGTCGTCGACCTCGAAGACCTCGGTGACGACGTCGTTGACGCCGATCATCGGGGTGACGGCGACCGTCTTCCACGCGTCGGCGTCGCTCAGCCCGAGGACGCCCTTGATCTGCGCCTGGGTGGCGGTGGCGGCCTGCTCGGCGTAGGTGCCCATGTCGCCGCTGTAGGCGGGGCCGTAGTCCATCGCCATGATGTTGACGGCGTCGATCCGTACCCCGTTCTTCTTCGCGTCGGCGAGGAGGTCGACGCCGTCCTGGGTGAGGCCCTCCGGCATCACCGGGAGGGTGAAGGAGACGTCCAGGTCCGGGTGGGCCTTCTGGAGCTCGGCGATCGCCTGGGCGCGGCGGGTGTTGGCCGCCTTGTCGGGCAGGGCGCCGCCCTCGACGTCGAAGTCGACCTTGGTGAGGCCGTAGGCGTCCACGACCTTCTCGTACGCCGCCGCCAGCGCGTCCGCCGAGGCGCAGGTGGTGCCCAGTTCGGAGCCGGCCGCGCCGCCGAAGGAGACCCGGACGTCGCCGCCCTCGGCGCGCAGCGCGCCGATCTGCCCGGCCACGGCGTTGTCGCCGAGGCCGCTGACGCCGCCCCACTTGGGGGTGCAGCCGCCGCCGTCGGTGATGAAGGCGAGGTTGTAGTTCTTCACGCCGGTCGCCTCGGCGCTCGCGACCAGGTCGAAGGCGGGGAAGAGGGAGGTGTCGACGTACGGGGCGAAGCCGGCGCCGGCGGGGGTGCCGCCGCCGGTGGACTCGGTGGGTTCGGCGGTCGGCTCCGCGGGCCGGGTCGGCTCCTCGGTGGGGGTCGGCCGGGTGGTGGGGGTGGGGGCGTCGGTGGGACGGCCGCTGGGCTCCGGCGCCGGGCCGCTGTCCGCCGAGCACTTCGCGCCGTCGACCAGACAGCCGGCCGGGTCGCCGGTGCCCTTGGCGACGAAGCCGACGGTGACGGACTCGCCGGCGGCCAGGCCGTCGGTGTCCCACGCGGCCGGGCGCACGGTGACGTGCCGACCGCTCACACTCGACTCGGCGTTCCACAGCGAGCCGAGTTCGGTGCCGGCGGGCAGGTCGAACTCCAGCTTCCAGTCCTGGTTCCGCTCGCCGCTGTCGTTGGTCACCACGTACTGGGCGGTGTACCCGGTCGACCACTCGCTGGTCCTGGTGTACGCCGCGCCCACGCCGGCCGCCTGGGCGGTGCCGGTGACCAGGAACGCGCCGCCGCCGGCGACGGCCGCGGCGGTCACCGCGCCGATCGCCTTGTTCCTGCCGCTGATCCTGCGCCGGTGCGTGCTCATCGCGTGCCTGCCTTCGTTGCCGTTCGGGGGTGCGGCAGCACGCTAGCGAGCCGGATTCGGACAAAGTTCCTGATCCGGGAGGCCGTTGAGGATCTTAGGGTGCGCTTAAGGAAGGGATCGGGGCCGGTTAAAGGACGCCACCAGCCGGCCCGGTCCGCGACGCCGGCGCACGCTCCCCCGGTGCCCGCGCCGGGGTGCCCGTTCGCGTCCGTCGAGCTGGATCCAGATCCGCACCTCGGTCCCGCCGAGCACGGACGAGCCGATCCGTACGTCCCCGCCGGTGGACTCGGCGAGCCGGCGCACGATGTCCAGGCCGAGCCCGGTGGAGCCGTCGCTGCCGGAGCCCCGGCCGCGGGCCATCGCCGCCTCGGGGTCGGGTATGCCGGGGCCCGCGTCGGAGACCAGCACGATCACCGCGTCCTCGCCGTTGTGCACGTCGACCGCGAACGCGGTGCCCTCCGCGGTGTGCCGGAAGACGTTGCCGAGCAGCGCGTCGAGGGCGGCGGCCAGGTCGGTGCGGGCCACGGGGATGCGCACCGGCCGGTCGGCGCCGGCCACCCGCCATTTGCGGCCCTCGTCCTCGGCGAGCGCCGACCAGAACGCCATCCGCTCGCGCACCACTTCGGCCGCGTCGCAGCCGGCGCCGGGTCCGGCGGCGGCCGTCTGCGGCTTGGCGTCGCGGGCGGTGCGGATGATGGTGTCCACCTCCCGCTCCAGCTGCTCGACCGCCGCCCGGGTCTGCTCGGCGGCCGGACCGTCGCCGAGGGAGGCGGCGTTGAGCCGCAGCACGGTCAGCGGCGTACGCAGCCGGTGGGACAGGTCGGCGGCCAGTTCCCGCTCGTTGGCGAGCAGCTGGACGACCTGGTCGGCCATGGAGTTGAACGCCACGGCGGCCAGCCGCAGTTCGTTCGGCCCCTCCTCGGGCACCCGGGCGCCCAGCTTCCCCTCGCCCAGTTCGTGCGCCCCCTCCACCAGCCGCTGCGCGGGCCGCACCATCCGTACGCCCAGCCGGTCGGCGACCGCGACCGAGCCGAGGATCAGCGCGACACCGACCCCGGCGAGCACCGCCCAGGCCGTGCCGACGCCGTTGGTGACCTCGGACTCGGGCACGAACACCTCGACGACGGCGATCTCACCGCTGCTCAGCGCGACCGGCTGGAGCAGGGCCGAGCCGCCGGACACGGTGGAGGTGGAGGCCCGGCCCAGTTTCCGCACCGCCGCGATGTCCTTCCCGGCGGCCCGCCGCTGCCCTATGCCGAGGGCTTCGCCGCCGTCGCCGGCCGGGATGTGCACGGCCATCGCGGTGCCGGAACCGGTGGAGGCGACGACGCGTTCGAGCTGGTCGCGGTCGGTGGTGATGGACAGGGCGGGGGCGACGGCCGCCGCCTCCCGCTCGGCGCCCGCGAAGGCGCGGTCGCGGGCCATCTCCCGGATGACCAGACCGAGCGGCACCGCGAAGGCGACCACGACCATCGCGGTCACCGCCAGCGACACCTTCACCAGGGCCCATCTCATCGCGGCGGCTCCGCTCCCGGCGTGTGCGGGGTGTACGGCGTCTGCGCGGCGGGAGGCTCCAGCTTCACGCCGACGCCCCGCAGGGTGTGCAGGTAGCGGGGCCGCGCGGCGGTCTCCCCCAGCTTCCGGCGCAGCCAGGACAGATGGACGTCGATGGTCTGGTCGTCGCCGTAGGACTGCTGCCACACCTCGGCGAGCAGTTCCTTGCGGGGGACGACCACACCGGGGCGTCCGGCGAGGAAGGCCAGCAGGTCGAACTCGCGCCGGGTCAGGTCGAGGCGCACGCCGTCCAGTTCGGCCTGGCGGCGCAGCGGGTCGACGGTCAGGCCGCCGACCCGGATGACCGGGGAGGGCACGGTCTCCCCTCCGCCGGCCCGGGCCCGGCGGAGCACGGCCGCCATCCGGGCCGAGAGGTGCTCCACCGAGAAGGGCTTGGTCAGGTAGTCGTCCGCGCCGGCGTTGAGCAGCCGTACGATCTCGGTCTCGTCGTCCCGGGCGGTGGCGACGATCACCGGTACGTCGGTGATGCCGCGCAGCATCTTCAGGGCCTCGGAGCCGTCGAGGTCGGGCAGTCCGAGGTCCAGGACGACCACGTCGAAACGGTGGTGGGCGACCTCGCGCAGCGCCTCCAGCGCCGTGCCCACACTGCGCACGGTGTACGAGGCGTCGGTGAGCTGCCGGATGAGCGCCGAGCGGACGAACTGGTCGTCCTCGACCACGAGAACACTTGCCATGCGCCGCACCGTACGCCATGGCGGGCGGACCGGGTGCGGGCCTGTGGACAACTCCGGCCGCCCCCGCGGGCGCGACACCCCTGAGGTCGATGGGGCAGTATGGACCGACGATGCGCAGAGGACTCGTACACGTACTGGCTTGGCTGCTCGCCACGGGCGCGGCGGTCACGTTGTCGTGGTGGGGCGTCAGCACCGTGATGGAGGGCACCGCCTACGACCCGCCCCGCGCCCTGCCCATCGCGGCGGCCGACGCGGCCGACGAGCAGTCGGAGCCGGTGTCGTCGTCGACCCGGCGGCCCTCCGGGACGACGGGTCCGCGGGACGCCGGGGAGACGCGGAAACCGTCGGCGAAGCCCGGCACGGCGTCCCCCGAGCCGGCTCCGGATCCGGAGCCGTCCCGGACCACCGCGCCCCCGCCCGCCCCCTCCCCCACCGCTCCGGCCGCCTCCGGACAGGTGAAGGGCTACGACACCGAGGGCGGCCGGGCGGTGTTCGACCTCGGCGAGACCTCCGCGTCACTGGTGTCGGCGACACCGGGGGCCGGCTGGTCGATGCAGGTGTGGAAGACGGAGACGTGGATCCGGGTGGAGTTCTCCTCGGGCGCGGACCGGGTCTCGGTCTTCTGCACCTGGCACGACGGACCGCCGCGGGTGGAGATCGGAACGTACTGAGGGGTGCCCGGCCGTTGTGGGGTCAGTCCCCGACGGGTTCGGGCAGGACGAGGGCGGTGTGGGCCGGGCGCCCGCTCCGCGGTGGCAGGGCGGTGAGGCCGCGCAGTCCGGCGTTGCGTTCCGCCAGGGCTTCGGCGGTGGCGGGGAAGAGCGCCGCGCCGCCTTCACCGGCCTGTGCCTGGTTCAGTTCGACGAATCCGCGGACGTCGCGCTCGTAGGCGGCGAAGGCCGCGGTGTGGTCGCGGTGGGCGGCCAGCGAGCCGGCGAGCAGGTAGGCGCCGACGAGGGCGAGGCTGGACCCCTGCCCGGTCAGGAACGACGGGGCGTGGGCGGCGTCGCCGACGAGCGCGACCCGGCCGCTGGACCAGCGCGGCATGCGGATCTGGCTCACGGTGTCGAAGAACAGGTCGTCCGCGTGGCGCATGGTGGCGACCATGGCCGGGACCTCCCATCCGTCGCCGGCGAAGGTGCGGGCGACGAGCTCCTGTTGCGCCTCGGGGTCGCGGAGGGCCTCGTACGGTGGTTCGGGGTGTGCGAAGGTGAGGAACGCGTGCAGCTCGTCGCTGTCCCCGACCGCGTAGAGCGCCGCGGCCCTTCCCGGGGTGTTCCAGAGGAGCACCTCGTGGGAGAGCCCGAAGGTGTTGGGCATGGTGAAGACGGCGAAGCAGTACCCCAGGTAGCGGTGGAACCGCCGCTCGGGGCCGAACACGAGCGCCCGGGTGCGCGAGTGCAGTCCGTCCGCGCCCAGGACCACGTCGAAGCCGCGCCGGAGGCCGCTGCGGAAGGTGACGTCGACGCCGTGCTCGTGTTCCGTGAGCGCCTCGACGGAGTCGTCGAACACGAACTCCACCTCGTCACGGACGGCCCCGTACAGGATGTCCGCCAAGTCCCCGCGCGTCACCTCGACGTCGCGTCCCTCGACCCCGCCGGCCACCGCCTGGGGGTGAACCACCGCCGCCTCACCGCCGTCGGCGTCGAGGAAGGTCAGCCGGCGCGACTCGATGTGCGCTTCCCGCAGCCGCGGCAGGATTCCCATCCGCCGGGCCACTTCCACCGCGGTGCCGCGCACGTCGACCGGGTACCCGCCGCCCCGCAGCCCGGTGGACTTCTCCACCACCGTCACCGCGAATCCGTACCGCCGCAGCCAGTACGCCACGGCGGGACCCGCGATGCTCGCGCCGGAGACCAGGACCGTGCCCTTCGACGCACTTCTCGTACTCATTCGTCAACTCCCGTTTTCGATAAGAGGTGTTCGGATTTCCCGCCGACTTGCGCGGTACGGGGGAACCGTCGGCTTCTGTGAGCCTTTGAAGGGGGTCGTCACAAGGGGGTCGTCACACCGTGTCCCGCGCGAGGCCGGGCGACGGCGCGCCGCGGCCGCGGCGTGTGCTCCGCACGAGCAGGACGACCAGCACCGCGGCGATCGCGAACGCGCCGGACGCGAGCGCGACGTAGCTGAACACGCCCGTGGCCGAGTTCACCGTCTCGCCGTCGACGACCACGGCGGTCGACTCGAGCACGGCCGCGCCGACGAAGTCCAGCACCACCGACCCGATCGAGACCATGACCATGACCAGGCTGGAGACGATGCCCTGCCGTTCGGGGGACGCCAGGCTCCCCGCCATGTTGAAGCCGGACGTCCCGAGCGCTCCCACCGTGACGCCCAGCAGGAATCCGCAGCAGAGCGCGGCGGGGAGCCGGGAGACCCCGAGGAACATCCCGAGGGTCACCACCGTTCCGAGCATGATCGCCCCGGCCAGCGTCGAGGCCGGTCCGATGCGTGCGGCGAGCCATCCGGCCGCCGGGCCTCCGAGCGTGACGCCGAGTCCCGGCGCCGCCAGCAGCAGTGCCACCGATCCCTGGTCGGCGAGCCCGTACCCGAGGTGCTGGTCCGCCGAGACGTCACCGATGAGGGGGATGAGCTGAAGCATGCTCTGGTAGGAACCGGCGGCGAGGAAGACGACGAGGAGGGTGAGCACCAGGGGCCCGCTGAGGTCCCTGACGTCGATCAGGGGGTCGGGTTTCCGGCTCGAGACCAGCAACCACCTGGCCAGTGCCGCGACGCCACCGGCGAGGAGGGCCAGCGGACCGCCGGCGAGCCAGCCGAGGTCCGAGCCCAGACTGACGTAGCCGAGCACCCCGGCGAGACCTCCGCCGAGGAGGAGGGCGCCGCCGACGTCGATCCTGCCCGGTGTCCTGACCGGGGATTCGGGAACGACGGCGCGCACGCAGACCGCCATCACCGCCGCGACGGAGGCCGACAGGAGGAACAGGACCTGGAAGCCGAACTCCGTGGCCAGTTCCTCGACGAGGAAGCGGGACGCGATGTTGAGCACCGCGGAGCCCGAGGTCACGATGCCCACGACGATCATCGCGGTGCGGGGCGCGCAGACGCCCCGGACGATCGCGACGGAGAGGAACACGGCTGCCAGAGCCGCTCCCTGCAGCATGCGCCCCACCACGAACACCCAGAGGCTGGGGGCCACGGCGCACACGAGGGCGCCCAGGCAGCTGATGAGCAGCGTCAGCACGAGCACCCTGCGCCTGCCGTGGAGGTCGGCGCTCTTTCCGAGCAGGGGTGCCCACAGCACCCCCGCCAGCATCGCGGTGGCGTTGAGCCACGCCGCCTGGCCGGTGCCGAAGTGGTCGAGCATCTCCGGGAGGACGATCAGCGGCGCGGTGACGGCCGAGTCGACCACGAAGTTCACCAGGGCCAGGACGACCACCAGGCCGACGAGCCGCCCCTTCCCTCTCGTGCGCGCTCCGGCGTCGGTGCTTCCGGCGTCGATACCTCGCGCGTCCGTACTTCGCGCGGCCGTACTTCGCGCGTCCGTACTTGGCGCGTCCGTGCTTGGCGCGTCCGTGCTTGGCGCGTCCGTGCTTGGCGCGTCCGTGCTTCCGGTCCTGCTCTTCTGCATGGGGGACTCCTTGTGGAAGGTGCGACCGCGGCGGGCCTCAGGCATCCCGGTCGCGCAGTGCCGCGCGGGCCGGGAGGGTCACGGCGAGGAGGCCGAGGGACACCGCGGTCGCCGCGAACGCCGCGTACAGCAGCGGGGGTACGTGCGGGGACTCGCCCGTCAGGCCGCGCATCATCGGGGTCAGCGTGATCATGGCGATGGCGGTGCCCAGGGCCACGCCCGCCGCCGACACCAGCAGGCTCTCCCAGCGGAGCATGCGCAGCACCTGGCGGCGGGTGGCGCCGACGAGGCGGAGCACGGCCAGTTCGCGGCGGCGGTCCAGGACCGTCATCACCAGGGTGTTGACCGCGGCGACGGCGGCGAAGCCGCCCAGGACGGCGGCCATCGTGTGGTTGGCCCACGCTCCGAACTCACGGTCCACGTTCCGCGCGACGGCGTAGCCCGAGGCGTCGGTGACCTCGCCGAGCTCGGCGAGCGGCCCGGCGTCGCCGCCGCGTACCAGCAGCGTGCTGTCGAAGCCCGACGTGACGTGGCCGGCCAGCGAGGCACGGTCCATGGTCACCGCCGCCAGGCCCAGTCCGCGGCCGTAGACCGCGACGACCTCCGGGCGGGCCTTCGTGCCGTCGGGGAGGCGGAGCGGCAACCTGTCGCCGACCTCGACCTTCGCCGCGGCGGCGAGGGTCTTGTCGACGGCCACCCGGCCCGCCCCCACCCGGTCCAGGCTGCCGCTGCGCACGTCCAGGTCCTGCACCTCGCCGAGCCGGGCCACGGAGCCCGAGACGCCCTGAACCGACCACCCCTGCAGCGACGTCTCGCCGCCGCCCTCGACGGGCACCAGCACCTGCGTGTCGAGCAGGCTCACGGCCGCCTCGACGCCGGGGGCGCGGGCGGCCCGGTCGGCGGCGTCGCCGGGCAGGCCCGCCGGGTCGGTGACGACGTGGTCCGCCGTGAGGCCGTCGCGGAGTTGCTCCGCGGCGACCCGGCTCTCACTCGTGTGCATGAAGACGAGCGTCGAGGCGAAGGCCATCGCCAGCACGATCGGGGTGATCGCGGAGGCCAGCCGGCGGGCGTTGGTGCGGGAGTTGGCGGCGGCCAGCGACGCCGGTGCGTCGCCGCCGCGCAGCAGCAGGCCGAAGAGCGCCGCGCACAGCCGGGCCAGCAGCGGGCCGAGCAGGGCGACGGCGAGCATGAACAGCATGACGACGCCGAGGGAGGCGTTGGCCGCGTCGGCACCGGCGGCGGAGGCGGCGACACCGGCGAGGACCGCGCCGCCGACGAGGGCGCCGAGACCGAGGACGATGCGGACGACGCCCGGCCGCAGCCGCTCCACCGAGGCCTCGGCGAGCGCCTGCCCCGGCTTGATCCGCGCGGGCCTGCGCCCGGCCAGCAGGCCGGCGCCGAGCGCCGTGAGCAGCCCGGTCCCGACGGCGGCGAGCAGCGGGATCCACGAGACGTGCAGACCGACCGCCTCCGGGACGGCCCCGCGGTCCTTCAGCTGCCCGAACCACCAGTGCGCGAGCCCGATGCCCGGCAGGCAGCCGAGCAGCCCGGCGAGGGGCGCGACGAGCAGCGCCTCGGCGGCGACCGCGCGGCGGATCTGCCGCGGGGTGGCGCCCACGGCGCGCAGCAGCGCGAACTCGCGGGTGCGCTGGCCGACGGAGAGGGCGACCGTGCCGGCCGCGGTGAAGACGGCGACCAGCGTGGCGATCCCGCCGAAGGAGCCGCCGAGCGCGAAGAGCAACTCCTTGGCGTAGGCCAGGCCGTGGTCCTCGACTTCGCCGCGGTCGTCGCCGGTGAGCACCCGCGCGCCGGAGCCGGCGAGGGACTTCCCGACGGCGGCGGCGAGGGCGTCGGTGTCGGCGCCGTCCTCGGCCAGTACGGCGATGGCGTCGGCCCTGCCGGGGTGCCCGGCCAGCACGGACGCCTCGGTGTCGGCGAACCAGGCCGTGGCCCCGGCACCGGCCGCCGTGCCCGCCGCCGCGGTGTCGCCCGCGCCGGCCACGGCCAGTCCGGACACCCGGAAGTCGGCGCGGCCGGCGGCGGTTTCGAGCGCGACGGTGTCACCGACACCGGCCTTCGCGGTACGGGCCGCGGCGGCGTCGAGCACGACCTCGCCCGCGCGCGGCGCGGCGCCCGCGGACAGCGCGGTGCCGGTGAAGGCGTGCGAGCCCCAGCCGTGGCCGGTGAGCGCGCCCGATGCGGACGTGCCCTGCCGCACCGGGAAGGTGAAGTCCGGCACCGCGGCCTCGGCGCCCGGCGCCCGGGCGGCCTTCGCCGCGAGCCCCGCGTCCACCCGGGCGGTGTCCGGCAGGGGGTACGCGGATTCCTCGGGGCCGTCGACGGTGTCGGCGACGAGCCGCGCGGACTGGTCGGCCGCCGCGACGACCGGCGCCTTCGCGTACCGCTCCGCCGGCACGGTGGCGCGGACGCCCGTCTCCAGCAGGGTGCCGCAGGCCGCGACGATCAGCGCCGACATCATCAGCGCGACGAACGTGCCGGCGAACGACGCGGGTTTGAAGCGTACGGCCGCGCGGGCGAGGCCGTTCGGGGCGAAGCTCCTCATGCGGCGGCCCCCGCCATCGCGCCCGCACGGCCGGCCCGGCCGGCCCGGGTGGTGAGCGCCGTCATCCGCGCCGCGATCCGCTCCGCCGAACCGCGCTCCAGGCCGCCGGCGAAGGTGCCGTCGGCGAGGAACAGCACGCGGTCGGCCCAGGCGGCCGCGGCCGGGTCGTGGGTGACCATGACGACGGTGGCGCCGAGGGTGTCCACCGCGTGCCGGAGCAGGCCGAGGATCTCGGCGGCGGTGCCGGTGTCGAGGGCGCCGGTGGGCTCGTCGGCGAACACCACGTCGGGTTCGGTGACCAGGGCGCGGGCGACGGCCACGCGCTGCTGCTGGCCGCCGGAGAGTTCGCCGGGCCGGCGCTTCGCCTTGTCGGCGAGCCCGACCTGTGCGAGCACCGCGGCCGCCCGGCCGGGGGCACCGCCCGCGCCCTTCGGGCGGCGGGGGAGGCCCCGGTGCTGCCCGGCGAGGCGCAGGGGGAGCAGGACGTTCTGCTCCACGGTCAGCGAGGGCAGCAGGTTGAACGCCTGGAAGACGAAGCCGAGGCGGGTGCGGCGGAGCTCGGTGAGCTCGTTCTCGTTCATCCCGGTGATCTCGGTACCGCCGAGGCGCACGGATCCCGCCGACGGCCGGTCGAGCCCGGCGGCGCACTGCAGGAAGGTGGACTTGCCGGACCCGGACGGGCCCATGACCGCGGTGAACGTGCCGCGCGGGAGGGCGAGGTCGACGCCCGCGAGGGCGTGCACGGTGCTCGCGCCCCGGCCGTACTGCCGCCGGACACCGCGCAGTTCGACGGCGAGACCGGGTGTGGCGGCCGGTGCCTCCGGCCGGTCGTCCGCCTTCTGTCGCTTGCCGCTGCGTAGCCTCATGTTCCGCCCTCTCGCGATGTTCTCGTGCCGATGGGTGGAGAGTGCGGGGACGGCTGCGCGCCGGGCGTCATACCCGGGAGCCAATGTGGGGGTGCTACCGCGGTAGGGGGTGGGGGAGGGACAGGCCCTGCCCGCCGCCGGGGCCACCGCCCGGGGCCTGAGGGCGAAGCCCCGTCCTGTGCCGGGGCGGGGCGGCGCGCGCGGGGCTTCGCCCCGTCGCCGTCCTGTGCCGGGACCCGGCTGCGGGCCGCCCGCGCCGTCCGGGGTCACGGAGCGAGCCGCCCCCGACGAGACCGCGCCCCGCCCGACACGGCTCGGGGACACCGGCACCGTGCGAGCAGCAGGGGCCGCGGGCCCCTCCGCCTCGAACGGCGATGCGCTCGGGCCCGGGGCTCAGCCCCCGGGAGGGGGTGGGGTCGGACGAGGGCCCGGGGACAGCCCGGCGAAGGGCCGCCCTACTCCCCCGGGGCCACCAGCCCCGATTCGTACGCGAAGACCACCGCCTGGGCGCGGTCGCGCAGGTCGAGCTTGGTGAGGACGCGGCTCACGTGTGTCTTCACCGTCTGCTCGGCCAGCACCAGCGTCTGTGCGATCTCCGCGTTGGACCGGCCGCGGGCCACCAGGGTGAGGACCTCGGTCTCGCGTTCCGTCAGGGCCTTGAGCCGCAGCGCGGGCCTGCCCCGGCCGGCGGGACGCTGCCGGGCGAAGTCCGCGATGAGGCGGCGCGTCACGGAGGGGGCGAGCAGCGCGTCGCCCGAGGCCACGACGCGTACCGCCGCGATGAGGTCGGCCGGCGGCGCGTCCTTCAGCAGGAAGCCGCTCGCGCCCGCCCGCAGCGCCTCGTAGACGTAGTCGTCGACGTCGAACGTGGTGAGCATCAGCACGCGCGGCCGGTGCTCCCCCGGGGCGGCGTCCCCACCGCCCGGCGGGGGCGCGAGGATGCGGCGCGCGGCCTCGAGGCCGTCCATCTCGGGCATGCGGACGTCCATCAGCACGACGTCGGGACGGGTGCGCCGGCTCAGCTCGACGCCCTGCGCGCCGTCGGGGGCCTCGCCCACCACGTCGATGTCGCTCTGGGCGGCCAGCAGCGCGGCGAAGCCGGCCCGCACCATGGCCTGGTCGTCGACGATGATGACACGCGTCGTCACGTGAAGTCCTTTTCTGTCAGGGGAAGTCGTGCGGCCACCCGGAAGCCGCCGTCCGGCAGCGGACCCACGTCGAGGGTGCCGCCGGCGAGCCGCACCCGCTCGCGCATGCCGACGAGGCCGTGCCCGGTGCCGCCCTCCTCGAGCGGCCCGGCGGCCGGCTCGGGCGGCGGCCCGTTGACGACGAGGACGGTGAGCCGCGCGCCGCCCTCCGCGACGGACCCCGACCCCGATCCCGACCCCGATCCCGACCCTGATCCCGGCTCCGGCTCCGACACCGACACCGACACCGACACCCGCGTCGGAGCACCCGGCGCGTGCCGCACGACGTTCGCGAGGGCCTCCTGGACGATGCGGTACGCGGAGAGGCCCAGCGCCTCGGGCACATCGGCGTCGCAGGGGGTGAACTCCACCGGCATGCCCGCCCGCGCCGTCGCCTCCACCAGCTGCCCGATCCGCGTCAGGCCCGGCTGGGGCGCGAGCTCGCCGTGCGCCTCCTCGCTCCGCAGTACGCCGAGGAGCCGCCGCATCTCGCCGAGCGACTCGCGCGCGGTCGCCGCGATGGACGTGAACTCCTCCCGCACGTCCGGCGGCAGCTCGTCGAGGCGGTACTCCGCGGTGTCCGCCTGCACCGTGATGACGGACATGTGGTGCGCCACCACGTCGTGCAGCTCGCGCGCGATGCGGGCGCGTTCCTCCAGCAGCGTCCGCCGGCCGCGCTCGGCCTCGTTGATCGTCTCCTGCTCGGCCAGCCTGCGCTGGACCTCGTACCGCTCGCGGAGCGCGGCGGCGAGCAGGAGCGTGACGCCGCCGAGGATGGTCAGCAGCAGGGTCACGGCGGTGGTGCCGTGGGGCGCGACGAACCCCAGGCCTACGTTGGCGCCGGCCGTCGCCAGCCACACCAGCAGCAGCGTCCGGCGCGGCTCGCGCAGGCCGAGGGCGAGGCAGAGGCCGATGTACCCGACGATCCCCACGGGCGGGAACGGCCACAGAAGCCGCTCCTCGAAGTCGACGGTGAGCAGGGCGAGCGCCCCGGCCACGTCCGCGGTGAAGATCACGTACCAGGCCCGCAGCGGGCGGACGACGGCGAGCAGCAGCGGTGTCGCCTGTGCGACGGCCAGCGCGCTCGCGATGCCGCCGTTCAGGCCGTAGTCGGCGGTGAGCACCTGGATGGTGGTGGGCAGCAGGGCGACGCACAGTACGAACGCCACGCCCCACGGCAGCAGCCGTACCCACCGTCGCGAAGCCCCCGCCAGCAGCGCGCGGGGGCGTTCCTCCTCCACTGAGGTCATGAACCCCAGCCTATGTGCGGCGGGACGGCGTCAGGAGCCGCGCGGCTGCCGGGCGGGCTCGGCGGATCCAGGTCGTGCGGGGCTCACCGGCCCGCCCGGTCACCGGAAGACGGACGCGGGTGGCGCCGGTGAGGCGACCGCCGCCCGGTCCGTCACGGGGGCGGCCCCGCCGGTGAAGTCGATGAGGTCCCTGCCGTGCTGGACGCGGCCCGGGTGCGGGTCGGAGGCGGCCCGGCGGGTCAGCTCGGCGACCGGCAGGGGCGCGTCGGAGGCGACCAGGACGGCGTTGCCGAAGCGTTTGCCGCGCAGCACCGCGGGGTCGGCGATCAGCGCGAGTTCGGCGAACCGGGCGGCGGCGGTGGCGATCTGGCCCCGCAGGTGCGCGAGGGGCGGCCCGTCGGCGAGGTTGGCGGCGTAGACCCCGCCGGGGGCGAGGGCCCTGCGGACGTCGTCGAGGAACTCGGTCGAGGTGAGGTGGGCGGGGGTGCGGGCCCCGCTGAAGACGTCGGCGACGACGAGGCCGGCCCAGCCGTCCGGCACCTTGGCGAGCCCTTCACGGGCGTCCGCCGAACGCACCCGGATGCGGGCCCTGGCGTCCAACGGCAGTTCACGCCGGACCAGTTGGACCAGCGCCGCGTCCCGTTCGACGACCTGCTGGGTGGAGCGGGGGCGGGTGGCGGCGACGTACCGGGCGAGGGTGAGGGCGCCGCCGCCGAGGTGCACGGCCCGCAGGGGCTTGCCGGGCGGGGCGACGAGATCGACGACGTGGCCGAACCGGCGCTGGTACTCGAAGGACAGGTACGCCGGGTCGTCGAGGTCGACGTGCGACTGCGGCGCCCCGTCGATCAGCAGCGTCCAGCCCCGCGCCCGCTCCCGGTCCGGAACGAGCCGGGCGAGCCCGCCGTCGACCCGCTCGACAACGGCCTCGACGGATGACTGGTGACGCCCGCTGTTCCTGGTCCTTCCCATCCCCCCATGATTTCAGCCCCTCCGACGGTGTTCTCAGCGGCCCACCGCTCACGCGAGCCCACCGCTCACCCACGCCCGTCCGCGGCCTCGATCGTCCGCTGGGCCTCGTCCAGCGCCTCCCGCAGCGCCGCGGGGTCCGTCGCCGGCTCCGCCTCCCCCGGCGGCAGCAGCCAGTCCGCCCCCTCACCCACCGGCTCCGACACCGGTCCCAGCCCGCAGCCGTCCGTCTCCGTACAGACACTGCCCGGCACGTCCCAGGCCGCGGCCGTCCCCGGCGGCACCAGGAAGCCGAGCGTGTCGCACCCGTCGTCGTGCAGCACCGGCCCCACCGCGTCCCCGGCTCCGCGCCGCAGGATGTCGACCGCCTCCAGGCCCTGTCGCGCCGGAACCGTGACCACGTCACAGTCCGCACTCGGCAGCCCCAACGGATCCCTGCTCCGACTGGTCGTCATCCCGGCCTCCAACGCGCACATCGGGCCCCCGGTCCACAGGGCTCAACGAGCCGGAACGTCAACGGCTACGACGAAAGTCCGCCGCAAAGGATGGCAGTTCATGGCAGATCGCGGATGACATATCCGGATTGTTGCCAAACTCCGCGTAGTGACTCCGTCACAACAGGTACGTTCTTGCCCGCCGGAAACAGGGCACCACACGGACAAATGTCCCTGATTCCGGCATGGTTCGACGGTTCGCAGAGAGGACCCGGCCATGGCGTCGTCAACGGTGCCCTCGTCCCAGCCCCCCCGGCCCCCGCGGCCGAACCTCGTCTTCCGGCACCTGCGCGGACCGCGCTCGCCGGCCGAGTTCGCCGCGGCGGTCCGGCGGGCCGCCCGCGAGATCGGCGAGCGGGTCAGCTGTGACGCGCGGTACGTGCACCGGGTGGAGGCGGGTGAGATCCGCTGCCCGAACTACGCCTATGAACGGGTGTTCCTGCACATGTTCCCCGGCCGCACGCTGACCGACCTGGGCTTCGCGCCCCGCTCGTCGGTACGCGGGCGCGGGGCCCGGGCCGCCGGGGACACGCCTCCGGCCCCCACCGAGAACCCGGCGAACGCCACGAGTGAGAACAGCGGGGCGTACGAGCCGTATGAGACGCAGGACCGGTACGACACGTACGACACGCACGACCACGAGGAGAGCGACGTGCTGCGTCGCGCATTCATGACCGGCGGGGGCGCCACGGTGGCCGCCGCCTCACTGGGCCCGTACGGGTTCGCCTCCGACGCCTCGGCGCCACAGCGCGCCGTGCGCCGCGCGGGGGCGAGCGACGCGGGCGCCCTGGAGGAAGCCGTCCGCCGCATCCGGCTGCTGGACGACCGGCACGGGGCGGACGGGCTCTACCGCCGCGCGGCGGCCCCCCTGCGTGCCGCCTACGCGCTGCTGGACGCGGGGACGACCCGGCAGCGGACGGCGGACCGGCTGTACTCGGGCGCCGGTGAGCTGGCCATCTCGGTGGGCTGGCTGGCGCACGACTCGGGCCGTTTCGACGACGCGCGTTCGCACTACGCGGAGGCGCTGGCGACCGCGCGGGTGACCGGGGATCCGGGTGTGGAGGCGCACGCCTTCTGCAACACGGCGTTCCTCGCGCGGGACGCGGGCCGGCCCCGGGAGGCGGTGCGGGCGGCGCAGGCCGCGCAGCGGGCCGCGCGTCCGCTCGGCTCCCCGCGGCTGATGTCGTTGCTGGCGCTGCGGGAGGCGGGCGGCTGGGCGGGGCTCGCCGACCGCGCGGGCTGCGAGCAGGCGCTGGCCCGGGCGCAGGCGTACTTCGAGCGCGGGACCTCGGAGGCGGACCCGGAGTGGATGAGCTTCTACGGGGAGGCGGAACTGGAGGGGCTGGAGGCGCAGTGCTGGTCGACGCTGGGCGACTGGCCGCGCGCGGCGCGGCACGCACGGCGGGCGGCGGAGCTCCAGGACCCGCACTTCACCCGCAACATCGCCCTGTACACGGCGGAACTGGCGGACGACCTGGCCCGCGGGGGGCGGCCGGACGAGGCGGCCGAGGCCGGGATGCGGGTACTGGACCTGCTGAACGAGGTCCAGTCGTCCCGGGTCCGGACGATGTTGGCGGGCACCTCCCGCGTCCTGCTCCCACACCGCCGCGCATCAGGCGTGTCGGCCTTCCTGGACCGCCACGGAGCACTCCCCCGCGCGGTGTGATCGCCTGCGCAGCCGCGGGCAGTCGTGCCTCCCCCAGTGCCTGAAGGGCCTGGGAGGTGCCCCCAGGGCGATGGGGGTCCCCCGCTCGAGCGGAGCCGAGAGTGGGGGAGGGTGGGCGGTGGGGGTACCTCCCGCTCGAGCGCAGCCGAGAGCGGGGGAGGCACCCCGCAAGCGCCGGGCAGCGCGACCCACCCCCGGCCGACACCCACACGGGGCGCCCCGTGAGCACCGGGCCACGCGCCCAGCAGGGGCCAGGCTCAGACGGCCGCCAGATGCCCCGTCTCGTTCCAGGACTCCACGGCCGGCTCGCCGTACGCCCAGCCCAGCACCGACAGGGAGGTCGGGTTCAGCCGGATGCGGGCCGCGAAGTCGAGCGGCAGCCCCAGCCAGCGCGCACCGATCGACCGGAGCATGTGCCCGTGGGCGAAGACCAGCACGTCACGGTCGGCGGAGCGGGCCCAGGCCACCACCTCGTCCGCGCGGGCCGTCATCTCGGCCAGGGACTCCCCCTCGGGGACCCCGTCGCGCCAGATCAGCCACCCGGGCCGCACCGCCTGTATCTCCGCCGGGGTCATGCCCTCGTACGCCCCGTAGTCCCACTCCATGAGCGTGTCCCAGGTCTCCGCGCGGTCGCCGAAACCGGCGAGCTCACAGGTCTCCCGCGCGCGGGACAGCGGGCTGGTGCGCACCTCGACGCCGGGCAGCCCGTCGTACGGCGCCCGGTGCAGGCGCTCGCCGAGCAGCTTGGCGCCCCGGCGGCCCTCCTCCAGGAGCGGCACATCGGTCCTGCCGGTGTGCTTGCCGGACAACGACCACTCGGTCTGTCCGTGCCGGGCCAGCAGGATGCGCGGTGCCATGGGAGACCTTCCGGGTGAAAATTCGCAGGCGTAACCCTCCCATCATCGCGCACCCTGGTCGCGGGCAACCCGGAGGGCGATCTCGACGTCTCTCAGGGCCGAGGACGTGCCACGGGGGACGCGCGCACGCCGTAGAGTGGCTGGCCGCCGACGGAGCGTCGCGCGAGAACGAGGGGGAGCGATCGGATGCCGCACACCGAGACACCGGGTACCGAGGCTGCCCCGGCGACCCGGCTGCGCTGGTGGACGGAGTTGCCGCTCATCCTCCTGGTGTACGCCTGCTACTCGGCGGGACGGCTGGTCGTCCGGGGCGACGTCTCCGACGCCGTCGACCACGGCCTGGCGATCCTGCGCATCGAGAAGGCGCTGTACCTCAACGCCGAGCACCCGCTGAACCGTCTCTTCACCCGCGAGCCGTGGCTCGGCATACCGGCCGACTTCTGGTACGCGTCGCTGCACTACCTGGTGACTCCGGCGATCCTCGTCTGGCTGTTCCGCTCCCGCGCGGCGCACTTCCGCGCCGCCCGCACCTGGCTGATGACCTCGACCTTCATCGGTCTGATCGGCTTCACCCTGCTGCCCACCTGCCCGCCCCGGCTGCTCGACGCGAGCCACGGCTTCGTGGACACGATGGCCCACTACAGCGCGTACGGCTGGTGGGCCGGCGAGGCCAGCGCCCCGCGGGGTCTCGGCGGGCTCACCAACCAGTACGCGGCGATGCCGAGCCTGCACGTGGGCTGGGCGCTGTGGTGCGGGGTGATCCTCTGGCGGTACGGCCGTACGCGCCTGACGAGGACGGCCGCCGTCGTCTACCCGCTGGTGACCGTGATCGTGGTGATGGGCACCGCGAACCACTACTTCCTCGACGCGGTCGCGGGCGCCGCCGTCATGGGCGCCGGTCTGCTGCTGGCCCCCGTCGTGACGCGGTCGGCGGACCGCGCGAAGGCCCGCTTCCTGCCCCGCCCCGCGGCCGCCCCGGCGAACTCCTCCGGCGCGAATTCCCCCATTGTCAGTGCCGGATGCCACACTTCCGCGGGTGAGCGATTTCCACGGCAGCGGCACCCCGAGTCGCGGTACGGACCAGGAACCGAATCGGGTGCCTCCCCCTCGGACGCGGGAGAAGGCGCTCCGGCACCGGCTCGCTGAGCTGCGCGGCCCCAAGGTGCAGGCCAAGGCGCTGGACGCGCGCGCCCTGGCCGCCCTCGCCGCCAACCCGGGCTGCAGGCGGCGCGCGATCCTCGACGGCGCCGGGGTGAACAAGGCGGTGCTGGCGAGCGCGTTGGGCTCGCCGTCGGTCTTCGGCCAGTCCCAGTTCGCGTTCGTGCGGGGCAACGCGTTCGAGGCGAAGGTCAAGGCGGACGGCGGTACGGAACTGCTGCGCCTGGCCCACGAGAAGCTGGACCGCGCGGCCGAACCGCCCGCCGGCGCGCGCGTGCCCGACCTCACCGCCCAGGGCCCGCGGGGCCGCACGGCCCGTACGGAGCTGGCGCTGCGCGAGGCCACCGAGGCGCCCGGCACGTGGACGCTGCTCGACCACCCCATGCTCGTGCTCGACGTCGCGGGCTCCCCCGCCTTCCTGGAGCCGGACGCGGTGGTGGTGCACCCGGACGGCAGCTGGACGGTCGTGGAGATCAAGTCCTTCCCGATGCTGGACGGCGCCGCGGACCCGGCGAAGGTCGGTGCGGCGGCGCGCCAGTCGGCGGTGTACGTGCTGGCCCTGGAGGAGGTCGCCGCGCGGCTGGACCCGGCCCCGCGCGTGCGGCACCGGATCCTGCTGGTGTGCCCGAAGGACTTCTCCAACCTGCCCACCGCGTCCGCCGTGGACGTGCGCAAGCAGCGCGCGGTGACCGCCCGTCAGCTGGACCGGCTCACCCGGATCGAGGAGATCGCCGACACGCTCCCCGAGGGCACGTGCTTCTCGCCGGAGCTGCCCGCCGAGCGGCTGGCCGAGGCCGTGGAGTCGGTCCCGGCGACCTACGCGCCGGAGTGCCTGTCCGCGTGCGAACTGGCCTTCCACTGCCGGGACCGCTCCCGCGCGCAGGGCGCGGTGACCCGCCTGGGCCGTCCGGTACGGGCGGAGCTGGGCGGTCTGACGACGGTCGGGGACGTGCTGGCGGCGGCCCGCGGGGAGGCCGGTGACCCCGACGACCCGGCGGTGGCGGCACTGCGCAGGGCGGCGGCCCTGCGCGCGGAGGCACTGGAAGCGGCCGCCCCGGAGGTGGCTCCTTGTCCCTGATCGCCACCCTCGCCCGCCTCGAGGCCGTCAGCACCGGCCGCGCCCAGCCCGCCGCCACCGTCCGGCACCGGCACCTCTCCGAACGGCCCCTGGTGTTCGTACCGCTCATCACCGCCGGTGAGGCGGGCGCCCCGCTCGGCGCGCTGGTGGGCACCGACCGGGACGCGCCGCGGCTGCTGGTGGTGCCGCAGCCGCGCGACCGCGATCTGCGGTTCGCGTTCCTGGCCGAGCTGGCCGACGTGGTGCTGCCGTACGTCGACGGTTTCGCGGACGCCGTGGAGGCCGCGGAGCGCTCCGAGACCGACCCGGAGACCGGCAAGCGGGTCAAGGTCGAGGTCGAGCTGTGCGCGGACGCGCCCCAGCTGATCGTGCCGTCCCGGGCCGGCGTCGACCTCGTACGGCTGCTGGGGCGCTCCATGCGGTTCCGGCGCACGGCGGAGCAGGACCCGGAGGCCCCGTTCCCGGCGCCGCCCCGGGTGCCGCTGCTCGGGCGGTGGCTGACGCACTTCGGGGAGCGGGCCCGGGTGCCCGGCTCCTCCCTGCTGCTGGCCATGACCGACGTACTGGCCCGGCACTGGGCGACCGGGCAGTCCTCCCTGGAGGACCAGCACCTGGGGGCGCTGCTCGCCTGGATCGACCCGCCCGAGGGACGCTCGGGGGCGGAGGCCGCGCGGGAGGCCGAGCTCGCGCGGGACGCCGACGGCCAGTTGGTGTGCCCGCCCGCGGGCCCGGCGACCGACCCGGCGTTCGACAACAAGCTGCTCGCCCCGGCGATCGAGCGCTACGACCGTGCCCGTACCGCGTTCGCGGCGGCGGAGGACGGCCTGGAGGCCGACGACCGCCTCGGCGCCCTGACCGGGGCCGAACGGGAGATCCGCGCGCTGGTGGAGAGCCGCACCCGGCCCACCTGGGACGCGGTGTGGCGGGGCCTCGACCTGCTGGCGAAGCTCCCGGAGGGCGCGCGCGTCGAGGAGCGGTGGACGCGCGACCGCTGGTCGTTCACCGGTCACCGGGACCGGGTCCTGTCCGGTGAGCCGCCGCAGCCGCGCCGCGACGACGCGGTGACCGCGGCCAACAAGCTCGCCGCGCGCGAGCGGGAGCAGGCCCGTCTTGAGGCGCAGGAGGCGCTCGACGACCCGCTGGTGATGGCGGCCCGGCGGCTGTCCGGGGAGGCGTTCGCGGGTGAGGTGGTCGACGTGGTGATGGCGTACAGCGAGAGCAGGCGGCCGAGCCCGCGCCCGCTGGTCACCGTCCGCACGGACGACCGCCCGCATCTCGGCGAGCGGGCGCGGGCGTACCGCTCGCTGGGCGGGAAGCCGCAGACGGTGGAGTTCGTGGGCTACGAGGACGGTCCGGAGGGCGGTCTCCTCGTCCTGCGCGTCATGGACAAGATGGGCCGCGGCAAGGAGCCGGAGGAGGGGTCGGTCCCGGAGAAGGGCGACCGCGTGTGCTTCACGCTGTTCGAACACGAACCGCGCGGCGGCGCGAAGCTGCCCGACCCGGAGGAGACCCCGTGGACCCATGGCGGTCCGCCCGGTGAGGAGGCCGTACCGGAGCCCGCCGACCCGGTGACCGAGGAGGACGTGCTGTGACCACCCCTGCCCGGCAGGCCGTGTTCGACCCCGGCGCGGCGGCCTCCCGCGCCACCGAAGCGATCCTCCGCGACACCCTGCGCGGCGCCGCGCGCGGTGTCGTCGTCGACTCCCCGCCCGGCGCCGGCAAGTCCACGCTGGTGGTGCGGGCGGCGCTGGAACTGGCGGAGGCGGGCCGCCCCCTGATGGTCGTGGCGCAGACCAACGCCCAGGTCGACGACCTGGTCCTCCGCCTCGCCGAGAAGAACCCGGACCTGCCGGTGGGCCGGCTGCACAGCAGTGACACCGACCCGTACGACAAGGCGCTCGACGCGTTGGACAGCGTCCGTACGTCGGCGAAGGCGGCCGATCTCACCGGCCTGCCCGTGGTGATCTCCACGGCGGCGAAGTGGGCGCACGTCAAGGGCGTCGAGCCGTGGGAGCACGCGATCGTCGACGAGGCGTACCAGATGCGTTCGGACGCGCTGCTCGCCGTGGCCAACCTGTTCGAGCGGGCCCTGTTCGTGGGTGATCCGGGCCAGTTGGACCCGTTCTCCATCGTGGGCGGCGAGCAGTGGGCGGGCCTGTCGTACGACCCGTCGGCCTCGGCCGTGACCACCCTGCTCGCCCACAACCCGGAACTGCCGCAGCACCGCCTGCCGGTGTCCTGGCGCCTCCCGGCGTCGGCGGCGCCCCTGGTCTCCGACGCCTTCTACCCGTACACCCCGTTCCGCAGCGGCACGGACCACGGCGACCGCCGTCTCTCCTTCGGTGTCCCGTCGGACGGTTCGGCCCCGGACCGGGTGATCGACGAGGCGGCGGAGACCGGCTGGGGCCTCCTGGAACTCCCCGCCCGTCACACCCCGCGCACGGACCCGGAGGCGATCCGCGCGGTGGCGCTCGTCGTACGCCGCCTCCTGGACCGGGGCGGCGCGGCGACCTCCGAACGCTCCCCGGACCCCGCCCCCCTCACCGCCGACCGCATCGCCGTGGGCACCGCCCACCGCGACCAGGCCGCCGCCGTACGGGCGGCCCTCGCGGAACTGGGCGTGGCGGACGTCACCGTCGACACGGCGAACCGGCTCCAGGGCCGCGAGTACGACGTCACGGTGGTCCTCCACCCCCTCTCCGGCCGTCCCGACGCCACCGCCTTCCACCTGGAGACGGGCCGCCTGTGCGTCCTGGCCTCCCGCCACCGGCACGCCTGCATCGTGGTCTGCCGCGAGGGAGTGACCGGCCTCCTGGACGACTACCCGTCCACGGAGCCGGTCCAGCTGGGCACGCTGGTCAAGTTCCCGGACGGCTGGGAGGCGAACCACGCCGTGCTGGCGCACCTGGCGGAACACCGGGTGGGGTGGCGGCTCCCGCCGTTCACGTCCGCTTGAGCGGACGCGTCGTCCCCGGCGGCGAGAAAGCACTGCCCGTGGCCACGGACGGGAGGAACTCCACACGCCCGGGCGCGGCTCATGCGGGAGGGGCAGACCGTCGGGACAATGCGCCGGAGGCCGCGGTTGCCGACGGAAAAGGACGATCGGGGCGTGGGCCGAGGGTGCCCGACGGCAATTCGAGGGTGATCGGGGCGTTGAGCCGGCGAGTAATCCAGGGATCTCACCGATGAGTGTTCCGGTCGAGGTCCCTCGACACCCGGTCCCGACCGACGGACATTTTCGCCGATAAGTCGGCAGATGCCCCCTCGGGTTTGTTTCCGGTGAGACATCCGGAGTTTCCGGCGAATGGGGCACTTTTCCAGCGTCGGGTTTCACTTTTCGGCCAACTTTTGTCCTTCATGGAACCCTGGCGTGGAAATCCCTTGAAGGAAAGATCACTTCAAGTGAGGCTGTGGGCGCGCTTCACGTCCGGCCGTCAAGAGGGGGCTTTTGTGAACCTGGCCGCGCGCCCGGTCAATCATCGTTGCCCCTCTCCCCGGTATCGCCGTCACGGTCTCCAGGAGGAACCGCTCCCGACACCGTGCCGTCCGCGGTGAGCGGGGCGGACGGCCCGGGCGCCACCGGCGGTCCCGGTGTCCGCGCCCGGCGCGCCGACCCCGTCCGCCGGAGCAAGGGCCGCCGCGGCCGGGCGCGTTCCTGCGGGAAGGGCGCCGACGGCGAGGTTCCGGCCGCCGTCACCACAGCGCGCGACTGACACGTCTCACCCCGCGCCTGCTCCTGCCCGGCCCCTTCCCGTGAGGCCGGACAGGCGTCGGCCCCGTCCGGAAGAACACCCTGCTTCCTCACGAGCGAAAGGTTGCTTGCCGTAATGGCTGACGAAATGGTGCTCCAGGCCCAGAAGTGGGTCAACTCCACCTACAAGAACGTTTCCGGCTACAGCCCGGTCACGGAGAACGGCAAAACCGGCTGGAACACCATGTATGCCCTGACCCGTGCGCTGCAGCACGAACTCGGCATCACGGCTCTGTCCAACGCGTTCGGCCCGACGACGTTGTCACGGCTGCAGGCCAAGGGCGCCATCAAAATCGGCGAGTCCAACAAGAACATCGTCAAGATCATCCAGTGCGGGATGTACTGCAAGGGCTACAGCGCGGGCGCCATCGACGGGGAGATGTCCCAGGCGACCCAGGCCGGCATCAACACGATGATGCGGGACATCGGCCTTTCCGCGACCTACATCGACGGCACGGTGCGCCCGAAGGTGTTCAAGGCCCTGCTGACCATGGACGCCTACATATTCCTGTCCGGCGGGCTGGAGCAGATCCGCTTCATGCAGCAGTGGCTCAACGGCCGCTACTTCGACAAGTCGACCTTCTACATCGGTCCGTGCGACGGCTTCTTCTCCAGGGACGTCCAGCAGTCGCTGGTGAAGGCCATTCAGTACGAATCGGGCATCCCCGAGGACCAGGCCAACGGTGTCTTCGGCCCCGGCACCGTGGCCGGCCTGAAGGCCCACACCCTCTCGGAGGGTGACAGCGGCACGTGGGTGCAGCTCTTCACCGGTGCGTGCGTGGCGAACGGCCCGTCCAACGCGAGCGGTGACATCGCCACCTTCGGCAATACGTTCGACGCCGATCTCACGGACTGGGTCAGGAAGTTCCAGAGCTTCTCCGCGATCGGCGTGACCGGCAAGGCCGACTTCGACACCTGGGCGCAGCTGCTCGTCTCCTACGGGAACCCCGACCGGAAGGTCAACGCCTGTGACACCCGGTTCACCATCACCCCCCAGCGGGCGGAAGCCCTTTACCGGGAGGGATACCGTGCCGTCGGCCGCTACCTGGACGAGCCGCCCGGGAGCACGTTGAACAAGGAGATCCAGCCCGGCGAGCTGGACGCCATCTTCTCCGCCGGGCTGAACGTCATCCCCATCTGGCAGTACGACGCACGCAGTCTCGCGGACTTCAAGTACAGCAACGGCTACCTGCACGGCAGCCTGGCGCACGGCCGTGCCGCCGGGTACGGGTTCAACAGAGGCACCGTCATCTACTTCGCGGTCGACTACGACGCCACCTCCGCGGACATGGACCTGATCATCGACTATTTCTCCGGGGTGAACGACGCGCTCAAGAGCAACGGCAGCAAGTACATCGCCGGTGTCTACGGCTCGCGGAACGTGTGCGCCAGCGTCTCCGGGGCCACTTACGTTCCTTATGCGTACGTCTCCGGCATGTCCTACGGCTTCTCCGGAAACCTCGGCTTCCCGCTGCCGCAGAACTGGGCGTTCAACCAGATCAAGGAGTTCAACTTCGCCAACGGTTCGGACACCTTCGGGCTGGACGCGGTGGCGCACCGCCCCGGCGCCGACTTCGGGCAGGAATCGGTCAACGATCCGGGCGGCTCGTCGGTCGACGAGTTCATCGCCTACGTGCAGAAGGTGTACGACACCGCGGTCTCCTACGGCAAGGGTGATCCGAACGAGCTCTCGCTGCAGTTCATGCGCTGGGACAAGTACACCGACAGCCGGTGGAGAGCGCTGTTCGGCGAGGTCGACGACGCCTTCATCAGCTACGCCTCCGACCGAGGGCTCGGCCGGTCGAGGGACTACGCGTACACCGACCCGTCCATGGGCGCCCTCATCAATCCGGACCACCTCGCGGCGAGCGCCAGCGGTTACTTCCTCAAGGGCAACGCCGGGGCGGGAAAGGCGAACCGCGCCGAACTGGCGAGCTGGGGCGGAGACCTGCTCACGTTCTACGGTGAGTGGAGCCGCTCGGACAACGCGTCGCCCCTGGACTTCTGCCGCAAGACGCTGTGCAGGCCCGATGTCGCGTCGACGTTCGCGCTGGGCGACCTCATCGAGGACATCGACGGGTTCCTGGTCGCCGAGCGCCTCAAGAACGGCAACACGAACATCGTCCAGGAACTGAGGAGGATCCTGATCGGAACGGGTCACCTGACGCGTTTCAGCGAGTTCAAGCTCTACCGGTTCGGCGGCGTCACGGACAACATCCAGACGACGGCGAAGGCGTTCCTGGAGGGCCAGTTGGACGACACGCTGCTGTCCTCCACCCGTGCGCTCCTCATCCACAGGAACTGCCCGTTGGGCAAGGAACCGTGGAACGAGTCCGACTCCGTGATGAGCGAGTTCTACGCGGGTTTCACCGAGACGCTGCAGAGACTCATCGACCAGCAGGTGGCGCGCCGGGCTAGTTTCCTTGCCGCGCAGAAGGCGGAGAAGAGGTAGGTCTCACATGTTCCTGATGGGTGCGTTGCTGGCTGCGGGCCTGGTCACCGCGGCGGTGGGCATCGTGGTGGTCCTCGTCCTGCTGAACCACCCGCCGCTGCCCGTGCCCAGAATCTACGCGCTCGTCGCCCTGGTCCTGGCCTCCTCGGCGGTGGCGGTGTACTGCTACGGCTGGTTCTCCGTCACCGTGGGAGGCCCTTTCCCCGAATTGTGCACGAGCCGGAACGACGCCGGCGCCGGCTTGGCGGCCATCGAGCAACAGTACTGGCCTCTTCGAAACGCCTGCGTGTACTCCGACGGATCGACCGTGGAGTACGTCTCGACGTCGGTCACCGTGTTCGTGTGCCTGCTGGCGGGTGCCGCCCTCGTCTCGGCCGGCACCTCCGTACACCTGCGCAAGCGAGTCAGAAAAACTTCTGGAGTGATCTCATGAACACCGATTTCTCGCGCCGCACCCTGCTCAGAGGGTTCACCGGTGTCGCCGCCGGAGCCACGCTGCTCGCCACCGGGGAGGGCCTTCTCGCTCCCGGCACCGCCCAGGCCGCCGACGCCTCGTGGAACGGGCCCAGGTCGGCGAACGGCTGGGACGTCCTCACCGCGCGCTCGTCGGGCACCGCTCCCTACGACATACCGGGAACAGACCTCCGGGTCGTCCTGCGAGAAGGGGACGTGGGGACCGTCCTGGCCTACGTGGCGCAGCGCTTCCACTACGACGTCACCCGGCTCGAGGCGAGCCGCGGACAGGTCGTCGGGTACAGCGACGACCGGCGGGTGAAGGCGGACTTCGAATCCAACCACCTGTCGGGCACCGCGCTGGCGCTGTACCCGGACAATTACCCGCTCGGGGTCAAGGGCAACTTCTTCCCCCACCAGGTCACGGCGATCCGGGACATCCTCGCCGAGCTCCAGGGGGTCGTCAGGTGGGGCGGTGACACGGAGTCGCCCAAGGAATCGGCCTTCTTCATCGACGTCCCGCCGGGGTCGGCGAAGCTCGCCCTGGTCGCGGAGACCCTCAGGCAATGGAGCATCACCCCCGGCAAGGGGGCCGGGACCCAGAACATCGGGGACCCCGAGCGCATCAGGGCCGCGAAGAAGCTCGCCGGCGTGCAGGCGGCCTGACACCGCAGGCGGCCCGGACCGTCACGCGCGACGCGCCGCCGGAACCCCGTGGGGCTTCCGGCGGCGCGGAGCGGCGGACGGCATCATCCTGCGCGCGACGGGGTCCTGCACCGGCGGCTGCGAAACGACGCCCCGCCGAACGCGCCCCGTGCCCGCACGAGGCCTTGCCGGGCCGCCGCCGGGGGGCGTCGTCCGTGCGCCCGGCAACCGGCACACACGCCGTCATCGGTACGGTGCCCGGACCACGTGTGGTCCGGGCACCGTACCGACCGTCATCGAGCGGAAGCCGCCGCCTGCTCGCGCGCGGCGGCGACCTCCTTGCCGTGCTGTTCCTTGACGCCGGTCAGCCGGCTCTTGTTGTCGGTGATCTGCTCGTTCTGGATCGCGGACTCCACACCGAACCAGATCTTCACCAGGTCCGTCTGCTCCTTGCAGTCGATGTCGTCGACCGCCAGGGCGATGGACTCCTGCGACGGCTTGCCGTCACTGGTGACACCCCGGTCCATCGCCTTGTACGGATCGGCGAGTCCCTCGTGCCCCTTGCCGTCCATGCACGAGGACCACGCTGCGGTGGCCTCGACGACCTTGTCGTCCTTCATCGACTCCATCAGGCTGTCCCCGGCGAGCTCCGCCACGACGACCGGGTCGGCTTCCCGTACGCCGAGCTGTTCCCTGGACCAGCCGATGCAGCCGCCCGACTTCAGCTTCTTCCCGTTGTACTCCGCCCGGGCGGGCTTGACGCCCTGGCCGGGGGCGGCGAGCGGCCCCGCCGCCCTGGCTCCCTGGGCGGCCTCGACCGGCTCGGGCTCGGTGTGGCCGGTCAGGACCTCGACCTCGACGCCGGACAGCTCCCGCATGGGCTGCCGGGTGTGCTCCCGCAGCGCCGGGGGAAGCTCGTAGCCGTACTTCTCCGCCTCGGCCCGGTCGGTGATGCCGTAACGGCGTTCGATGTTGGCGTCGTTGTCGCTGGGAGGCGGGTTGGCGCCCGCCCGCGGCAGCGTCAGGTCGATGCCGTAGTCCTTCATGCAGGACTGCTGAAGATCGTTGGCCGCCTGCTCGACGGTGACCTGGTCCTCGTAGGAGGCCATGTACGTCTCCAGCGGAAGGGACAGGTTCTTGGCCAGACCACTGCTGGGGATCTTCTCGGGCCAGTTCTCCTTGTTCACGATCGGTTTGCCGTCGGCCGCGTTCTCCGTGGCGTCCGGGACCGTGCCGGAGGAACAGGCACTGACCAGGAGAACCGAAGCGGTCAGGGCTACCGCGGCGGCTGTCCGCTTGATGCGCTTCACAGGGGTTCCTTCTTATGCGAAGTGGGAGGACGCGTTGTTGTTCTTCAACGCGGAGATCAGGTTGGTGATGTTGCAGTCCCCGTAGGGGCCGTTCTTCGCGAAGTACTGGGACGTTCCGCCGTAGCCGGAGTTGTAGTACACGCGGTAGTTGTCGTCCCGGGCGCAGTTCTGCACGGACGCCGAATTGTTCTTCATGTACTGGCCGTTTCCATTGCCTCCGTTGCCGAAGACGTACCGGTAGGTCGTCAGCGACGATCCCTGGTACTGGCTCGTGCCCCAGTGGTCGGAGACGTTGCTGTAGAAACTCGCGAACGCCGACTTGTAGTAGCCGTCCTGGACGGCTATCTCCTTCGAGTTGTAGAACAGCCACAGATCACCGTACGAGCAGGTGATCCATGGAACATTGCAGTTGTCGGAGGTCTCGTACTCCGCCGCATGCGCCGGGGCGGCGGTCGCCATCACGGCCGCCACCGCCGCGAACGACACAGCGAAGGCAGTCGCCCTTTTCATTGTGCGGATGCTCTTCATCACGTCTTCCTCGATAGTTCGTCCGCGTGAGGGGATCTTCACGCCGTGCACTTCTTCCGGCAATCATGCGCAGAACAAGAACGGGACTCCGTCCATGACGGCCTGCTTCAGCCGGAGGGGATTTCCGAATTCCCGGCCGCCCACCGAACGGCCCGCTCCGTGAACTCCCGAAATCAGCCTCGTCCAGCCCCCGTCCCGACGTCCGGCACCGCGCCCAACAGGATTCCGCCGAACCCGACCCCGCCTTGAGTCCGGCTTCACACCCCCGTCACACCCCGTCCACGCAGTTGCTCCCGGTAACCAAACTCCTAACAGGGCGTCAGGTCAATGGGCAGCAAACGGACAATGACGCCACAAGATCCACTTAAAACACGTGATGATCGTTACGTTTGGAAGAGGCTTTGTAATGCTTGATCGCGGTTTGACAAAAGGTGGGGTGTGTCACTTCCCGGGAAAGCGGCACACCCCGCGGCAAGGGTCCTCCGGGGGCACGCCCGGCCGGTGCCGCCCCGTCGCGCGGCCAGGCCGTACGCACGGCGGGCGGAGCACCGTACGCGGCGCGAAGTCGTCGTCGGGCGTCCTGAACCGGTGCCGTGGACGGCGGTGATCCGCGGAAGCGGTCCTCCGTGTCCGCGCGGGCAGCCGTCCGCTTCGGCACCCTCGAAGCCCTTGGCGGGGAATAGCGCCCGGACGGCTGGGAAGCCATTCACGCGGTCCCGCGGGCGGCAGCACTCAGGCCCTCTTGCGGTGGCGCGGGACAATGGACGGTGGCCCGCCCTCCAGGGGGGCCGACCGCGACGTACGAAGGAGAAGTCATGGCGGAGCACACGCCGCGCCGGGACCAGCCGCGGCTACGCCCCGCGCCCCTGCTGTTCGAGCCCGCGGAGGCGGCCTCCGACCCCGAGCACTTCTTCGACCTGGAGTCGATCGACGATCCGCGCGCGCTGCTGGAGCGGGCGACCGAGCTGACGCTCGCGTTCCGTGCCGCGGCGGACCGCGCGACGGAGTTCCAGGCGCTGGCGGCGGCCCAGCTCGCCGATCCCCGCCGCTTCGACCGGCTGACGCCGGCGGACATCGCCGAGCGCGCCGAGTGGACCGAGGACTACGCGAAGAAGATGGTCGAGTTCGGCCGGGACCTGATGCGGGGCGGAGAGGGGCCGGTGCACGCCGACCCCGTATGAGTCGGGCATATGCCGGGCGGGCAAGATACCCCTCCCCCTGTCCCCGCGTCCCCGTTTTCCGCAACCCTGTGGAACCGCGCCCTCACGCCGAGTAGACGTATCCGTCATGAGCAGTCCACGGAATGCCTCCGACGCCAGCGGCGTCACCCCCGACGGCGCCACCTGGCTCGCCTCGGCGGGGACGTATCCGCGCAGCACGCTCTCGCACTGGGACGAGCGGCCGGACGCCCCGGTCGTGCTGCCCTGCGGCGTGGTCTTCGACGTGGTGAGCGCGCCGACGGTCTTCGGGCGCCGGATGCTGGACCGGATGTGGGAGGAGGGTCCGGGCTCGGGTCCGGTGGCGGAGTTCCGGGGCCGGATGCTGCTGTTCGCCGCGCCCGGCACGGCACAGCGGCTCCCGGCCCTGATGGAGTGGGAGGAGTGGGGCACGCACGGCGCACACCACACGTGCGGCGCACACGACACGCACGGCGCGCGGACCGACGGCGTCCCGCCCCTGCTGTGCCACGGCACCGGCGACGCGGTGACCGTCCCCGCCCCCACCGGCGCGACCGCGTCCGCCCCCCGCTCGGACTCCCGCTGGCTCGTCGCCCCCGACACCCGTCACCCCTGGCTGCCGGGTCCGGAGGTCCTGCTGTGGGCGGCCGTACGGGCGGCCCGCGCGGCCGTGCGGATATCGATTTTTCCTCCCGCCGGACGTGATGCTAATGTCTACGACGTCAGCAGGCGCCGCTAGCTCAGTTGGTTAGAGCAGCTGACTCTTAATCAGCGGGTCCGGGGTTCGAGTCCCTGGCGGCGCACGACACGGAGAAGGCCCCTCGCGCAAGCGGGGGGCCTTCTCCGCATCTGCCCGGCGTCCACGCGGCATCTACCCGGCGCTGATCCGCACCGTCCACGCCCCCGACGCCGTACGCCCCTCCACCGCCACCCGTACGGACTCCCCGGGCACCGTGAAGCTCTCGCCGAGGGCGACCGGGGCGTCGGCGAGCGGCGGGTAGACCGAGTCCTCCCCGCACGCCTCGGTGTGCGGGTGGGCGTCGACGACCTCGATGGGGCCGCGCCCCGACCGGGTGCCGCTGCTCACCCGGTACACCAGCACCCCCTGCCGGCAGGCCGCGTGATCGTTGCCGACCGGCCCGCGGGCCTCGAAGGCGAGCACGCTGTCGGGCCCGGTGCGCACGACCGCGAGCTTGGTGCCCCGCCCCAGGCCGAAGGACGGCGCCCCGGCGGCGCCCGTCACCGGCGTCCCCGGCCCCGCCCCGAGCGGCTCCAGCGTCAGCCGTACCGGCCCCGCGTCCTGCACGCACCGCACCTGCCGGGACTCCAGCCAGCCCAGCTTCCACTTGTGCCAGCCGAAGAGGTCGGGAGCGAGGGCGAACTGGCTGCCCATCAGGTCCCAGTCGCCGACGTGGGTGTCCCAGTCGCCCTTGCCGTCCGCGGGCCGGTGGTAGAGGTCGGGCAGGTCGAAGACGTGCCCGGTCTCGTGGGCGAGGACGAGCCGGTCCGGGGGGTGGTTCTCGAACACGGTGACGATCCGCCGGATGTCGGCGCCGTCGACGCGCAGCGGACGGTCCAGGTTGACGACCTTGGTGGCGTCGGAGTTCACGCCCGGCGCGTCCGGGTCGGCGACGAAGTACACGATGTCGTAGCGCGAGAAGTCGACGTGCCGGTCGGCCACCGAGAGCGCGTCCCGCAGATAGGCGGCCCGGTGGGTGACGGTCCAGTCGCGCCGTATGTCGTACGCCGTGGAGGGGCGCGGCATGCGCAGCCACTGCCGCAGGGCGTGCGGGCGGAGGGTGAACCTGCCGTAGGAGGCCTGCTCGAAGAAGCGGCTGGTGGCGGGGAAGTGGTCGGCGGAGAGTTCGAGGGGCGTGGCCAGGGGGTGGGAGTCGGGGAAGGACAGGAACACCATCACCGCGTCCAGGCTGCGGGTGGGGCGGGGGTAGGCGGCGTTCCAGGTGTCCAGGCCCTCGGAGTGGTGGGCGGCGGTGCGGGTGAGGACGCAGGGCGCCACGGAGAAGGGCTCGGCGGTGGAGGGGACGTTCACCATCGAGGTCGCCGCGAGCGCCGACATCGTGGTGCACATCGCGGCGGTGCTGCGCAGCCGGGGCCGTACGCCCGAGGCACCCGATCGGCTCAGTCGTTCCCGGAGAGTCTCACGGCCGAGGCCTCTCGGGGTGAGCTGACGCGGCACGGGGACCTCCGGGAGACGGTTCACGGGACACCGCACCCAGATTGTGGGGATTTGTCGTACTGCGTCATGTCCGGCTGCACCGGACGAGTGAGAAACGCGGGTATCCGGGCGGGACCGACGCCCCGGGCACTCACGGAACGTCACAACTGGTCGGAGGCCCGCAGAACCCGTCCCTCCATGAGCGGAAACGATCGGTCAGGGATGCGGATCCGCCCCGGAAACCGGACAGTGACTGGAAGGCCCCGACCTGGGCCTCTATGATCGGCACACTTTCCTGAGACTTTCTGCACGGACAGCGATCGAGTGCACTGCGGGAGCGAGCGGTGAGCGGAACGTCCGAAGGGCCGGCGCCCGCGACGGAAATCGACCGGTCGAACGTCACAGAGAGTGAGATCACCACGTCTCCGTGTGCGGAATCCCCGCCCCCGTCGTCCCCCTCCGCCCCGCTGCCCCCCTCCGCCCCGCCGTCCCCGTCGTACCGCTCCGTCTTCACGGCCGCGCCGCTCGCCATGGCCGTGGTCGACCGCGGGGGCACGGTGACCGGCGCCAACGAGGCCCTCGCCACCCTGCTGGGCCGCGCCCCGGAGGCCCTGACCGGTGCCGTCGCCGCCGACCTGGTGGACCTGGTCTCCGACGCCCGCGTCTGGCACGCCTACCGGGAGATGCTGCGCGGACGGCGGGCCGGGCTGCGCTGCACGCGCCGGCTGAAGCACCCGGAGGGGCACGCGCTGTGGGTGCGGGTGACGGTCACCCCGCTGCCCGCCGACGACGAGGGGGTGCTGCTGTCGGTCGCCGACATCGGCGACCACCGCGAACTCCAGGCCCAGCTGCGGCACCTGCGGATGCACGACCCGGTGACCCGGCTGCCCAACCGCACCCTGTTCCTCGAACGGCTGACGGCCGCGCTGGAGGCGGAGACGTACGAGGAGGGCGGCACCGGCCGGATCGGGCTGTGCTACCTCGACCTGGACGGGTTCAAGGCCGTCAACGACACCCTGGGCCACCGCGTCGGCGACCAGCTGCTGGCCGCCGTCGCCGAGCGGCTGACGCGCTGCGCGGAGGAGGCGGGCCGGGCGAGGACCGGCACCCCGCTGGTCGCCCGGCTCGGCGGGGACGAGTTCGCGCTGCTGGTCGAGGACTCCACCGGCACCGAGCAGCTCGCCGACCTCGCCGAGTCGCTGCTCGACGCGGTCCAGGCCCCCTTCGACCTCTCCGGGCGCCGGCTGTCGGTCTCCGCGTCGATCGGGGTGGTCGAGCGGCACGCCGCCGGGACCACGCCCACCGCGCTGATGCAGGCCGCCGACACCACGCTGTACTGGGCGAAGGCCGACGGCAAGGCCCGCTGGACGCTGTTCGACCCGGAGCGCAACGCCTCCCGCGTGACCCGCCAGGCCCTCGCCTCCACGCTCCGCCCGGCCATCGACCGGGGCGAGTTCGCGCTGGAGTACCAGCCGCTGGTGGGCATGGAGGACGACCGGGTGCACGGGGTGGAGGCACTGGTCCGCTGGCACCACCCCCGGTTCGGCACGCTGACGCCGAATCGGTTCATCTCACTCGCGGAGGAGGACGGCTCGATCGTGCCGCTCGGCCGCTGGGTGCTGCGCACCGCCTGCCGGCAGGCCCGCGACTGGCAGCTGGAGCACCCGGACGAACCGCCGATCTTCGTCAGCGTGAACGTGGCGGTCCGTCAGGTCTGGGACTCCGACCTGGTGGCGGACGTCGCCGCCACCCTGGAGGAGACGGGCCTCGCGCCGGAACTGCTCCAGCTGGAACTGACCGAGTCGGCGGTGATGGGCTCCTCCGGCCGGCCGATCGAGGCCCTGAAGGCGCTCAGCGACATGGGCGTGCGCATCGCCATCGACGACTTCGGCACCGGCTACTCGAACCTGGCCTACCTCAGCCGGCTGCCGGTGTCGGTGCTGAAGCTGGACGGCTCCTTCGTCCGGGGCTTCCAGTACGAGGAACGCGCCGCCGCCCCGCCGAACCCGGCGGACGAGGTCATCGTCGAGGCGATGGTGCAGCTCGCCCACCGGCTCGGCCTGACGGTCACCGCGGAGTGCGTGGAGACCTCGGCGCAGGCGACGAGGCTGCGCCGGATCGGGTGCGACACCGGTCAGGGGTGGCTCTACTCCCGTCCGGTGTCGCCGGACCGCATCTCCGAACTGCTGGGCACGCCCGGGGTTCAGGCGGGCGTGGGCAACCCGTAGGCGTCGGCGATCAGTTCGTAGGAGCGCAGGCGCACGTCGCCGCCGTGGGCGTTGGCGGTGAGCATCAACTCGTCGGCGCCGGTGCGCTTCTGCAGCTCGTCCAGGCCGACGCGGACCTCGTCCGGGGTGCCGTGGATCACGTTGGCGTTCCAGGAGTCGACGAACTCCCGCTCCATGGGGCTGAAGTCGTACGCCTCCGCCTCCTCGGGTGTCGGGACCAGGCCGGGGCGGCCGGTGCGCAGCCGGACCATGTTGAGCGCGGCGGCCAGCACCTGGCGGCGGGCCTCCTTCTCGTCGTCCGTCGCGAGCGCGGAGACGCCGATGAGGGCGTAGGGCGCGTCGAGGACCTCGCTCGGGCGGAAGGTCTCGCGGTACAGGTCCAGCGCGGGGACGGTGTTCTGCGCCGAGAAGTGGTGGGCGAAGGCGAACGGCAGGCCGAGCATGCCGGCCAGCCGGGCGCTGAAGCCGGAGGAGCCGAGCAGCCAGATCGGCGGCCGGTGCGGGGACTGCACACCACCGGGTGACGTCGCCTGCACCGGGCCGGGAACGGCGTGGATGCGCCGGTAGGGGTGCCCGTCGGGGAAGTCGTCGTCCAGGAAGCGGGTGAGCTCGGCGAGTTGCTGGGGGAAGTCGTCGGCGCCCTCGTTCAGCCGGTCGCTGCGGCGCAGGGCGGCCGCGGTGGCGCCGTCGGTGCCGGGGGCGCGCCCGAGCCCGAGGTCGATCCGTCCCGGCGCCATGGCCTCCAGGGTGCCGAACTGCTCGGCGATGACCAGCGGCGCGTGGTTGGGCAGCATCACCCCGCCGGAGCCGAGGCGGATGCGCCCGGTGTGGGCGGCGAGGTGGGCCAGGATCACGGCGGGCGAGGAGGAGGCCACACCGGGCATGGAGTGGTGCTCGGCGACCCAGTAGCGGTGGAAGCCGCGGGACTCGGCGAGGCGGGCGATGTCCACGCTGGTCCGCAGGGCGTCGCTCGCGGTCCGGCCCGCGCCGACGGTCACCAGGTCCAGCACGGAGAGCGGGACGGGTGCGGTGCCGTGGGCGGTGCCCCGGATCTCCTCTGCGGCGTCTGCGGCCATGGTGGGGTGCCTCCTGTGGGGTGTGACGGTCGCTGCGCGACGTAACAGGAGACGGTCCCCGGTTATTCCCTCCTCCTTCTCCGGCGCTCCGCGATGTGCACGCCCGGCGATCATGCGATACGATCATCTTGCTCGCTGAGGGGGTCGCCCCCCGACAGTGATCACGCGTTGGTGGTCCAAGGAAAGACGCCCCGCTTCCTGCGGGGAGATGCAGGTGCAAGGCCTGCCCGGCGCTCGACGAGAACCCCGGCCCCGCTCCAGCGGGACCGGGGTTCTTCCGTGTGCGCCGCACGGCACCGTCTCCGTGGACCCCGTGGACCGGGAGAGGAACGTCACCCGGTCCACGGGGGGCGCGGATCAGCCGAGCTTGGCCTCCTGCGCCTCGATGACGGCGGTCGGCTGCTCGAACGCCTCGCCCCGGCTGACCGCCGCGATGTTGAAGGACGAGAATCCGGCGAGCGTGGTGCCCTGGCGGAAGACGACGACCTTCGTGTCGGCGGAGGTGCCGTCCAGCTCGGTGCCCACCGTCCAGGCGACCGCGTCCTCGCCGGCTGCGAGCTTCTCCTCGGTGACCTTGGTGACCTGTTGCTTCTCACCGTCGATCGACATGGTGAAGCCCCCGGCGCACTTCTTGCCGGCCTCCCGCAGCGCGGCGAGGGCCTGCTCCGCGCCGTCGGCGTCGTAGGACCGGAGGGAGGTCATCGTCTTGGTGATGTCGAGGGAGTCGAGCATCGCCTCCTCGGCCTCCTTCTCCGTCAGCTCCGCGAGGTCCGGCATGCCCTCCTTCGCCGCCTCGGACTCCTGGGTGACGAGCCGCTGGGCGCTCGCCGCCGGCTTGCCCGTCGGCACGGACGACAGCGCCTGGGCGACGGGCTCGCACTCGGCCCGCTCGACCGAGAGGGTGCCGGGGTCGAAGACGTCGTCCTTGCCCGGCTCGGCGACCTTGTGGTCCTCGAGGTCGGCCGAGGCGATCACGAGCTTCTCCAGTTCGGCGGCGGTCAGCGCCTTGGCGGCCGGAGCGCTCGACGCGGTGTCGCCCTTCGCCGCCTCGTCCCCGCCGTTCCCGCCCTTCTCGTCACCGCCGCCGCACGCGGTGGCCAGAAGGGCGAGGGCTGCCGCGGAAGCGGTCAGGACGGTACGGCGGACGACGGTGGCTCTCATGGTGCTCACTCCCTGGTTCCGGCGCCCCGCGCCCAGGCGCGGCACAGGGCTCACGGGAGTGAGACCGCCGCGAGTCGATCAAGGTTGTACCGGGTCGCCCTCAGACCTGGACGATCGGCTCCCGGGTGAACAGGACGCCGAGTTCGGGGGCGTTCACCCGACGGTCGGCCAGGCGCAGGCCCTCCCAGACGGTGACCTGGTTGGCGGTGAGGACCGGCTTGCCGAGTTCCTTCTCCAGGGCGGGGATGTGGGCGATCGTGTGCAGGGCCGTGTCCGGCAGGAGCAGCGCGTCCGCGTCCGGGGTGTCGGCCGCGCGGGCCAGGGCGAACAGCTCCTCCTCGCCCCAGCCGCCGACCTCCGCCGCCGTGCCGATCCCGGAGCTGCGCACCCCGGTCACCTCCGTGCCGCCGGCCCGCAGGAACTCGGCGAAGAGCACGGCCACGTCGTCCGGATAGGTCGCGCCGACGGCGACCCGCCGCGCCCCGACCTCCCGCACCGCGTGCACGAAGGCGAACGACGTCGACGACGCCGGCATGCCCGCCGCCCGGGCGAGGCTGCGCACCTGCTCGTGGGCGCCGTCCCAGCCGTGTACGAAACTGCCGCTGGTGCAGGCCCACACCACCGCCTCGGCGCCCGACAGGCGCAGCTGCTGCAGGCCGGCCGCCAGCCGCTCGGGAGCACCTATCTGGAGCAGCGCGTCCACCCGGTGCGCGTCCTCACCGATGTCGGTGTGCACCAGGTCCACCCGGACGTCGCTGCCCAGCAACTGCTCGATACGCGGATAGTCGTCCTCTGCGGAGTGGCCCGGGTAGAGGAATCCCAGTGCGGTCATGTCCAGCCTTCCTGCTGCTTCTCTTCCGGCGCGTCCGGCACATCCGGCCGTACGGGGCCGGGCACCCGGCCCGGCGGTACGGTCCCGGAGCGCGCCGACGCGTCGATCAGCGCCTGATACGGTCCCACCGCCCGGGTACCCAATCGGCGCAACGCCGCCCACACGGTCACCTGGTTGGCCGAGATGACCGGTATGCGCAGTTCGGCTTCGAGCTGCGGGATGACGTCGTAGGTCGGCAGATCGGCGCAGGAGAGGAACAGCGCGTCCGCCGCGCCGAGCCGGCCGCGCACCGCCGCCCGCCGCGCCATGTCCACCACCTCGCGGTAGGTGACCTTCCAGATCTGCCGGGTCAGCCCCATGCACGCGCACCCGGTGACCGTGACGCCGACCCGCGCGACGCAGCCCTCCAGCGCCCGGGTGACCGACACGGTGTACGGCGTGACCAGGGCGACCCGGCGCACGTCCAGCTCCACCAGCGCCTCCAGGAGCGCGCCGGAGGTGGTGATCGCCGGGACCGCGCCGGCCCGGCTCATCGCCTCGCACATCGCGCGCTCGCCGACGATCCCGCCGACGAAACCGCCCGCCGTACAGGCGTAGGCGACGACCTCGGGCGCGACCGCGGTGAGGGTGCGCACCGCGTCGCCGAGGGTCTCGTGCTCGCTGATCAGCCGGGCCAGGTCGAGACTCACCTCGACCGGCACGTACGGCGTGCGGGTCAGGTGCGGGGACACCGCGTCCGGCACCCGGCGCCACAGCTCGCGGTCCAGCGCGAAGCCGAAGGGGGCGGCGACACCGACACCGCGCTGCGGGCCGGGGCCGCCGAGGAAGGAGACGTCCATGTCGGCACCGGCCTCACACGGGGAGACGGGCACGCAACGGATGGCGGGAACGCCCGTGTTGACGACGGCAGGTCGGGGTGCGAGCGTGGTCAATCCGCACATCTCAGACTCCGGCCACTCCGTTCCCCGGCACCCGGCCGTCCGGCTCCCGGACATCCCGCCACCCCGCCACCCCGCTCCCCCACCCCGGCCAGCCCGGAGAAACGGCGGCTCATGACCACGCCCACGCTGCTCGTGCTCGACGCCGATCCACTCCCCCGCCTCGGCCGGCTCACCGGCCGGGTGCGGGTGGAGCACGCGGACGACTCGACGCTCGCCGAGCGCCTGCCCTCCGCCGACGTGCTGCTGGTGTGGGACTTCACCTCGCGCGCGGTGCGCGCCGCCTGGCCGGGCGAGGGGCCCCGGCCGCGCTGGGTGCACACGGCGAGCGCGGGCGTGGACCACCTGCTCTGTCCGGAACTCGCCGCCTCCGACACGGTGGTCACCAACGCGCGCGGCGTCTTCGACCGGCCGATCGCCGAGTACGTCGCCGCCCTCGTCCTCGCCTTCGCCAAGGACCTGCCGCGGACGCTGGACCTCCAGCGGCAGCGGACCTGGCGGCACCGGGAGTCCCGCAAGGTCGCCGGGACCCGTGCCGTCGTGGTCGGCTCCGGGCCGATCGGCCGGGCGGTCGCCGGCACGCTCACCGCGCTCGGCGTCAGGACCGCCCTGGTCGGCCGCGCCCCGCGGGCCGGTGTGCACGGCCCGGACGATCTCGACCGGCTGCTGGCCCGCGCGGACTGGGTCATCGCCGCCGCGCCGCTGACGGAGTCGACGCGCGGCATGTTCGACGCCCGCCGCTTCGGCGTGATGCAGCCCTCCGCGCACTTCGTGAACGTCGGCCGGGGACAGCTGGTCGTGGAGGAGGCGCTGGCCGAGGCACTGCGGCGGCGCTGGATCGCGGGCGCCGCGCTGGACGTCTTCGACACCGAGCCGCTCCCCCCGGACAGTCCCCTGTGGCACCTCCCGGATCTGATCGTGTCGCCGCACATGAGCGGGGACACGGCCGGCTGGCGGGACGAACTCGGCGAGCAGTTCGTCGAGTTGTTCGAGCTGTGGGCGGCGGGCCGGCCGCTGGTGAACGTGGTCGACAAGCAGCGCGGGTACGTACCGGGTCACTGACGTTCCTGGGAGGGTGGATGAACGCGCTCACCGAGCTGACCGCCGTACGGCTCCTCGACGGCTACCGCAGCGGCGAGTTCGGCCCGGTGGAGGTGGTCCGGGCGGCGCTGGAGCGGGCGGAGGAGATCCAGCCGCGGGTGAACGCGTTCGTCCGGCTGTTCGCCGAGGAGGCGCTGGAGCGGGCGCGGGCGTCGGAGGAGCGGTGGCGGCGCGGTGAGCCGTGCGGGCTCCTGGACGGGGTGCCGGTCACGGTGAAGGACATCCTGCTGCTGCGCGGCGCGCCCACCCTGAAGGGCTCGCGGACCATCGACCCGGCGGCGGGCCGCTGGGACGAGGACGCGCCGTCGGTGGCCCGGCTGCGCGAGCACGGCGCGGTGTTCCTGGGCAAGACGACGACCCCCGAGTTCGGCTGGAAGGGGGTGACGGACTCCCCGCTGACCGGTGTCACGCGCAACCCGCACGACCCGACGCGTACGGCGGGCGGTTCCAGCGGGGGCGCGGCGGCGGCCGTGGCGCTGGGCGCGGGACCGCTGGCCCTGGGCACGGACGGCGGGGGCAGTGTCCGGATCCCGGCGGCGTTCTGCGGGATCTTCGCGCTGAAGCCGACGTACGGGAGGGTGCCGCTGTATCCGGCGAGCGCGTTCGGCACGCTGGCGCACGTCGGCCCGATGACCCGGGACGCGGCGGACGCGGCGCTGCTGATGGAGGTGATCGGCGGCCCGGACTCCCGTGACTGGTCGGCGCTCGGACCGGCGCCCGGCTCGTTCCCGGAGGGGCTCGCGGGCGGGGTGCGCGGGCTGCGGGTGGCGTACTCGCCGTCGCTGGGCGGGCAGGTGCGGGTGGACCCGGAGGTCGCGGCGGCGGTGCGGCGGGCGGTGGAGCGGCTGGCCGGGCTCGGCGCGTACGTCGAGGAGACCGACCCCGACCTCACCGACCCGGTGGAGGCCTTCCACACCCTGTGGTTCGCCGGCGCCGCGCGGGTGACCCAGCACCTCGGCCGGGAGCAGCGGGAGGCGCTCGAGCCGGGGCTGCGGGAGATCTGCGGTGCCGGGGCCCGGTACTCGGCGCTGGAGTACCTGGCCGCGGTGGACGTCCGGATGGGCCTGGGCCGCCGGATGGGCCGCTTCCACGACACCTACGACCTGCTGGTCACCCCGACCCTGCCCCGCACGGCGTTCGAGGCGGGCGCGGAGGTGCCGAAGGGGTCCGGGCACCGCCGCTGGACGGGGTGGACCCCGTTCACCTACCCCTTCAACATGACCCAGCAGCCCGCCGCGACCGTGCCCGTGGGCACCGACGCCGACGGGCTGCCCGTCGGACTGCAGCTGGTGGCCGCCCGCCACCGGGACGACCTCGTCCTGCGGGCGGCCCACGCGCTGTACGAGGCGGGGGCGGCCTCGGAGATCACGCCCGCCGGAAGCTGAGCGTCTCCCCGGCCGCGCCCGTGCGCCACAGGTCGTTGCAGCCGTCGGCCATGGCGTCCAGCCCCTCCACCACCTGGCCCCGGACGGTGCCGGGGACCCAGCCCACGTCACCGTTGAGGAGCAGGTTGTTGCGCTCGTAGCACAGGGCCAGGTCCACGACCGTGGTGCCGGGGCGGACCTCGCGGTGATAGCCGTAGGACTTCGTGCCCGACTCGGCCCCCGTGAAGGAGGAACAGCACAGGTCGCCCGGAAGGGGGGTGACGGTCGGGTTCTCCAGGGGCCGTTCCGTTTCCGCCAGGGACGGGAAGAGGGCGTAGATCTCGTTGCGGGCGTATTTGGCGTGGTGGACGTCGCCGGACAGCGGAAGGGATTTCCAGACGGCTTCGCAGGTGAGCGGCGCCCGGTCGCCGAGCAGTCGGGCCGTGCAGCTGATCCCGCGCTCGACCAGGGAGATCTCGAGAAATCGGTCCGCCGTGCCCCGCATCGTCCCGCGCCGGTCAAGGCCGCCCGACCGCCGAACGGGGCCGAAACCGGCCGGAATAAGTCGCATCGCTTCGGGTAGCCGCGCCGCCATGGCTCCACCACTGCAACCACCGAGACGATTCCGAGAGGCCTCCGGGCCCTCACGCCGGTCGCTGCTCGCGGGGGTCGCGGCGCTCGGCGCGCTGGGGGCCGCGGGCTGTTCCCGCGTGCCGACGGCGGCGGCCACGGGCGGCGGTGACCTGCTGGACCGGCTGCGGGCGGCGGGGGTCGTCCGCCTGGGCATAGCCGGTGAGATCCCGTTCGGTTACATCGACAGGAACGGCGATCTGACCGGCGAGGCGCCGGAGCTGGCCAAGGTCGTCTTCAAGCGGCTCGGGGTGGACCGCGTGCAGCCCGTGCCCACCGAGTTCGGCTCGCTGATACCCGGGCTGAACTCCCAGCAGTTCGACGTCGTGGCGGCCGGGATGTACGTCACTCCGGAACGCTGCGAGCAGGTCATCTTCGCGGATCCCGACTACCAGATGCCCGATGCGTTCGTCGTGCGCAAGGGCAACCCGAAGGGCCTGCACGACTACGGGGACGCGTTCAGGAAGGGCGCGAGGATCGCCACCGGCACCGGGTACGCCCAGATCGAGCACGCCGTGGAGGCGGGCTACCGGCGCAGCGACATCCTCATCGTCCCCGACCAGGTCGCCGGGCTGAACGCCGTGGAGGCCGGGCGGGTGGACCTCTTCACCGCCACGGCGGTCACCTCCCGCATGGTCGTACGGACGTCCTCGACGACGGAGGTCACCAAGCCCTTCACTCCGATCGTGGACGGCGAACCGCAGCTCGCCGGGGGCGCCTTCGCGTTCCGGCCGACCGAGACGAAGCTGCGCGACGCCTTCAACACGGAGCTGCGCGAGCTGAAGAAGAGCGGCGAAGTGTTCCGGATCCTCCGTCCCTTCGGCTTCAGCAAGGCCGAGATGACCGAGCTGACCGCGAAGGAGCTCTGCGGCGGATGACCTCGGGACTCTGGGAACTGGTGCTCGACGGCGTCTGGGTCACGGTCCAGCTGCTCGTCCTCAGCGCGCTGCTGGCGACGGCGGTCTCCTTCGTGGTCGGCGTCGCGCGCACCCACCGGCTGTGGATCGTCCGCTTCCTGGCCGGCTTCTACACCGAGGTGTTCCGCGGGACCTCGGCACTGGTGATGATCTTCTGGGTGTTCTTCGTGCTGCCCCCGGCCTTCGGCTGGCAGCTGGTGCCGCTGTGGGCGGGCACGCTGGCACTCGGCCTGACCTACGGGGCGTACGGCTCGGAGATCGTGCGCGGCGCCCTCGCCGCGGTCGACCCGGCCCAGCGCGAGGGCGGTATCGCGCTCAGCTTCACGCCCTGGCAGCGGATGAGGCTGATCCTGCTGCCGCAGGCGGTGCCGGAGATGATCCCGCCGTTCTCCAACCTGCTGATCGAACTGCTCAAGGGCACCGCCCTGGTGTCGATCATGGGCATGGGCGACCTGGCGTTCAGCGGCAACCTGGTGCGGCTGGCGCTGCAGGAGAGCGCGGAGATCTACACGTACGTCCTGGTCATCTACTTCGTGATCGCCTTCCTGCTCACCCGGCTCATGCGCGGTCTGGAGAAGAAGCTGAAGGCGGGGGTCGGCAGGACTCCGGTCCGTGAGCCGGACGTGGAGCTGAAGCGGCCCGAGACGACCAACGTGGGGGGTGCCGTCTGATGGAGTGGGACTGGAGCGCGGTCTCCGACTTCATGCCGCACTTCTGGGACGGTCTGCTGGTGACCCTGCAGATCCTGGTCCTGGGCTCGCTGATCTCGTTCGCGCTGGGCCTGGTGTGGGCGCTGCTGATGCGGGTGCCGACGCGCTGGGTGACCTGGCCGGTGGGCGCGGTGACGGAGTTCGTCCGCAACACCCCGCTGCTGGTGCAGCTGTTCTTCCTGTTCTACGTGCTGCCCGAGTGGGGCATGACCTTCTCGGCGCTGACCACCGGCGTCTTCGCCATCGGGCTGCACTACTCGACGTACACGATGCAGGTCTACCGCGCGGGCATCGAGGCCGTGCCGGTGGGCCAGTGGGAGGCGGCGACGGCGCTGAACCTGCCGCTGCGCCGGACGTGGACCGCGGTCGTCCTGCCGCAGGCCGTGCGCAGGGTGGTGCCCGCGCTCGGCAACTACGTCATCTCGATGCTGAAGGACACGCCGCTGCTGATGGCCGTCACCGTGCTGGAGATGCTCGGTGAGGCGCGGCTGTTCTCCCAGGAGAACTTCCGGTTCACCGAGCCCCTGACGGTGATCGGCTTCGCCTTCGTCGTCATCTCCTACCTGGCCTCCCTTGCCCTGCGAGCCCTGGAGCGACGCCTTGTCCACTGACACCCACGTCCCGTTCGACGAGAAGCCCGAGGAGCCCGGGAAACCGGGGAGGCCGCGGAGCGACGGCGAGCTGATCCGGCTGGAGCAGGTCACCAAGCGGTTCGGGGACCACACGGTCCTGGACCACCTGGACTTCTCCGTGGACGCCGGCAAGCACGTCACGCTGATCGGTCCGTCCGGTTCGGGCAAGACCACGATCCTGCGGCTGCTGATGACGCTGCTGAAGCCGGACGAGGGGACGGTCACCGTCGACGGGGAGCGGCTGTTCCCGGCGCCGGAGAAGCAGGTCCGCGAGGTCCGCAAGAAGATCGGGATGGTGTTCCAGCAGTTCAACCTGTTCCCGAACATGACGGTGCTGCGGAACATCACCGAGGCCCCGGTCACCGTGCTCGGCCTGTCCAAGGACGCGGCCGAGGAGCGGGCGCGGGAGCTGCTGGAGATGGTCGGGCTGACCGACCACCTCGACAAGCACCCCGCGCAGCTGTCCGGCGGTCAGCAGCAGCGGGTGGCGATCGCGCGGGCGCTGGCGATGCGGCCGCGGGTGCTGCTCCTCGACGAGGTGACCTCGGCGCTGGACCCGGAGCTGGTCGCGGGCGTCCTGGACGTGCTGCGGGACATCGCCCGCTCCACCGACATCACCATGCTCTGCGTCACCCACGAGATGAACTTCGCCCGGGACATCTCCGACCAGGTGCTGATGTTCGACCAGGGCCGGATCATCGAGGCGGGCGCGCCGGAGAAGATCTTCAGTGAGCCGGAGCACGACCGGACACGGGAATTCCTCAGCGCGGTGCTGTAGCCACGGACCGTGAACGGGGCAAGGCCCGAGGTCCACGCCGTGGAGCATCCCCCTGGCATATGCCAGGGGGTCGGCGCCGCAGATGAGGGGCCGTAATCTCGTCAACACCCGCTTCTCCGGAGCCGTTTGAGGGCTATCGTGGAGGGGATTCGCTGACCGGATTGCGGCCCCAAGAGCGAGCGCAGGGGGAAACCGTGGCGCTGAGGCACGAGCCGACCGCGCCGTACCACTCGGTCCAGGACGCGCTGCGCGTCCTGGAGACGGTGGCACGGCACACCACAGGAGTCACCGACACCGAACTCGCCCGCGAGACCGGCCTCGGCACGGAGCGGCTGACCACGCTCCTGCGGATGCTGCGCCGCGAGGCCTACGTCGCGCAGATCGCCGACGGCGCGTACGTCACCGGAGCGGCCTTCGCCCGCCTGGGCGCCGCCGAGGGGCACGAGGAGGCGCTGCGCGAGAAGCTCCAGCGCACCCTGGACCGGCTCCGCGACCGCGTGGGCGCCGCGGTCTACCTCAGCCGGTACGTCGACGGCGAGGTCAGGGTCACCCAGTACGCCGACGGCCCGGCCACCCCGAAGGTCAACGAGTGGGTGGACTTCCGTCACTCCGCGCACGCCACCGCGATCGGCAAGAGCCTGCTCACCCAGCTCGACCACAACGGCCGGCGCGACCACCTCGCCCGGCACCGGATGGCCCGGCTCACCTCGCGCACCATCACCAGCGACACGCTGCTGCTCTCCCGGCTGGCGGCGCAGCCGCCCAGCGTGCCCGTGCTGGACCTCCAGGAGTACGCGGTCGGCACGGTCTGCGCGGCCGTCCCGATCACGGCCGGCTCCTCGGCGGGCTGTCTGGCGCTGTCCCTGCCCCTGGCGCACGCCCACCGCCTGCGCCAGGCCGCCGACACCCTCAACCGCAACGCGGCCCCGGTGCTGCTGTCGCTGACGATCTAGGCGAGCCGGCGGTGGTGCGGACCACCCCCGGGGACCGGGTATTATTTTCCTTGTCGCCGACCGCGAGAGCGGGAGGCGGGAGTCATGCGCCGCTAGCTCAGTTGGTTAGAGCAGCTGACTCTTAATCAGCGGGTCCGGGGTTCGAGTCCCTGGCGGCGCACCGAGAAGGGCCTCTCGTGGGAGCGAGAGGCCCTTTGGCGTGCTCGGACGGGGATCAGAACCGGACGGGGATCAGAACGTGACGTCGGAGCAGGCGTAGAACGCGTTGCCCGTGTCGTGGACCGTCCACACCGCGAGGATCACGTGGTGTCCGCTGAGCCCGGACGGCAGTCGGCCGCTGTGCGACAGCGTCTGCGGCGGACGCTGGCCGTTGTAGGGCACCGTCAGGAACGGCGTGAGGTTGAGGTCGGAGCGGGCCAGGTTGTGGTTCTGGTTCCAGCCCGGCTTGGTGACGTAGTACTTGAAGTCGGTGGTGGCGTGCATGGCCGTGAACTGCCACCGGAAGGTGTAGCTCTGGCCGCCGGACACCCGGGTCGTGGGCCAGGCGCCGCCCGAGGGGGTCTTCGGGCTGTCGAGCTGGGCGAACGGCGCGTTGCCCGCGGAACAGAGCCGTCCGTCGGCGGGTCCCGAGGCGGGGAAGCCCTTCGGGCCCTCGACGCTCTGCGGCTCCCACTGGATGGATCCGCAGTTGGTCACCGAGCCGTTCTGGCAGAGCTTCTGCCGGCTGACCGGCAGATCGGTGTAGCCGTGGCCGCTGGCACCACCGGAGGAGAGCACAAGCGCTCCGGTCGTGGCCAGTCCCACCGCGGCTGCGTACATCTTGGTCCTTGTGCGCATGCTGCCGCTCCTGGTGAACGTGGGGGAGTTTCCGTGAGCCGTGCAGGTAGGTCTAGACCAAGTCTGAGATTATGGGCGCGGACTGAACATGTCCATACCAACCGCAGGGTCCGTTCCCCCGGTGTTCACGGGCCCGCCTCCCCCCGTCCCGCGCAGAACGCCACCGTCAGGTCCTTCACCAGCGCCTTGCGCTCGTAGTCGTCCAGCTCCACCAGTCCCCGCACGGTCAGCCGGGTCACCGTGTCCTCCACCGAGTCCACGACCGCACCGAGCACGCTCGCCCGGTGCTGGGCGTCCAGCGCGGCGATCCGGCGCCGGTGCATCGCGGCGGCCACCTCGGGCGCGTACTCCACCCGGACCGGCCGCACCGCGAACACCTCCACCCCCACCGGCTCGGTGTCCGCCGCCACCAGCCGGGTCAGCGCGTCCTGCGCCGCCTCCACCGCGCCCCCGCCCGCACCCGGCGCCGCCACCGGCACCCGCACCAGCGCCGCCTCGACGCACGCGCGCAGATACGCCTCGTGGTCCTCGACGCCCAGCGTCGCCCGCGCGGTGTCCCGCACCCGCCACACCACCAGGACGGCCACCCGCAGCGCGACCCCGCTGCGGTCGGCCGCCCGCATCGGCTCACCGCGCCAGTGCCGCAACCGCACGTCGACCCGGCGGCGCAGCAGCAGCGGGTTGACCCACATCAGCCCGGTCCGCCGGACGGTCCCCCGGTAGCGGCCGAACAGGCCGAGCACCCAGGCCCGCCCGGTCCGCCCGCGGGCCAGCCCGCCGAACCCGAACAGGCCGAGCGCCCCGGCCCCCGCGTACGCCGCCCACTGCGCGGGGCCGAGCCCCGCCGCACCGGCGCGCGCCGCCGGCCCGAGCGCCTCCACCAGCGGCGGCGGCAGCACGCCCGCCCACCACGAGGTGACCGCGCAGCCGGCCGCCCCGCACATCCCGGCGAGCACCCCCACGGCCCCGGGCAGCACCCGGGCGGGCCGCTCCACCAGCTCGGGGTCGACCCGCGGGCCGACGGGCCCGGGCCGCCCGCCGGCCGGACCGCGCGGACGGGGCCGCCCTCCCGTGCCGCGCCCGCCCTCGTCCGCCCGGCGGGCGACGACCACCGGGCGCAGCCGCACCGGCGCCGGCCCGGGGGCGTCGCGGAACAGCAGGTGGACGGGGATCTCGGTGGTGGACTCGGTGTGGATGAGCCGGGCCGGCCGGGCGACCGCCGCGCCGCCCGCCGGGCCGCGGTCCACCGGGCCACCGGACTCGGGGAGGTGTCCGGGGACGTGTTCGGGGGTGCTCTCGGGGACGGGGGATGCCGTCGTGGTCATGCGTGCCTCCAGCCTCCGCGCCAGATGCGTCACATCGGTCACTTCGAGGGACGTGGACGCCGAGGAGCACCTCGCGCCCGGGGTGGGTCATGCGAAGAGCCGCCGCCAGGTCTCCGGGCCCGGGTGGCCGTCCGCCGCTCCGCCGCGCCAGCCCTGGGACCGCTGGAAGGCCTCCACGTTGCGGCGGTCGGCCTCGCTCCAGCGCGGTCCCGGCCCCTTCGTGTAGTACCGGCCGAACCCCTTCTTCACCAGCTGTCTCCCGAGCCGCGTGACGTGGTCGCTGACGGCACCCGGCCGGAACGCCGCCCGGCCCGGATAGCCCGGCACCCCGTGCGGGGCGGGGGCGGGTGAGGGGGCGGACGAGGCGAACGATCCGGAAGCGGAATCTCCGCTTGGGATCTCCCGGCCCCCGCCGGTCGCCAGCAGCTCCCAGGTCAGCGGCCCCGGCAGCCCGTCCGCCGCCGCGCCCCGCCACCCCTGGGCCTCCTGGAACGCCCGGGTCGCCCTGCGGTCCGCGTCCGTCCAGCGCGGTCCGGGAGGCGCGGGGTAGAAGCGCCCGGCACCGCGGGCGACGAGCATCCGGCCGAGCTCGGTGACGTACTCGTTCTCCGCGCCGGGGCCGAAATACGCCGCTCCGGGGAACGGCGTCCGGACCGCCGGGAGGGGCGCCGGGAGGGACGCCCCCGCCGCGCCGTCGCTCACCCCCTTGTAGCGGTACGGGACGTAACGCGCGGAATTCCTCCAGTAGGCGTACGGGGTGGTCCTCCGGAGGGTGTGCGGTGCGGTCTGCTCATAGGCGACGTACTTTGACCGGGCGCTGTTCGTCCAGCCGCCGAAAAGGACCACATGGGATCCGCCGTAGGGGTCGGCCGCATTGTGGAACAGCAGCATGTCGCCCGGCTGGAGTTCGTCCTTGGTGATTCTCTCGGCGTATTTCCCGAGGCTTCCGGTCCATTCGTTCCCGGGCAGTCGCCAGGCCATCGAGACATAACCCGAACAGTCCTGCCGGTAACCGTCGGACCAGTACGAGGCCACACCGTACGGAACCTTCCGGGTGACCCAGCTCCGGGCCCGCTCGACGATGTCCGCGCGGGTGATCGCGGGCACCCGCACGGGGCGCGCGAGGCCCGCGAACGGGGCCGCCTGACCGCCGGGGCCGTGCAGCGGGGCCCGTCTCCCTTGCGGGGTTCCCGGCCCGTCACCTGCGGGAACGTCCGGATCGGCGGGACGCGGGGGCTGGGGGGAGGCAACCGCGGGGGCAGTGGGCGCGGCGATCGCGGCGGAGGTCACGGCGGCCACGACGAGAGCGGTCCGGTGCGCCGCCGGATGGCCGGGAAAACGGCCGGTCCGGGAATGCGGAAGTACCCGCCGCCAGTGCGCGCAGCCGGGACAGTCGCAGTCGTCCGCCGGATCGATCTCCTCGAATACCGGAGACTCCATGCGATTCCCCTCACACTCCCGCTCGATTTCGCCACGTCCGTGCACGACGGTCATTTTCGCAACCGTCTTCCCCACGCGCATGTTGACGGTCCGAATGATGTACGGGCGGTGGACCGGCTCCGCGCCGGGCGTGGATCGCGGGTGGCGGCCGGGCGGACTCCGGTCGGAAGCACCCGTCGGGGTCCTGTAGAGTTACGACGTCAGCGCGCGCCGCTAGCTCAGTTGGTTAGAGCAGCTGACTCTTAATCAGCGGGTCCGGGGTTCGAGTCCCTGGCGGCGCACCGACCCGACGGGCCCCTCGTGCATACGAGGGGCCCGTCGGTTTTTGGCCTGATACTCCCTCGTGGCCGTTGAACGCAACCCACTCGGCGCACGTATGCAACATCGGTCCCACGGGTCTCCCTCAGCGTTCACAATGGGCCCGTATGACCGGTGAACACCGTGTTTCGCATCTTGCGATCATGATGGGCACCGTAGAACCTGGGTTCTTCACGTTGCTGCGGGTTCGCGGCGGTTGGGGGGCAAGAGACCGGTTGCCGGCGATGCGGGACGAGGGTCCCGCATCATGAAGCGGTGCCGAGGGGGGCATCATGCAACCGGAACAGCGCTGCACCGTGTCTATAAGGTGTGGGTGATGTGGTGACAGCTGTCAATCACTGAGACGCCCGTGACGGTCGAGGGGGCCGGAGCGGACGTGAGGAAGCGACGAAGCACGCGGCGACCGCCGCGTGTTGGGGGGATGACTCATGACGTCGACGCCGACGGGCGCCGGTAGGGACGACGACCCGTCCCAGACCACCCAGCTCAGGGTGCCTTCGCATCGGAACTGGAACACGGGCGCGTTCCGCCGGATCAGGAAGACGCTGCCGAGATACGACTACGAGCACTACAGCCGGCTCGCGGGTCCCCTCACCCAGCCCGATCCGAACAGACCGTACAAGGTGCAGTACCGCTCGCTGATCTCGCAGGAGCCGCACCGCATCCGGATCGCGCTGATGCTGGCCGCGGCCCCGGTGCTGTCGCTGGTGCTGCTGGTGTGGCTGCTGCAGCCCGCGCACTGGACCGAGCGGGACTACGTGGAGTTCGAGTGGCTGCCGGCCCTCGACATCGTCATGCTCGTCTCGATCGGCCTGATCGAGTTCTTCCGCTGCATGAACGTGCTGTCGAACGCGCACGCCACGCTGGTCGCCCGCGACCCGATCCCGGTGGTGCCCGAGACCGGCACCCGGGTCGCCTTCCTCACCTCCTTCGTCCCCGGCAAGGAGCCGCTGGAGATGGTGACGAAGACCCTGGAGGCGGCCGTCAAGATCCGCCACCGGGGCCTGATGCACGTCTGGCTGCTCGACGAGGGCGACGACCCCGAGGTGAAGGAGGTCTGCGCGCGGCTCGGCGTGCACCACTTCTCCCGCAAGGGCGTCGCGAAGTGGAACCAGGCGAAGGGCGCGCACCGCGCCAAGACCAAGCACGGCAACTACAACGCCTGGCTGGACGCGCACGGCGACGACTACGACTACTTCGCCTCGGTCGACACCGACCACGTGCCGCTGCCCAACTACCTGGAGCGGATGCTCGGCTTCTTCCGCGACCCGGACGTCGGCTTCGTCATCGGCCCCCAGGTGTACGGCAACTACGACAACTTCGTCACCAAGGCCGCCGAGTCCCAGCAGTTCCTCTTCCACGCGCTGATCCAGCGCGCCGGCAACCGCTACGGCTCGCCGATGTTCGTCGGCACCTCCAACGCCGTGCGCATCAAGGCCCTCAAGCAGATCGGCGGTCTGTACGACTCGATCACCGAGGACATGGCGACCGGCTTCGAGATGCACCGCCACAAGAACCCGGCGACGGGGAGGAAGTGGCGCTCGGTCTACACCCCGGACGTGCTCGCGGTCGGTGAGGGCCCCAACGCCTGGACGGACTTCTTCACCCAGCAGATGCGCTGGTCGCGCGGTACGTACGAGACGATCATCGGGCAGTACTGGAAGGGCTTCTACTCGCTCCCGCCGAGCAAGCTCTTCAACTACACGATGATGATCATCTTCTACCCGATGTCGGCCCTGAACTGGATCCTGGCGGCGATCAGCTGTGCGCTGTTCCTGGGCCTGGGCGCCTCGGGTGTGAACATCGACCCCACGGTCTGGCTGATGCTCTACGGCAACGCCTCCGCCCTGCAGATCGGCCTCTACGTCTGGAACCGCCGGCACAACGTCTCGCCGCATGAGCCGGAGGGCTCCGGCGGTGTGGCCGGCATGGTGATGTCCGCGCTGTCGGCACCGCTGTACGCGAAGGCGCTGATCGACTCCGTCCTGCGCAAGAAGAGCAAGTTCGTGGTCACCCCCAAGGGCGACTCGGCCAGCCCGGACACCTGGTTCGGAACCTTCCGGTACCACTGGTACTTCATCCTGATCTTCGCCGGGTCCATCGCCGCGGGCTTCGTCTACGGGCACGCGCACCCGGCGATGGTGATCTGGGCGACCTTCGCCCTGCTGATCACCGCCGCGCCGATGTTCGCCTGGCGGCACGGCATGCGGCAGGACCGGAAGAAGCCCGGCGCCCACGCCGCCGGCGGGCAGCCGGACGCCGCCGGGGTGCCCCGCTCGCAGCCGCCGCCGCAGATGCCGCAGCAGCACGCCCCGCAGGACCGGCCCACCTGGGCCGCCTCGCACGGCGGCCCTGGAGGCACCGGGAACCCCGGGGACACCCCCGGGAACGACCAGACCATGCAGATCGCCCTTGGTGGACTTGGGGGACGTAAGGAATGAAGGACCGTGCAGGCCGCCGTCGGGCCCGTCGGATCGCGATAGGCACGGCGGTGGTGCTGGCGCTGGCCGGGATGAACGGGCCGTGGCTGTACCGCTTCGGCACCGAGAAGTACCACCAGTACAAGATCAACCAGCCCGAGTACAAGGCCGCCAACGGCAAGTGGGAGATCGTCGAGTTCCCCGAGGAGTACCGGCAGAACACCATTCACGCGGCGCTGCTGCGCACCGGCAAGGTGCTGCTCGTCGCGGGGTCCGGCAACGACCAGGACAACTTCGACGCGAAGAAGTACGACACCCGGATCTGGGACCCCGTCAAGGGGACCGTCAAGAAGGTGCCGACGCCCACCGACCTGTTCTGCACCGGCCACACCCAGCTCGCCAACGGCAACCTGCTGATCGCGGGCGGCACCAAGCGGTACGAGAAGCTCAAGGGTGACGTGAAGAAGGCCGGCGGCCTGATGATCGTCAACAACGAGAACCCGGACAAGCCGATCACCCTGCCCGCCGGCACGAAGTTCACCGGCAAGGAGAACGGCAAGACCTTCGTCTCCAAGGACCCGGTGCTCGTCCCGCGCGCCAAGAAGAACTTCGACCCGGCGACCGGCGAGTTCCTGGGCAACACCCCGGGCGTCGGCCGCATCTACGTCGAGGCGCAGAAGGAAGGCGCCAAGTACGAGACCGGCACCCAGGACAACTACAGGGTGCAGGGCCTGACCGGCGCCGACGCCCGCAACACGTACGGCATCGCGGAGAAACTCGCCCTGGACAAGAAGGACTTCCAGGGCATCGACGACGCCTTCGAGTTCGACCCGGTCGCCGAGAAGTACATCAAGGTCGACCCGATGAAGGAGTCCCGCTGGTACCCGACGCTCACCACCCTGAGCGACGGGAAGATCCTCAGCGTCTCCGGCCTCGACGACATCGGCCAGCTGGTCCCGGGCAAGAACGAGGTCTACGACCCGGAGACCAAGAAGTGGACCTACACCGACGAGGTCCGCCAGTTCCCGACGTACCCGGCGCTGTTCCTGATGCAGAACGGCAAGGTCTTCTACTCGGGCTCCAACGCCGGCTACGGACCGGACGACGTGGGCCGCGACCCGGGCGTCTGGGACGTGGAGACCAACAAGTTCACCAAGGTCCCCGGGCTGAGCGACCCGAACATGATGGAGACGTCCGGCACGGTGCTGCTGCCGCCCGCGCAGGACGAGAAGTACATGGTGATCGGCGGCGGCGGGGTCGGCGAGTCCCAGCTGTCCAGCGAGAAGACCCGGATCGTCGACCTCAAGGCCGACGACCCGGAGTTCGTCGACGGCCCCTCGCTGGACAAGGGCACCCGCTACCCGCAGGCGTCGGTCCTGCCGAACGACGAGGTGCTGGTCACGGGCGGCTCGGAGGACTACCGGGGCCGCAGCGACTCCAACATCCTCGAGGCGCGGCTGTACGACACGGAGAAGAACGAGTTCAGGCGGGTCGCCGACCCGCTGGTGGGCCGCAATTACCACTCGGGCTCGGTCCTGCTGCCCGACGGCCGCGTGATGGTCTTCGGCTCCGACTCGCTCTACGCCGACAAGGCCAACACCAAGCCGGGCGAGTTCGAGCAGCGCATCGAGATCTACACCCCGCCGTACCTGTACGGCGACAACGAGCAGCCCGAGCTGTCGGACGGGCCGAAGAGCATCGCCCGCGGCGAGTCCGGCACGTTCACCTCCGCGGACGCGGCGTCGGTCAAGAGCGTGCGGCTGATCCGGCCGAGTGCGTCCACGCACGTCACGGACGTGGACCAGCGGTCGATCGCGCTGGACTTCAAGGCCGACGGGGACAAGATCACCGTGACGGTGCCGGAGAACAGGAACCTGGTCCAGTCCGGGTGGTACATGCTGTTCGTCAACGACGGTGACGGGACGCCCAGCAAGGCGCAGTGGGTGCGGGTGCCGTAGCGCTCCCTCGGGTGGTGCTCATGGGCGCGGGAGCCCTGTGGTCTCCCGCGCCCACACGGCGGCAGCCGCACGTGTCACAGCCCCGCGCCCCTAGGGCGTCGACCCCTCGGCCAACTTGAGGGCGTAATCCGGCCACCACTCGCCCGCCTTCGGGCCGCCCTTGCACTCGCCGTCCGACTCTCCCGGGCGCTTGACCCACAGGTAGGCGTCGACCAGGGGGTCGGACGTCTTCGTCGTCGGGGCCTCACCGAGGGCGCGGCCGGGCGGGTTGCACCAGCGTTCGTCCGCGGCACCCTCGGTGTAGGGGCCGTTGCCGTTGCGGCTGGTGTCGATGACGAAGGGCTTGCCGCCGGTCTTGGCGGAGAGCTGCTTGCCGTAGGCGATGGAGTCCTCGGTGGAGTAGAAGTTGGAGACGTTCACCGAGAAGCCGTCGGCCTGGTCGATGCCCGCCCGCTTCAGCGGCTCGTGGATCTGGTCGGGGTCGCCCCAGCCGGCGTTGCCCGCGTCCAGGTAGACCTTGGTGTTCTTCAGGCCCTTCAGCTTGGCGACGGCGCCCTTGAGGAGGTCGTAGCGCTCCTCGTGGAACTCGCCCGGGGTGCAGCCGTCCACCAGGTGCAGCACCGCGTCGGGTTCCAGGATCACGGTCGCCGGACGGTCCCCGATGCCCTTGGCGACACCGTCGACGAAGGCGCGGTAGGCGTTGCCGTCGGCGGCGCCGCCCTGCGAGTACTGGCCGCAGTCGCGGTGCGGGATGTTGTAGAGGACCAGCAGCGCGGTGCGGCCCGCCTTGTCCGCGCCCTCGGTGAAGCCGCGTGCCTGCTCCTCGGGGTTCTCCGGGCTGATCCACTCGCCGACGGGCTGCTGTGCGATCTTGCGGATCTGGTCGGCCTCCGACTTCCTGCCGTCCTCCACCAGTTGGGCGACCTGCCGTGCGGCGGTGCCGTCCGGGTTGACCCAGAACGGGGCGGACTCCTTCGGCTGCTGCGTGATCCCCGCGCCGGCGTCCGGTTCGTCCCCCTTGTCGTCCGAGGAGGAACATCCCGTGATCAGCAGTGCCGCCCCCAGCACCACTGCGGACGCCCGCCTCCCGGCGAACGCCCCGACCCCCCTGCTGCCGTACATCAAGCCCCCCTTGGGTGCACTTGTTCCATGTGCTCCGAGCCCCAATCCTGACATACGTCCCGCGACGCCCACGAGGCCGAACCCCACCTTGTCCGCCGTCTGTTACAGCCCGGTGGCACGGGTCCGCCCGGTCGTGCCGTACCGACCGGCGACCGTGGCCACCTGCGGGGATCACGGACCGCGACCGGCCCGGGAACGTGACGCCGACCGGCCCCGGGCCCGGCCCGTCCTCCGTTCCGGTCGGGTGGTGTGCGGAACAGCCGCGGGGTTCAGGGGCCGGTGCCGGTCAGGTACGCCGAGACGACCGCGTCGGCCGCGCACCCGCCGGTGCCCCGGCCGGGGTCCTCGGCGCAGGCGACCAGGAGGAGTTCGGCCCGTCCCTCGTGGCGCGGCCCGTGGGCCCGCCGGGCGTCGAACCGTTCGCCGGAGAGGGCCCGGACCTCCTCCACGGTGAACTCGGCGGCCCCGGCGTCCGCGCGGGCCACCCGGATCGTCCGGCCCGGCTCCAGGGCGTCCACGCGCCGGAGGCCGGCGGACCCCGCCATCAGCGCGGTGCCGGGCTCGCCCGGCGTCACCCCGTCCGCGTACCAGCGGACCGCGCCCGGCCGGCCGTTCCCGCCGGCCGCCACCGGTACGCGGACGCCGAGCGCCGGGATGTCGAGGCGCTGCGGCACCGCGGCGGCCAAGGGGCGGTGCGGGGGCGGCGGTTCGGCCCCGGGCGGCCGTCCGGCCGCCGCCATGTCACCGGTGGCGGTCCCGGACATCCCGGCGGGCACGTCGCTCCGCCCGCCGCCCCACAGCCACAGCCCGAGCAGCAGCACCACCCAGGCCACACCGGCGAGCAGCCGCCCGGTGCCGCACGGGAAGCCCGTACGGGGAGTGTTGCGCGGGGAACCCATCGTGCACCTCCAGACATGTGGAGGGTCCCGCGCGGGTCCCGGCGCCGCATCCCCGTGGACCCGGCGACTACTCCGTACGGGTGAACGGCGTCAGATCAGGTCGACGAGGTCCGCGATGGAGTCCACGACCTTGGACGGCCGGTACGGCCAGTTCTCCACCTGCTCGGTCCGGGTCAGTCCGGTGAGCACCAGGAACGTCTGCATCCCGGCCTCGATGCCGGCCAGCACGTCGGTGTCCATCCGGTCACCGATCATCGCGCTGCTCTCGGAGTGGGCCCCGAGGGTGTTGAGCCCGGTGCGCATCATCAGCGGGTTCGGCTTGCCCGCGAAGTACGGCTGCCTGCCGGTCGCCTTGGTGATGAGTGCGGCCACCGCGCCGGTCGCCGGGAGCGGGCCCTCGGTGGAGGGGCCGGTCTCGTCGGGGTTGGTGCAGATGAAGCGGGCGCCGTCGTTGATCAGGCGGACCGCCTTCGTCATCGCCTCGAAGGAGTACGTCCGCGTCTCCCCCAGCACCACGTAATCGGGCTCGTGGTCGGTGAGGATGTAGCCGATGTCGTGCAGCGCGGTGGTCAGACCGGCCTCGCCGATGACGTACGCCGAGCCGTTCGGACGCTGGTCGTCCAGGAACTTGGCGGTGGCGAGGGCGGAGGTCCAGATGTTCTCGATCGGCACCTCCAGGCCCATCCGGCGCAGGCGGGCGTGCAGGTCGCGCGGGGTGTAGATCGAGTTGTTGGTGAGGACCAGGAAGGGCTTCCCCGACTCGCGCAGCTTCTTGATGAAGGCGTCGGCGCCGGGGATCGGTACGCCCTCGTGGATCAGCACCCCGTCCATGTCGGTGAGCCACGATTCGATCGGCTTGCGGTCTGCCATGTGCGGGATCTCCTGCCGTACGCGGTCCTGCGTGCGTCTCAGCCTAAACAGACCGGGATCTTGCGGGGAACGCCGGATGCGGATCGGCTCGCGGGCGGGCGGGTGGTCCGGTGGTGGCGGGACGGGAGCGGTGTGCGTGTCGGGCGGCGCGAAAGTGGCGCAATCACGTGTTGCCGCTGTGTCGTGTGCGTCGCAGCCTGAGGAGGCGGGAGCGCTCCCATGCCCGTTGACGCCCCCACAGCCCCCTTCATCGGCCGCCGACGACACCCGGGAAGAAGGAGATCGTGTTTTGTCATATGCATGTCCATAGGGTGCGCTTCCGTCCGGCATGCGTTCTGGCCGCCCTGCTCGCGGTGCTGCCGGCCCTCCTGCTGACCGCCCTCGCCCCGTCGTCCGCCGCGGCGGAGGAGGACGCGTCACCCGTCCCCCTTCCGTCGATCAGCGCGACCACCACCCAGGTCGCCTCCGGACTGAGACGGCCCACCGCCGTCGTCGCCCCCGACGACGGCACGGACCGGCTGTTCATCACCGAGAAGCGCGGCACCGTCCGCGTCTACCACCCGGACACCGGCCTGGCCTCCGCCCCGCTGCTCGACATCACCCCGGCCGTCGACGAGTCGGGCAACGAGCGCGGTCTGCTCGGCATCGCGCTCCCGCCCGACTTCGCCGACAGCCGGGAGCTGTACCTGGCGTACACGGCGCTGCCCGACGGCGCGGTCACCCTCGCCCGCTACCGGCTCGACGACTCCCGCCTGGAACCCCTGCTCTCCCAGGAGCACGCCGAGTACAACAACCACAACGGCGGCCAGCTCGCCTTCGGCCCCGACGGCCACCTGTACTGGAGCATCGGCGACGGCGGCGGCTCCGGGGACCCCTTCAAGTCCGGGCAGCGGCTGGACACCCTGCTGGGCAAGATCATGCGGATCGACGTGAGCCGCGCGTGCGCCCCGCTCGCGTACTGCGTCCCCGCCGACAACCCCTTCGTCGACACCCCCGGCGCCCGCGCGGAGATCTGGCTGTACGGGCTGCGCAACCCGTGGCGGTTCTCCTTCGACGCGGCCGACGGCTCGATGTGGATCGGCGACGTCGGCCAGGGCCACTGGGAGGAGATCAACCACCTCGCCCCCGGGCGGGGCGGACTGAACCTCGGCTGGTCCTGCTACGAGGGCCTGGAGAAGTTCGCGGGCGGGGACTGCGCGCCCGGTGAGACGTACACCGAGCCGGTCTTCACGTACTCCCCGTACACCGGCGGCTGCTCGGTCATCGGCGGCCACGTCTACCGGGGCCGGGAGTACGCCGACCTGGTCGGCGGCACGTACATCGCCACCGACTACTGCTCGTCCACGGTCTGGGCCCTGCGCCCCGACGGCAGCGGCGGCTACGAGCAGGCCGAGATCGGTGGGATGCCCACCCAGGTGACATCGGTCGGCACGACCGTGGACGGGGAGTTCTACGTGGTCAACGACCTGCCCGGCGGTCTCCACAAGGTGTCCTTCGCGCAGGAGGAACCCACCTGCCGGGTGGACCGCAGGGTGACGGCCTGGGGCACCGGGATGACGGTCGACCTCACCGTCACCAACACCGGCGGCACTCCGGTGAACGGCTGGACGCTGGAGTTCCCGCTGGCTCCCGGGCAGACGGTCGTCTCCGACTGGAACACGGACCTGACCCAGTTGAGCAATGTGGTCAGGGCGTCCGACGCCACGCACAACGCCACGATCGCGCCGGGCGCGAGCGTCACGCTGGGGTACCTCGCGGAACACACGGGCGACACGACGACACCGCCACGGTTCACGCTGAACGGCGACGCCTGCGCGGTGGGCCGCTGACGCGCCGACGGGGGAGGTGGCGTCACCGCGCCCGGACGGCGGACCGTCGAACGAGCCTGTTGCGAACAGGTCGAATACCGTCATTCCGACAGCCGGAGTGGTGCACATGGGTACGGACCCGAGGTCTCGTTTCGCCGGAGGCCGGAAGCACGGTCGACGGGGAGAACGGCACGGTCACGGAAGAACGGCCGACGGGGGAGCGGCAGAGGCGCGTCCCGCCGGGGAAGCGGCCCCGCTCACCGCCCCGGGGGAGAGGGCCCCTCACCCGTCCCCCCGTCCGAACAGCGGCGCCAGCACCAGCTGGGCCGCGCCTTCGGCGATCCGGCGCCCGCCGCCGGAGGCGACCCGTACCGGCACGGACGCGTTCCCCGTGCGCCGGGCCCGGGCGTCCAGTACGGCCCGTACACCGCGCGCGAACGCCTCCGGGGCCGCCTCGACCGTGCGGCCGCCCAGGAGGACACGGTCGATGTCCAGCAGGCCGACGAGGTTCGCCGCACCGGTCCCCAGCACCCGCGCCGCCTCCTCCGTCTCTCCCCGGGCCACGGCGCCCAGGCACAGCGCCTCCACACACCCCCGGTCACCGCATCCGCACCGCGGCCCGTCCAGCTGCACCACCTGGTGCCCGAACTCCCCCGCCCCGGTCCGCGGCCCCCGGTACACGCTCCCGCCGATCACCAGCCCCGCCCCCAGCCCCGTACCGAGGTGCAGGTAGGCGAAGGAGCCGCCCTCGCCACCGACCGCCAGGCCCAGCGCCGCCGCGTTGGTGTCCTTGTCGACGACCACCGGCACGCCGAGCCGCCGCGCCAGCGCGTCCCGGAGCGGGAAGCCGTCCCACTCGGGGAAGCCGGTGACCCGGTGCAGTACGCCCCTGTCGTGGTCGAGCGGTCCGGGCAGCGCGACCCCGACGCCGAGCGGAGGCCGGTCCGTCCCGGCCGCTCCCGGCGCCCGCAGCGCCCCGGCCGTCCCGGCCACCCGTGCCAGGACCGCCTCCTCCCCCGCGCCCAGGTCCAGCGGGGCCCCGCGCCGGTCCACCACCGTCCCGTCGAGGTCGACCAGTACCGCCCGCACCTCGTCCCGGTCCAGGTGGACGCCCACCGCGTGCCCCGCCTCCGGGACCAGCCGCAGCACCGTGCGCGGTTTGCCACCCGTGGACGCCCGGTGCCCCGCCTCGGCCGCGAGCCCGTCCGCCCGCAGCCGGGCGGTGATCTTGCTGACCGCCTGCGGGGTGAGTCCGGTCCGCTCGGCGAGTTCCAGCCGGCTGATCCCCTCCGCTCCCGCGGTCCGCAGCAGGTCGAGCACGAGCGCGGTGTTGTGGCTGCGCAGGGCGAGCAGGTTCGCGCCCAGCGGGGCCCCGTGCGTCGTGCCGTACGCCCCGCCGATGCCGTCGTTCGTCCTCTTCACCCGCTCATTCTCCCCGCTGCTTGCACTTTGGCAACAGCGTTGCGAAAGTAGGGGGCATGACTGGCACCCCCCTCCGCGTCGGCCTCGTCGGCTACGGCCTCGCGGGCTCCGTGTTCCACGCCCCGCTGATCGCCGCGACCGAGGGCCTCGCGCTCGACACCGTGGTCACCTCGAACCCCGAGCGGCAGCGGCAGGCCCGCGCCGAGTTCCCGGACGTACGCGTCGCCGCGGCCCCGGACGAGCTGTTCGCCCGCGCCGGCGAACTGGACCTGATCGTCATCGCGTCCCCGAACAGGACGCACGTCCCGCTCGCCACGGCCGCCCTCGAGGCCGGTCTCCCGGTCGTCGTCGACAAGCCGCTCTCCGGCACGGCGGCCGAGGCGCGCGGGCTGGCGGCCCTGGCCGAGGAGCGCGGCCTGCTCCTCTCCGTCTTCCAGAACCGCCGCTGGGACAACGACTTCCTCACCCTGCGCAAGCTGGTCGACGAGGGCGAGCTCGGCGACGTGTACCGCTTCGAGTCCCGCTTCGAGCGCTGGCGTCCGCAGCTCAAGGGCGGCTGGCGGGAGTCCGGCGACCCCGCGGAGATCGGAGGTCTGCTCTACGACCTCGGCAGCCACGTCGTCGACCAGGCGCTGGTCCTCTTCGGCCCGGTGACCGCCGTCTACGCCGAGGCGGACATCCGCCGCGACGGCGCGGAGACCGACGACGACACGTTCATCGCGCTGACGCACGCCGGCGGCGTCCGCTCCCACCTCTACGTCTCGGCGACCACCGCCCAGCTCGGCCCGCGCTTCCGGGTCCTGGGCTCGAAGGCCGGCTACGTCAAGCACGGCCTGGACCCCCAGGAGGCCGCCCTGCGCGACGGCCTGCGCCCCGGCACCGGCTGGGGCATGGAACCCGAGGAGCTGTGGGGCCGCATCGGCTCCGGCGAGTCCCCGGTGACCGGCGGCGGACACCCCGTGCCGACCCTCCCGGGCGACTACCCCGCCTACTACGCGGCCGTGGCGAAGGCCCTGCTGGAGGGCGCCCCCAACCCGGTGACCGCGCGGGAGGCGGCCGCCGCCCTGGACGTACTGGAGGCCGCCCGCCGGTCGGCCCTGGAGAAGGTGACGGTGACGCTGTGACCACCCCGAAGCAGACCCCGGAACCGACCCCGAGCGTGGCGGAGCTGGAGGCGCAGGAACGCCGCCTGGTCCTCCAGCGGTTCACGTACGACGACGCGTGGGCGCTCGGCTCCCTGCTGGTGGAGCTGGCGCGCGAGCGCCAGGCCCCCGTCGCCATCGACATCCACCGCGCGGGCCAGCAGCTCTTCCACGCCGCCCTGCCCGGCTCCGCCCCCGACAACGACGCCTGGATCGCCCGCAAGCGCCGGGTCGTCGAGCGCTACGGCTCCGCCTCCTACCTGGTGGGCGCCCGCCACCGCGCCAAGGGCACGACGTTCGAGGCGTCCTCCCGGCTGGACCCCGACACCTACGCGGCCCACGGCGGCTCCTTCCCCCTCACGGTGGAGGGCGTGGGCGTCATCGGCGCGGTGACGGTCTCGGGCCTCCCCCAACTCCAGGACCACGAGCTGGTGGTGGAGGCCCTGGAGCGGTTCCTGAGCCGCACCCGCTCGTAGGCGCGGTCGGGCCCCGCCTTCCGGTCCCCTCCCCTCCCCCGGTCCCCGCACGGATCACAGCCGTGCGGGGACCGGGGCCTCCGCGCCCCCGGGCCGTCCTCGTCGGCCCGGGGCCGGTCCTTCCGGGTCCGCCCGGCTCCCGCCGGTACGGCGGAACGCGAGGACACGCTCCCCGCGCCCGACGACCGCCCGACGACCGCCCGACGACTGCCCGGCGACCGCTCGGCCGCTGCCCCGCCTACGGCGCTGCTCCGGCCGGGTGACACTCGGAGCGCGGTCCGGCGTCGCGGCGGCGACGCTGGCGCCATGACACCCTTCATAACAAGGCGGCTGGCCGCCGCGCTGCTGGTCTGGCTCGCCGTCGCCCCCGGGACGGCCGTGGCGGCGACCCCGGCCGGCGGGGACCCCGGAGCCTCGGACGGGCCCCGCACGACGGCCGCCGACGACGCGCCGTCGCCCCTCGGGGAGGCCGCCCGTCCGCTGCGCACCACCGAGCCCTCGGGCCCCTTCGAGGACCTGCGCCCCTTCGGGAAGGCGGTCGGCGACGCCGTGGTGGTCGGCATCGGCGAGGCCGCCCACGGCTCCCACGACTTCGTCACCTTCCGGCACCGGGCGCTGCGGTACCTGGTCGAGGAGAAGGGCTTCCGCTCCTTCGTCCTGGAGGCCAACTGGAGCGCGGGGCTCCGTCTGGACGACTACCTGCTCACCGGGCGCGGCGACCCCGCCCGGATCATGTCCGAGGAGTTCCGGAACGCCTTCCTGCTGCTGCACAGCCAGGAGTACCTGGACATGATCCGCTGGATGCGCGCGTACAACGTCGCCCACCCCGACGACCCGGTCAGGTTCGCCGGCGACGACAACGGCTACGCCGGCCCGGAGCTGTACGACCGGGTCGTCGGCCACGTCCGGCGCGCCCACCCCGACCTGCTGCCCGCCGTCACCGAGCTGTACCGGGGGCTGCGCCCCGCCCTGCCCGTCGACGCGTGGATGCGCGCCGCCGTGGCCGCGCCCCTGGACGAGCGCCGCGCACGGGCCGAACGCACCGGACGCGTCCTGGAACTGCTCCGCGCCCGCGAACCCGCCGGGACGGACGAGGACCACGCCTGGGCGCTCCAGCACGCCACCGTGATCGACCAGGTGGCGCGCCTGTACGCCTTCGACCTCTCCGACCCCCGCAGCGGGCCGGAGGCCATGGTCCAGCGCGACACCGCCATGGCGGAGAACACCCTGTGGTGGCACCGCCACACCGGCCACCGGATCGTGCTCGGCGGGCACAACAGCCACCTGTACACCAGGAGTTCCACCCCCACCCTCCCCCTCCCCCAGGGGTCGGTGCTCCGGCGGCGGCTGGGCGACGGCTACCTGATGGTGGGGCTCTCCTTCGACCGGGGCGCCGTGCACGCCACCGCGCAGGGTCTGCAGAACCCGGCCGACCAGGACGTCGGACGGGTCGAGGTGGAGCCCGCCGCCCCCGGTTCGGCCGAGTACGTCCTGGACCGGGTGGGCCACCGGAACTGGTACGCCGACCTGCGCACCGCGCCGCCCGCCGCCCGCACCCTGCTGGACGTCACCCGGCCCAAGCGGGAGATCGGCACCGACTACCCGCCGACCGGCGACCAGGTCAACCTGCTGAGGTCGGCGGACCTGGTGGTGCACCTGGACGAGATCCGGCCGAGCCGGAGACTCGCCCGTGAAGCGGCCGAGCAGCGGCCCCACGCGCCGGGAACGCCCACCGGCCTGCTGCCCGCCCTGGAGAAGGCGGCCCGCCCGCTGCGCACCGTGGAGCCCGTCGGCCCCTTCGACGACCTGCGCCCCCTGGGGGAGGCGGTGGGCGACGCCCGGCTGGTCGGCGTCGGGCAGGCCGTCCACGGCTCCCACGACTTCCTCGCCCTCCAGCACCGGGTGTTCCGGTACCTGGTCGAGGAGAAGGGCTTCCGCTCCCTCGTCCTCGAAGCCCCCTGGAGCGCGGGGCTCCGCCTGGACGACTACCTGCTCACCGGGCGCGGCGACCCCGCCCGGATCATGTCCGAGGAGTTCCAGAACGCCTACCTGTTCATGCGGACCGGCGAGGTGCTGGACCTGATCCACTGGATGCGCGCGTACAACGTCGCCCACCCCGACGACCCGGTCAGGTTCGCCGGCAACGACAGCAGTTACGCGGGCCCCGATCTGTACGACCGGGTCGTCGGCCACGTCCGGCGCGCCCACCCCGACCTGCTGCCCGCCGTCACCGAGCTGTACCGGGGGCTGCGCCCCACCCGGCCCGCCGGCGAGTACATGGTGGCCGCCGTCGAGGAACCCCCGGCCGTGCGGCGGGAGAAGGCCGAACGCACCGGACGCGTCGTGGAGCTGCTGCGCGCCCGGAGCTTCGCCGGGCGCACCGTGGCCGGGGACGCCCACGCCCGGGCGGTGCGGAACGCGGAGATCGTCCACCAGGTCGCACGCCAGAACGCCTTCGACTACGACGACCCGGCCGACGCACGCGAGGGCCTGGCCTACCGCGACACCGTGATGACGGAGAACACCCTCTGGTGGCTCCGGCAGACCGGCGCCCGGACGGTGCTGGCCGCCCACAACGGCCACGTGTACCTGGAGGGCTACGACCCGGACTACCCGGTCATCCAGGGCGGCCTGCTCCGCCGCGCGCTCGGGGACGCCTACCGGGTCGTGGGCCTGGCCTTCGGCCACGGCTCCTTCCACGCCACCGACGAGGGCGTCGCCAATCCCCGTGACGAGGACGTGAAGGTGTTCCGCTCCGGGCCGGTCGCGGCCGGTTCGGTCGAGCAGACCCTGGACCGGGTGGGCCACCGCGACTGGTACCTCGACCTGCGCACCGCACCGCCCGCAGTCCGCGCCTGGCTGGCCGTGCCCCTTCCCAAACGGGAGATCGGCACGCACTGGCCCCGGGACCCGGACCGGGTCGGCCTGCTGAGGTCGGCGGACGTGGTGGTGCACCTGCACGAGATCGGGCCGAGCCGCCTGCTCCTCCACGGCTGAGCTCCCTCGGCCCGGTGTGCGGGCGGGGCGGGCCGGATCACCTCCGGCCCGCCCCGCCCCCGTCTCCCCCGCGGAGCGTCACGCCTGCTTGAACTCCTGCCGCTGCCGCCCGAGCCCGGAGATCTCCAGCTCGACCACGTCCCCCGCCCGCAGGTAAGGCTTCGGCTCGGGCCGCCCCATGGCCACCCCCGCCGGCGTCCCGGTGTTGATGACGTCACCGGGATACAGCGTCATGAAGTGACTGACGTACCGCACGACCTCCCCCACCGGGAAGATCTGCTCGGCGGTCGTCCCGTCCTGCTTCAGCTCCCCGTTGACCCACAGCCGCAGCGACAGGTCCTGCGGATCGCCGACCTCGTCCGCCGTCACCAGCCACGGCCCCAGCGGGTTGAACGTCTCGCAGTTCTTCCCCTTGTCCCAGGTCCCGCCCCGCTCGATCTGGAACTCCCGCTCGGAGACGTCGTGCGCGACGGCGTACCCGGCGACGTGCGCGAGCCCCTCCTCCGCCGACTCCAGGTACCGGGCCGTACGCCCGATCACGACCGCCAGCTCGACCTCCCAGTCGGTCTTCACCGAACCGCGCGGCACCAGCACCGTGTCCTCGGGGCCGACGACCGTGTCCGCCGCCTTGAAGAAGATCACCGGCTCGGCGGGCGGCTCGGCCCCCGTCTCGCGGGCGTGGTCGTGGTAGTTCAGCCCGATGCAGACGATCTTCCCGATCCGCGCCACCGGCGGCCCGATCCGCAGCCCCGTCCCGTCCAGCGCGGGCAGCTCGCCGGTGCCGGCGGCGGCCCTGATCCGGCCGAGCGCGGCCTCGTCGGCGAGCAGCGCCCCGTCGACGTCCGCGACGAGGCCCGACAGGTCCCGCAGGGTCCCCTCGTCGTCGAGCAGCGCGGGCCGCTCCTGTCCCGCCGTGCCGACTCGCAGCAGCTTCATGATTCACGTCTCCCTCGGTCGCGGGCCCGTCCGACGGACACGGCCCGGATGCGGCGGGGCGCAGCCATCGGAGGACTGGTCGATCCTCCAAGCCCGCGTTCCACTCCGCAAGACCCGGTTCACGTACTGGACCTCGAAGAACCGCGCACCCGGCCCCGACCCCCCAGGGGCCGGGGGAACCGCGCACTCGACCTCAACGGCCCCCGGCCACCGGTCAACGGCACCCCCGCCTCCGTCCCGCCCCGCGCTCAGCGGTACAGCACGGCCCGCTCCGCCACGCTCCACGTCGTACTGGTCACCATGTACAGCGCGGCCGCCAGCGGCATGACGGCGACGGTGACGAGCGTGAGGAAGGACATGAACGGCATCACCCTGGTCACCGCCGCCAGCCCCGGCACCTGCTCCCCCTCACCGGCCGCGGGCATCGCGGGGGCGGCGGCCGTCATCCGCCGGGACAGCCGGTAGCCGCACCAGGCGACGACGGTGGTGACCGCGAACAGCCCGACGTACACGAGTCCGGGCCCGCCGAACACCCCGCCGTCTCCGAGCGCGTCCGCCCACCTGCCGCCGAGCGGCGCCTCGAACAGCCGGTGCCCGAGCAGTTCGTTGGTCCGCCCGCCGATCGTCTCGCTGGAGAAGAGGTGGTACAGCAGGAAGAACGCGGGCATTTGGAGCAGCCCGGGCAGGCACCCGGAGAGCGGCGACACCTTCTCCCGCGCGTGCAGTTCCAGTACGGCCCGCCGCAGCTTCTCGGGGTCGCGGCCGTGCTTGCGGCGCAGCTCGGCGATGCGCGGCTGGAGTGCCGCCCGCGCCTTCTGTCCGCGCGCGGCGGCCCGGGACAGGGGGTGGACGAGGAGGCGTACGAAGGCGGTGAACAGGACGATCGCGGCGGCCGCCGCGGAGACGCCGAACAGCGGCCGGAGCAGGTCGGCCAGGTGCTCGACCAGGCTGGCGAAGACGGACATGGGTGAGCCCTCCGGGGGTCTCGTCGTGCCGGGAGTACGGGAAAGGCGGCATGACGACCCGCAGCGGGGCGTGGTGAACGTACGTACGGAGCGTACGGAAGGAGTGCCCTACGCGGCGGTCGCCGGGAGGGCGTGTCCGGGTGCCCGGGGTCTGGTGCGCCCCTTGGCGTCGGGGTCGCGCTGGGGCAGGAAGGCCGTGCGCCGGTCACGGTCGCGTATCGCCGTACGCACCCGGGTGGGCGGTACGGCGGGCGCGCAGCGGGCGGCGAGGAGCGCGCAGACGGCGAGCGCGGTGCCGGCGGCAGCGGTCGCGGCGAGCGCGACGTCGACCACGGAGAGCCCGCCGGCGGCGGGCATCAGCAGCAGGACGACCTGGAGCAACGGCAGGAACACGGCGAAGGCGGAACGCACGGTCGCCCGATGACGGATCACTCGCCGCCCCCTCCCCCTCGTCGCGCCCACCGTACCGGCGCCGCACCGGATCACCGGCCGTACCGGCGCCGCACCGGACCGGTTCCGGCCACCACGACATCACAACGTCCGGCACGGCACGACGGTTCCGCCGGCCGGACGTTCGCCGTACGGATCGCGGGGCTCCGCGCACGGGCCCGGAGCGACCCGTGCGCCCCTGCTCCCTCACCTCCTGTCACCTCCCGGCAGTACGGTGTCCCCCATGCGCCCCGACACGCCTGCCGAAAACGTCGACCACACCACCGAGGCCGCCCGCCTGGAGCGGATCGCCGACCGCTACCCCGAGGACGCCGAGGCCCTGCTGCTGCGGGCCGCCGCCCACCGCGAACTCTCCGGCGACCGCCCCGCCGCGACCGCCCTCTACGACCGCCTGCTGGCCTCCTCCCAGGAGCTGGACGACCCGTACCTGGTACGGGCCCTCAAGGCGTCCAACCTCTGGGAGTACGGCCACGAGGCGGAGGCCCGCGCGATCATCACCGGCATCCGCACGGCGGCCCCGCGCGACGCGGCCCCCTGGGTGATCGTCGCGGAGTCCCTGGAGTCGCACGACGAGCTGGAGCAGGCGCACGAGACGTTCACGGAGGCGGTACGCCTCCTCCTGACCGGTGTCGAGGCGCCCCCGCGCGCCACCCACCCGCTCCTCTTCGGCCGCCACCGCGTGCGCAGGATGCTCGGCGCGGCGCACGACGAGTGGGACGCGCTCGCGGACACCGTCCACACCCTCCCGATCACCCTGGACGAGCTCCACGACCCCAAGCGGGTGTGGTCCCTGGGCTCGGAGAACCCGGTGGAGCTGGAGGCGGAGATCATCCGTCTGCGCGCGGAACTGGGCGCGTACCGGGAGGCGCTGTCCCGCCCGTTCCCGGTGGCGGTGCTGCACTGGCCGGCCGGCGAACTGGCGGAACTGACGGAGGCGTACCCGTCCCTGGCGGAGGAGTACCCCTCCTACGAGGAGCACCTCGCGGCCATAGAGGCGGCCCTGCGCGAGCTGGCCGCGTCCGGCACCCCGAACCTGGGCATCGTCACGGGCACGGTCCCGTCGTACGAGGCCTTCGCCGCCTCGGAGCTCGCCTCCCCCGCCGACCCGGCGCTGCTGCCCCAGTACGCCACGACGCTGGCGGCCCGGGGCCGGGCGGTGGCGTGGCCCCCGGAGCGCTCGGCGGCCTGCTGGTGCGGCTCGGGGCGGGCGTACGGGGAGTGCCACGGCACGGCCTGACGGCCGGCTGTGCGCCCGGGTGGCAGCACGGGGAACCACCCCCTGACCGCGCCCGTCTCCATGGAGACCTGAAGTCGGCTCCGGGGGGACGTCACATGGATCAGCCGTGGCTCACGATCACGCTCGTCATGGCCGCCGGGGCGCTGGCCCTGGGCACCGCGGTCCTGCGCGGCGCCCTGACCCAGCGCCGCGCCCTGCGCCGCCTCGGCGTCCGGGGCGTCCGCACCCGCGGCGAGGTCGCCCGCAACGCCCGCCGTGAGGGCCCGGTCGTCCACCCCCCGCAGGTCCGCTACCAGGCCCCACCCGTGAACAACCTCGACGCCCCGCCCACCCAGACCTACCGCCGCGTCCCCCTCAACCACGAGTCCCACCCCCTGCACGCCGGCATCCCGGTCGTCCTCCGCTACGACCCCGGGGACCCGCGCCGGGTGGTGGTCGTCCACACCGAGGACGGACGGCCGGGGAAGGTGTCGTACTCGGCGACCGCCAACATGACCTGGGGGATCTTCTTCGTGCTCTTCGGGGTGGCCATGGGAGTGGGGGCGTTCCTGTAGCGGCCGCGACGCGTGCGGGTCAGGCCGCCGCCCGGTCTCCTACGGTCACCCGCTCACCCGGGGCGCACCGCACCAGGCGCGCGTCGTGGCCCCGGCGCCCCGCCTCCGCGAGGAAGTCCTCCAGCGGGGAACGGAAGACCGTGTAGTCGCCGTGGTGCACGGGCAGCGCGCGGCGCGGACGCAGCAGGTCGAGCAGGTCGGCGCCCTGCCCGGCGTCCATGGTGACCACCAGGCCGCCGGGCAGGGTCGTACCGCCGAGGTGCAGGACCGCCAGGTGGATGTCGGGGTAGCGTCCGGCGATCCCGCGCAGCCCGTCGTACATCAGGGTGTCGCCGGAGAGGTAGAGGACCAGCCGGACCTCTCCCGAGCGGTCGCCGAACTCCAGCATGCTGCCCATCACGGGCGGCAGCAGGACCCGCAGCGGGCCGGGCGCGTGGCGGCCCGGCAGCGAGGTGACGCGCACGGAGGAGTCCCCGTGCCGCAGGGTGCGGCTCTGCCAGGTGCGCAGCCCGGCGGCGTGGCGGAACCCGTGCAGGCCCTTCAGCAGGCGGGCGGCGTGCGGGGTGGTGACGAACGGCAGGCCCCGGTCCAGCCCGCGCCGGGCCACCCGGTCGAAGTGGTCGCCGTGCAGGTGCGAGAGCACGACGGCGTCCAGGTCCTGGTGGGGAAGTTCCGCCACGTCGACGGCGGGCTCGGTCAGCCGGCGCGAGACCAGCCCGTAGCCGAGGTGGGCGAACTGCCCGCGGTGCAGGAAGTTCGGATCGGTCAGCAGCGTCAGCTCCCCGTAACGGATCAGCAGGGTGGCGTTGCCGATGAAGAGGATCTCCGCGGTGCCCTCGGGCGGATGCTGCCGCACGGCCGGCTCCCTCCGTCGTACGCGAGTCCCGTGGGGGCCGGGTGAGCGGTGGGGGCGGTTCTACACCTCCCGGGGCGTGCGGTCCGGGCCCGATCCGTGTTCGGGGCGGGGGTGGGGGTGGCGGCGTTCCCGTGGCGGCGTTCCCGTGGCGGCGTTCCCGTGGCGGCTTCGGGGAGGGGCGTCCAGGACGCGGACCCGGCTGACTGCCGTACTCCCGGAGTCGCCGCGCGTCCCCGCGCCGTGATCGATGCCGGTGGCTTCAGGAGCCACCCGGAGGCCGCTCACACCTGGTCCGCCCCGGCGAGGGCCTCCCGACCCGAGCGCGTCCGCCGGACCCGGTCAGTCGCCCGTGCGCAGCACCAGCCGCACGACCCCCTTGACCCCCCGCCAGAGCCAACCGAACAGACCTGCCCCCGAAGCGAGGTCGACGGCGTCCGCGGCAGGCTCCTTCCAGTCCGACTCCGAACGGCACCGGGAGCAGGAACGGGGCCAACTGCGCTTTCGCGCACCGCACTTCTTGCACATCGCCATGGCCTCATTCTCCCCTGCCGCCGTGCTCCCCTTCCCCGCCGCCTCCCGAGCGCGTTCGCAGGTCATCCCCCTCAGCCCGGCCGGCCGTGGGAGCCCGCCCCGAGGGTCGCGCGAAGGGCGGCCAGGGTCGAGGCGATGCGGGTCAGGTCGTCGGGGGCACCGCCTCGGTCGGTGAGGCGAGTTCGCTTCCGACAACGGGGCGGGAAGCGGCCAACTGCTCCTTGCCCTCGGAGGTGAGGCGGAGGACGGACGAGCGACGGTCCTGGGGGGCGCGACCCGCAGGACCAGCCCGCGGCCACCAGCCGGTCGACCGCCTTGCCGACGGCCCCCACGGTGATCGCCAGTTCGCCGACGATGTCGAGGTCGCACTCGAGGTCGGGCCCGGCCTCCCCCACGTCTTCCAGCATCGCTACGGCCGCCTCGACGAGGCGGCCGCCGCACTCGACCGCGCCGCCCGCTTCCTCACTTCCCACCTGGGCGCCGGGCACCCGAGCGCCTTCGTGACCACTCGCGGTGAAGGGAGCGCGAGCGGACGGCTCCCGCCTCATGTCCATCGCGCCTCGGTGGCCCGCGTCTCCGCGCACCGTCGGGCGGAGCCGACCGACGGTGCCGGGGGATGATCTCCTGCGCGTCTGAAGAGACAGGTGCGGACGCGGACGACGCTCATGCGGTGGAAGGGCGCTTCGGCGTTCGCGAGTTGCCTTCCGACGGCTCCCTGGGCCGCTCAGGGGTCGACCGGGTCCGGCGCATGCGTTCTCGGCGTTCCCTCAGGCCGGGACGAGAGGTGACGCCGCCTCAGATAGTCGGGGTGTCGTCGACGACCGGCTTGTGAATCTCAACGACCGGCTTCCACCCCGCGGAGAACTCGATGAAGTCCGCACGGGTGGGGTAGGTGTCGATCGCGCGACGGTCACGCTTGGGGCTGTCGCCCCCCTTGCGCCCCCGGGGAATCTGCTCCTCGAAGATGTCGACCTTCACGTCGGGAACCTCCTTGAGGCCCTGGCGCCAGATCTGCACGACGTCGGCGCCGAACGCCTGCCGGACCGCAGCGTAAAGGGCCGTGAGGGACCCCTTGTCCCCACCGGGGACGAAAAGTGCCAGGTCCAGCACGACACCGGCGGACTGAAGGACCTCGATGGTCACCGGGCCGTTCTCGTCGGCCAGGTAGATCCCGGCTTCGTTCTCGTCGTCGGGGAGGCAGGAGACCTCTTCCTGGAATACGGTCCTCGCCGTGATCGAGCCGCCCTCGAAATCCTCACCGGACTTGGTCAGAAAAGCAGGGACATAGCAGTCGGGAAGCTTGAGTTCTGCCGTGTCGGCGGAAACGAAGATCCTGTCCTTCACGCCGAGCTTCGTCACCTCTTCCAGCGAGAGGCGGCGAGCGGCGATCTTCTCCGTGTTCACGATTTCCCTTTCAGGTTGCACTGTCCCTCCGAACAAGGACGCTACCACGAAAACCTGAGGTCAACTGCCCAGTAATCCCTGGGTAAATGGCCTCCGACGACCTGCACGAGAGGATACCGAAGCGAGTGCCACTCGGCCGGGAACGCGCATCCGCCAGGTAGTGTCCCTCGTCACGGCGTTGGGGATCAACTGGCGGTTGCATTTCGGTGCGTTGGGCAGCACGGAGGAACTAAAACAGAGTTTGCGGCGGATATCGCCCATATCACCTTCACCGAGGACGCCTCCCGGCCGCGGACCGGAAACACCCCCAGAGCGAGGGCCACCCGCGGAAACCTCGCGATCGGAGCTCTCCGCCCGACCGGCGCCCGCACCATCGCCTCCGGCCTCCGGCCTCCGACTACGCCGAAGCCCTGCCGGTCCACCGACGCCGCTCCCCGACAGCCTCCCCATGGTGTCGGCGGCGACACCCGGCGGAAGACGTCAGCCAGGGGGAGCTTCTGAGCGCGAGCCGCGCAGCCCGGAGCACCCCACCGGAGGAGAACCAGGTCGCCGGCCCGGCTGCTCCGGTCGCTCCGGTCTCTCCGGTCTCTCCGGTCTCTCCGGTCGCTCCGGTCGCTCCGGTCGCTCCGAGACCGGATCACCCGCCGCGTCCGCCAGAAAGTCCCGATTGGCGTCGATCAGGCGATCAAGCGCTTCCCTGGCCGCGGCCAGGCTGTCGATCGCGGCTGAAAGACGAGTCCGCTCCCGATCCATGACGGCCAAGGCCTGCCGGGCCCTGTCCGCGTCGGGCTGCGCCATGCAGGGGACCAACTGGGCGATGGTCCTGCTGGACATCCCGGCGGCCAGGAACGTCTGGATCAGCGCCACCCGCCGGACGTGCTCGTCGTCGTAGCACCGCTGGCCGCTGGGTGACCTCGCACTGACCAGGAGACCCTGCTGCTCGTAGTAGCGCAGCGATCGACGACTCGCTCCCGTCCGGGCGGACAGTTCACCGATCCGCATCCCATCCCCCCGCGCGCTCCGGGTCACAGCGACTTGCCCCTGACATCGATGTGAGCGTCTACGTTGACCCCACGGCTCGCGCCCCACCGCCGGCGCATCCGGCCGTCCTCCCTCACGTCCGCGAACACGAAAAGGAGAAGCCCGTGATCAAGTTCGCCTTCATGATAAACCGCATCGACGGGATGACCTTCGAGGAATTCGTCGAGCACCACCGAGACCGGCACGCCCCGCTGTTCACCTCCATTCCGGAAGCTCAGCGGTACGTGAAGAAGTACACCGTCTCCCACCCGGTCCCCGCCGAAGGCTACCCGAGTCCCGCCTACGACGGCCTCACTGAGATCTGGTTCGAAAGCTGGGCGGACCACGACGCCTTCTTCACGTCCGAGAACTACAAAGAACTGGTGAACCCGGACGAAAGCAAGTTCATCGACCTGGATTCGGTGGCGGTCATGGTCACCGAAGAAAGGACCGTGATCTAGCCCCTCGGGCTGCCCGCTCCGCACCGCAGGCGATGCGGCGGGCCGTCGATGCGACGGGCCGGCCGATCCAGGAACTCAATCCCCGGTGCCGTCCAGGGCCGACCGCGACGTCATGGCCCCGGCAAGGCGGTCCACACCGAACCCGCTGATCAGTAGGCGTTCTTTGCGGTTACCGGTGAGCAACTGGCTCCACGGGACGAAGCCACCGTCGCCGACCTCCAGCCGATCGCCCCCGATACTGGTGTAGATCTTGAAGCAGACGCCGGTGTAGTAGCCGCGTCCGGTGGCCCGGTCGGGTTCCTCGCACACTTCCACCTGCGGCAGCCCGGCGAGGTCGTGGCGCACCCGCTCGAGGGTCGGACCGGGCGCGTCGTCCAGGAAGGTCAGTCCGATCCGTGTGTCCTGTGCCCCGATGCCGGCCATGACCTGGGCGGCGAACCTCAGGTGCTCGGTCAGGTGCTGGTGCTCGAAGAGCCGGTTGCCGGTGTCCCGGCCGGCCGTCACCAGGCCGAAGAGCTGGAAGTGGGCGAGATTCCCCGGCCCCTTGAAGCTCTGGGCGCGCACCACCCGCTGGCCGGCCGCCAGCCGCACCGGCATGTTCGAGCGCGGGTCGGCGGCCAGGGCCAGAGCGCGCCGGTGCGATGCCTCCAGCGCGAGTGCGTTCGTCGGATCGGCGGCCACCTCGCTGCCCCGGACCGTCGCGATCACCTTGCGCGGATCGACGGTCGCCACGGCCGAGTGTGTGGCCAGTGGCACGACCGGGGCGAGCACGAGGACCTCGAAGCCGTCGGGCAACGCCGACACCAGCGCGTCCTCGGCACGACGCAGCGCGGCGAACCCGACCGGCGCCGGGGCCACGAACCGGTCACTGCGATAGCGCCGCATCACCTCGGCCGGCGAGACCCGGTCCGCCCGGCGCCGGAACACCTCCAGCAGCAAGGTGGTCAGATCCGCACCCGACAACCCGTCGGCCAGCAGTTCCAACAGCTCCGGCCCGTCGGCCCGCGCCAGAATCCGACGTAACGCCGGGTTGACCGGGATGCCTCCGGTGGGGTCGTCACGCGTCATGGACGTCGAGTATCACGGTTCGGAGATCAGCAGGACCACCGAGTTTCCTTCACTTGCCGGCCATGCGCCAAGGACGGACGGCCGGGGAAGGTGCCGTACCCGGCGACCGCCGACATGCCCCGGGGGGTCTTCTTCGCCCTCTCGGGGTGGCCACGGGGTGGGAGCGTTCCTGCAGTGGCTTCGGGGCGAGGCGTCCAGGACGCGGACCCGGCCGACTGCCACCGAAACAGGCCACGGTCCGGCACTGGCTTTGTTCGCGAGAACGGGCTCTGGTCCACTTCATGCGGTGGGCTCACCGACGGTGATGTCAGTGGCGTGTGGTGAGATGGCCGCGTTCTGTCAGCCGCCTGGTGGGAGATCGTTCCGATGCCTGTGTACCCGTCGCTGACCCGTGCTCTCGCGGAGGCACTGGTCGATGTCCTCCGGTTCGTCGAGGGGTGCGAGGACGAGCAGATGGATCCAGATGACGCGGTCAAGGTCCTGGAGGGTGTCGCCCATCTCGTGACCCGGCTGACGAGTGATCAGCGAAGCGAGTTCCTCGACCTCCTCGGTTCGATGGCAGCAGAGGAGACCGACCCTTCGCGCCGCGAGTTCCTGGAGGGTTTCCCTGAAGGCTTCGGACTCGTCGCGGACGACTCCTGACCTGGGATCCACGCATGGAGCAGGACACGCTTGCGGAGGAGGCGGGTGTGGGCCGGACGTCCGGGTACGGGTCGTGCTCGCCGAACCACTCCGGCTGTCCGGCAGCCGCGCGCTTCTCTCGTTCCCCGGTCAGCCCGAACCCCTGCCGGACCCGCTGAACGACGTCTGCCACACGGCCAACACCTTCTACGCGGCAGGCGGCTGGTGGGCGCCCGGCCGCACCTGCCCCGCCTTGTCGTGACGCCGTCGCGGGCGCGGGGCGGTCGCGCCCGCGCTGCGGTCGCCGCTACAGGATGACGACGATCTTCCCCTGGGTGCGGCCGCGTTCGGCCTCCCGGTGCGCTTCGGCGATCTCGTCCAGCGAGTAGGTCGCGGCGAGGTGGGGCGCGAACCTGCCCTGACTGCCCAGTGCCGCGCCCTCCGCCAGCACCGTGGCGTCGTTCTCCGCGTAGAGGTGCCGCACTCCGAGCAGGTCCGCGCGTGCCGCGTCGGCGACCGTCACGACGCGGTCCGTGTCGCCGGCGATGGCGACGAGGTCGGGGAGCGATCCGGAGGCGGCCATGTCGAGCACGGCGTCCACTCCCGCCGGGGCGAGTTCGCGGACTCGATCGGCCAGCCCTTCGCCGTAGGTGGTGGGCAGGGCCCCCAGCGTGCGCAGATAGGCGTGCTTGCCCGTGCTCGACGTGCCGATGACGGTGGCGCCGCGGGCCACCGCCATGGCGACGGCGGCGCTGCCCACACCGCCGGCGGCTCCTTCGATCAACAGCGTGCGGCCGGACAGGTCGCCGAGCGCGTCGAGCCCCCGGCCCGCGGTGGCGACGGCCAGCCCGGCCCCGGCGGCCTGTTCCAGGGTCCACGGTTCCGGCACCGGGGCCCAGGCGGTCAGGGTGGCGTACTGCGCGGTCGCTCCGAAGACGCCGCCGAGGCCGAAGACCCGGTCACCGACGGCGACACCGGTGACGCCCTCGCCGACCTCGTCCACCACACCGGCGGCGTCGCGACCGGGGATCGCCGGGAAGTCGACCGGGAAGTGCTCACGGACTTCCCCCGAGCGCAGCTTCCAGTCGACCGGGTTGACGCTGGCCGCGGTGACCCGGATACGGATCTCACCGGGACCGGCGTGCGGCTCCGGGACGTCCTCGATGACGAGTACGTCGGCGGGGCCGTAGTCGTGGTAGCGGGCAGCACGCATCGTTCGCTCCTTGCTCGACATTCACTTGCAGGGGAAACTAACTTAGAGTCCAAAATTTTCCACGGTAAGTACCTCTGAGTCACTTACCGCGGAAAGTGCCTTCGCGCTACGATCACGCGTGTGGAAGCGAATCATGAGCTCGCCCCGGTCGAGGCGGAGACCTGGGAGTCGCTGCTGTCGGTGCTCCTGTGGCTTCCGGCAGCGCTGGACGGACGGCTCAAGCAGCAGGGACTGAGCCATCACGAGTTCCTGATCCTGTGGTGCCTGACGCAGCACCGGGGCCGCGCGCACACCATGAGTTCACTCGCCGAACTGTCCCGGGTCACCCCGTCACACCTGTCCCGCATCGCCTCTCGGCTGGAGAGACAGGGCTGGCTCGTGCGCGAGCAGGACCCCTCGGACGCCCGCATCACGATCGCCTCGCTGACCGAGGCGGGGTCCCTGAAGTACGCACAGGCGGCACCCGGCTACTACGCGACCCTGCGCGAACACGTCTTCGGCCGGCTCACCGAGGAACAGGCCGGACAACTCGGCGGGATCGCCGCGCTCATCGCGCGGTCCCTCGATCCTCGCGCGGACTGAGTCAGTACCGACTGCCGCTTCGAGTGGCACCGCTCATCCCTGATCCACGGCAGGTGTGTCCACCGCACACCTCACCTCACTTGCCGTGCAGTCGCCTTCTGGCGCGAGTGTCCACAGTTCACAGCTCCTGACCGAAAGCTCTCCGCTCCCAGTGCCTCCGGTGACAGCGAAGGCACTCCGGGTGGACTCGGTGGCCGCTCCTCACGGTGAGCTTCGGCAAGAGCCTCGCTCCCGCGAGGTCCGGCTGCACGATGACGACCCCGTCGAACCAGTTGCCCCACAGGGCGACCGACGCCCGCGTCACCCAGCGCCCATGCCGGCACCGGGCCCGCACCGCCTCGGCGTCCGAGGCGCCCGCACCCGCGGCGGGATCGCCCGCAGCCCCCGCCGCCACACCCGCCCGGACCTACCACCGCGTCCCCCTCCATTACGAGTCCCACCCCCGCACACCGGCTCCCGGCCGCCCTGTGCCGGAACACGTCCGCCGGGCCCGGTCAGTCGCCCGCGCGCAGCACCAGCCGCACGACCCCCTTGACTCCTCGCCAGAGCCAGCCGAACAGTCCCGCCGCCGAAGCGAGGTCGGCGGCGTCCGCGGCAGGCTCCGTCCAGTCCCTCCCCGAGCGGCACCGGGAGCAGGAACGGGACCAACTCCGCTTGCGGGCACCGCACTTCTTGCACATCGCCATTCCCTCATTCTCCCCTGCCGCCGCACCCCCTCCCGCAACGTGGCCGGCCTCGCGCCCCTCAGCCCGGCTGTCCGTGGGAGCCCGCCTCGAGGGCCGCGCGCAGGGTGGCCAGGGTCGAGGCGACGCGGGTCAGGTCGCCAGGGGGAACCGCCCCGGTCAGTGAGGCGAGTGCGCTCTCGACGACGGGGCGAGAAGCGGCGAGCTGCTCCTCGCCCTCGGGTGTGAGGCGGAGGACGGACGAGCGACGGTCCTGGGGGTGCGCGACCCGCAGGCACCAGCCCGCGGCCACCAGCCGGTCGACCGCCTTGCTGACGGCCCCCACGGTGATCGCCAGCTCGCCGACGAGGTCGAGCACGCGGCACCCCGGCACGCGGTCGATGACCTCCAGGAACTCGAACTGCCCGAGCCCCAGGCCCCGTTCGGCGCGCAGCCGGGCGTTCACCGCGTTGTAGAGCCGGGTCTCGACGCGGACGAGATCGACAAAGACAGAAGTGACGTGTCCCACACCAGCCTCCAATGGATTCCTGGGAATCATCTTCCACGGAATCCGGTTGGCGTCGGACAGATGGATTCCCAGGAATCCATCCTCGCACCCGACCCGTGGAGGCCCGCATGTCCCGACAGCAACGCAAGGCCCTGGACGCCGTACTCCGTTCCGCCCCTCGCGGCGAGACCCGGCCCACCCCCGAGAAGCAGCGCGACGATTTCGACGCGGCGCTCACCCGCCCCGCGCCGGAGGACGTGGTCACCCGCAGGACCGTCCTGGGCGGGCGGCCGGCCCTGGAACTGGAGCCGGCCGAGGCCTCCGGCCGCGGCCGGCTGCTCTACCTCCACGGCGGCGGCTACGTCGTCGGCTCACCGGACACCCACGCGGGCCTGGTCGGCGAACTGGCCCGTCGTGCCGGGCTGCGAGCGCTGTCGGTGGACTACCGGCTGGCGCCCGAACATCCCTTCCCCGCGGCCGTCGACGACGGACTCGCGGCCTACCGCGCACTGCTGGCGGCGGGCACCGACCCACGGGACCTCGTCATGGCCGGCGACTCCGCCGGCGGCGGCCTGACCCTCGCCACCCTGCTCGCGGCCCGGGAGGCCGGACTGCCGCAGCCGGCCGCCGTGGCCGTCTTCTCCCCCTGGACCGACCTCACCCTCTCCGGAGAGAGCATCCGCTCCAAGGAGGACGCCGACCCCCTCTTCACCGAGGCCGACATACGCGCCTACGCCGATCTCTACGTCGGCACGGGCGACCGGACGCACCCCCTGGCCAGCCCGCTCTTCGCCGACCTCACCGGACTGCCCCCGCTCCTCGTCCAGGTCGGGGCGAACGAGGTCCTGCTCGACGACGCGGTCCGGCTGGCCGGCCGCGCGGGCGTCGCCGACGTCGAGGTCACCCTCGAGATCGGCCCCGGCCTCCCCCACGTCTTCCAGCACCACTACGGCCACCTCGACGAGGCGGACGCCGCCCTCGACCGCGCCGCCCGCTTCCTCACCACCCACCTGGGCGCCGACCACCCCGAACCGGTCCGCTGACGCCGCCACCGACGGCCTCCGCACGGATGTCGGCGGCACCGCCGCCGACATCACACGTCCCGTTGACTCGCGAAGGCGATCTCTGAAGTCCCATCCCGTTGGTGCACGGGCATGCCGTACGTCACGACCTCGCCGACCCCCTTGAGCTCGGCCTGGTACAGGCGGCGCAGACTGGCCAGTGCGTCCCGGCGCTCCTCAGGCGCCTCGACCAGGTAGACGTCGGCGTCCTTCACCGCGCTTTGCACCATGTGGGGAGGGCCTTGCGGCAGTTGGGGCAGAACTGCGCTTACCAGGCTCGATCACCAGGCCGGCCAACAAGAGTCCGCTTAGGTTGCTAGATCAAATACCTTCGGTCTACACCTGTCTTACCAACTACTTCCTGAGTATTGTGATTCTGCTGTATACGCACCATGTGCGTTCGTTCCGCCTGCCCTGCTTCGCGGAGATCGGCTGCCGCCCGCTTGGGCGACCAGCTGTAGGCCTGCCCGCTGAGCGAGCATGCCCAGCATCAACAGGGCGCGCGTTGCACGGAAGGGGATCAAGCAGGGCAATGAGGGGGGCATACCAGCGCTGGCAGGAAGTTCTCGGTGGGGAGTTCTTCGGAGCAGACCAGGCTTTTCGCAGTGCGGTCCTGTACGTCGATGACGAGGTAGCCCGGGACCTGGCGAAGGACAACAATCTCAACACGACGCTTGCCCACGCCGTCGCTGGAGAACTGAACTGGGACCCAGACAGACCGCTGCTCCATCGGATCAAGAACGCGTGTTTTGCGTGGGAGAACGGCGGTAGTTCTGGGCCCCCTCCCAGCTTGCCCCTCCTGGCACTTTCGGTACTTGCCGCGACTCGCATGACGTCCTCTGACGGCATGCTGAAGTCCAACTTCTACGGCCGTTGGGTTCAACTGTTCGGCGAGGAGTCAGGAACCTACCGCGCGAACAGGCTCAAGAGCGCCTTCGAGGACGTTGCCACCATGTGGGAACAGCTTGACCGGTGGCTCGACAGCACAGGCGGCCTCTGTGGCACCAGCACAGTGAGCACGGACGAGCACTACTGGAAGATCGGCTACCCCATCTCCCAGGCCTTGGTACGAGGTTCAGACCGGCAGATTCTCACCAGGTTCTTCGCTGCTACCCGCCTACGGCCGAACAACCCAGCTCAGGTATCCGGCCGAGAGCTGCTTCGGCGGCTTCGTGTCTGGACCGCTGGCAGGGACCGGCGGCTTTCGCCCCGGCTCATGGATGAACTGGCCAACGCGGGTGACAGCGGTGACACGCTCATCGTCAGTCTCCTGAAACGACTCGCCGATGAATGGGACGGCAGGCTCCACGAACCAGAGCACGAGCACAGGCGCCGAGCCCTCGGCCTCCGCCTCGTAGTAGCAGATCGCGGTAAGCGGCTGGAATGGCTCGCGGAGTCAGTCGAAGAACTCCCCGAGACGGAAGTGAGCCTGCTGCCTGACGGCCGGACGTTCAAGCTCCACCACGACTACGCCAACACCTACAGCGGGCTGGAGACGCTGCATCCCTCGGCCCAACAGCTGTCCAACGGCGTCCGTCTAGGGGGCAAGGACCTCGTCATCGAATGGGTTCCCCAGGAAGTTGTACTGCTCCGCAAGCATCCGCATCTGGGCGACTGGGTAAGCACCGAGTACTTCGAGCCCGGAGAGCAGCACTGGCTCCTCGCGGCCGACTCAGCCGTGAGTGAAGTCCGTGCCATGGTCGGAACGCTGGGCGGCCGCACCATCCGGGAGACACCATCTCCCGTACCGGGCTGGAAGCTCTTCAAGGGGGTACGAGCGGTCAACGGAGCGGCCTTCACCCGCACCCTGGACCAGGGGGGAAAGCACACGCATGTGCTGGAACCTCAGATCAGGCAAGAGACGAAGCTCTCCGGAGGCCTTCGGATAGCTCCCGAGTACCGGGCTGGTGCCGGCGTCGTCGGTCACTATCTGCGGCACGCAGCACCGGACTTGCTTCTGCCTCCCGGTAACACCCCTGACCGTAAGGTCGACGTTGTCCTTGACGGTCATACACAGTCTCTTCGGACAGATCCGCGGATTCCCTTCCCTCTATGGGTCGTCCCTCTGGAAGAGGGCAAGCACACCGTCGGAACCGCGCTCAGCAGTCAGACTTTCACTGTGCACGATGGTTTGCACGAAGGGCTGCCGCCCCAGACCGGGACGCTCGGGTATCCCTGCAATGGAACCGCACGGAGTGAACCTCTGGAGACCGAGGACAGCCAGCCGGCGATCCGTGGCGCGTACGCCCCCGAGAGTATCCGGCTTCCGCGGACCACAATCCTGCGCTGCACGGTTCTGGAAGCCATGCTGATCACCCCGGACGGGGACGTGCGCAAGATCAGACAGAGCGCGCCGCCTGCCTGGATGACGTCACGTCTACCGGCAGGGACCCTCGGCCCTTGCCTTGAGGTCCAAGCACCCGCCGGATACGTCTGGCTGATCTACAGAACGCCCTCGCGGTGGTCAGTCCGCCCCCTGCTGGAAGCGGCGGATATTCCCGCACCTCGTCCTTCTGGCACCGACTTCTCGTGGGCGTACGCCGTGATCAGCGCAGCCCAGCGGTCGCAGCTGCCGGTATGGCAGGACTACGTAACAGCGGCTGAGGCCATCGCCGGAAAGAGGAACAACCGATGATCGAGCCAGGAGACCTGCTCTTGCGCTGGGTCAGTGAGCAGGGCGCGGGGTCGCTCTCTGAAGCCAAGCAGGGGGCATGGTGGCTTGCTGGCGCCCGTTGCCAGGAAGTCGAGCCCGGCGCTCCAGGCCGGTGGCTCCGGGATGCTGTTTCTCTCGCGATGCTGGATATCGACTGGCGCAACAGGCGCTGGTGCGCCGCACCTCCCGTGCTGACCCAGCTTCCGCAGGCTCGAGGGCTGGCCGTACTGACTGGCAGCAGGACAGCAGCATTTGAGCGGCGGCTTGAGCAGACCATGGAGGACAGCCCGGTTGAACTGTTCCGGGTGCCGAGTGTCCGGCCTCCCCGGGATATTCCGCTGCCGGTCTCGTTGATCGTGCAGTTCAACGACGAGCAGGACCTTGAAGCCTGGGCAGCAGACCTCGGCATCACCTATACGCCCTGTTTCGCTCTACAGGCCGCTGCCCTGCTGCCGTCTCTTGAGTTCGGGGCACGGGGTTCCGCTCCGGAGTACGGCAAACCGCTAGAGCAGTACGACCTGGAGAGAGGCGAGTACCAACCCGTGGTCCGGCCGCAGTCCGACGGCTTGTACCGGTTCAAGCAGCGGGAAGGTAAGCGGGTATGCCAGATCCTGCGGGACGGCAAATGGTACGAGACAGGACACGAGGCGGGGGTCTACTCCGCACTCGCGTTCCAGAGCACAGACGCGGATGTTCTGCGCTGGCGGCCTGAGAAGGACAGCGGGCGGGAGCGTTTCGGCACTCTTTTCGTCGACTGGGGCTATCCGCTGCCGGACCTCCACCGACGTGTAGCGGTCATGTGCTCCGGGCTCGCACCACGCATCAATGAACCGGCCCGGAACCTGGCATATGACAACGTGCCCAAAACAGTAGCCATGAAGATCGCAGAGTCACTGGGACAAAGCCTCGGGGAGAACGATGACTGATACGACCGCGGACCACCCCGGAGCCGCCGGACAGGAACTCGACGTCCTGGGGACCTTTGACCACCTCAAGGATGCGCTGTTCCGTTACTACAACACCCCGTTCGGTCTTGCTGACGAACTCCTGGAGAGGGAGCGACAGCAACTCTTCGACATCGATGGGGGCGCATGGCGTGACCCCCTCCTCGAGGTCCGACCCCAGTACGCATCGGTGGGCACCGATCTCGCTGGTTCCGTCCGCGAGGCGGGCGCTCATCCGGACCTGCCGGAACTGGCACAGCTCGGTCTGCTCCGCGGCGTTCCATCGCTCTACCAGCACCAGCACCAGGCCCTCGTCTCAGCCATTCGCGACGGCCGGAATGTGGTCGTCACCGCGGGAACAGGCTCCGGCAAGACCGAGTCCTTCATGCTTCCGATCCTGGCTGGCCTGGTCCAGGAGTCAGCGGACTGGACAGCTACGAGTCTCCCGGTGAATCGCTGGTGGGGCTCACCGCACGGTGAGTACCAGCCGCAGCGGGCCGGAGAACGCGGACGTCATGCCGCTGTCCGGGCTCTCGTGCTCTACCCCATGAACGCTCTGGTTGACGACCAGATGATGCGTCTGCGCAAGGCGCTGGACAGTGACGAGGTACGGGACTGGTTCGCCCGGAACCGTCCTGGTCACCGCTTCTATTTCGGGCGGTACACGGGCGCCACACCAGTGCCGGGGGACATCGGCTCCCGGTCTGGAGTGAAAACGCTGCGCAAGGAGTTCGCTTCTACTGAGGAACGCTCGCGGCAGGCGCACAAGGCAGGCGGAGACGGCCGGTTCTTCATTCCCAGACTTGACGGTGCGGAGATGCGCTGCCGCTGGGACATGATTCAGGCTCCGCCAGACATCATGATCACGAACTACAGCATGCTCAACGTGATGCTGATGCGGTCGCGTGAAGGAAGCATCTTCGAGAAGACGCGTCACTGGCTGGAGGAGGTGCCCGAGGCCCGCTTCACCCTGGTCGTCGACGAACTGCATATGTACCGCGGAACCGCCGGCACCGAGATCGCCTACCTTCTGCGCAACCTCCGGCACCGACTGGGGCTGGACGACAAGCCGGAAAAGTTCCGAATCCTGGCCGCTTCGGCATCCCTGGAAGCTCCGCGAGACCTGGATTTCCTCCAGGAGTTCTTCGGTACGGATCGCGATCGTTTCGAGGTCCTGGGCGGGCAACTCCTCCTGCCGGCACACACGCACACTGATATTTCTTCCTCTGCTGACACCTACGCACGTTTCGACGAGACGGCTCCTGATTCGTCCACGGCTGACAAGACACTCACGGAAAGCGGAGGGCGCGAAGCCTTCGTCAACGCGCTTCGTGAGGGTGACCGGCTGATCGCGGATTTCGACCGGAACGTGGCTGACCGGCTCTTCCCCGCAGCCGAACCGCCCCTCCGCATGAAGGCCCTGCGAGGTGTTCTGGCCGCTCTGCGCACGTCGAAGGACCCAGCCACTCCCAAGCTTCGCGGGCACCTCTTCTTCCGCAATATTCCGGGTGTATGGGCTTGTTCAGACCCCAACTGCCGCGAGGCTGAGCGTCCGGAGGGCCACGAACGGACCGTCGGCAAGCTGTACTCCCGCCCGACTCCACGGTGCGGCTGCGGAGCGCGCGTGCTCGAACTGCTCTACTGCCAAAGCTGCGGTGACGTCTACCTCGGCGGGTACGCGCCCGAGTCAGCCTTCATAGATTCCAAGGGCGCGTTTGAAGCAGGTCTGCTAGCGGACTTGCCGGATCTCGATGCGCTTCCGGACGCTGCCGCCCTCGGCCCCAGCGCGGCTAACTATGTCGTCTACTGGCCTAGGCGGGACAAACCCGCCATAAACCATCTTGCTTGGTCACCCACCTCAGACAAGGGGTCTCTCAGCGCTAGCTTCGAGTTCAAGCGAAGCAAGTACGATCCGCGCACCGGCATTCTCCGTAACCACCGTGATTACACCGGCTGGTCGTTCCATGTCAGCGTCCCGCAGTCCAAACGAGGCAGCAACCGCCTCAAGCTAGAAAACCTTCCTGCGGCTCCCACTCAGTGCCCTTCATGCGGCGATGACTGGGAGGTACGCCAGCTGGGCAGTGAAAGGCTCAGCCTGAGCGATCCGCGTCGCATGCGTACCCCTGTCCGCAGTATGCGAACGGGTTTCGAAAAGATCAATCAGGTGCTCACCACAGGGCTGCTCTCCTTGCTGCCGCACCGGCAAGCTGTCGTCTTCTCGGACAGCCGACAGGACGCGGCAAAGCTCTCCGCGGGTCTGGGTTTGCGTCACTACCAAGACCTGCTCCGTCTCCTGCTTGCCGACGAGGTGACGAATCAAGGTGATCCCGTCAAGGATCTTGAGGCCGTAACCCACTACTACGCCCGCACAGCGGTTGGCGACCAGGTTGATCCCGCCGCCGCCATGGCCGCACACAAGCGTCTTCGCGCGCGGGACCCCGAGACGTACGACCGGTGGGAGAAGCATCACAAGCCTTCTACGGGACTGAGCCTCTCCGACTTGCACGAGGCCAAGCCGGACCCAGAGGAAGAGGCTGAGCTGCGCGCCATCCTCAGCCGTGTGCCCAGTCTCGACAGCCACGCGTCGACCGTCGCCGAGCGTCTCGTACAGGAAGGCGTCAATCCCGGCGGTCCCAAGGCATCGCTTCAGGAGACAGCCAATCGCCCCAAGGACACAGACCCGGAGCCCTGGACCACGTTGTATCAGTGGCCTGATGGCGATGGTCCAGTCCGGGACACCTCAGGACTGCAGCTAAGCGAACGCCAGGAACATCTGCGTGAGGAAATCCAGGAAACCCTTCGCGTCGAACTGCTCGGCGGACTCTTCGGCAGCGCCGGACGCGATTTCGAGTCGCTCGGGCTGGGCTGGCTTACGCAGACCTCAGACCAGGCTCCACTGGAAGCCGACCGTGCGTCCCATGCCGCCCTGGCCCGAGCCAGTCTGCGCGTCCTAGGCCACATGCGCCGCTTCGCCGGCCTCCGCAGCCCTGCCGACGAACCTCCGCGCAAGCTCCGAGCCTTCTGGGAAGTGGCCGCGCAGCATCTGGGCCAGGACAGCGATGACATCCGGTCGGCAGTGGAGCGGACTTGGGGAAACGCGGTCATCAAGTACCTCATTCAGCCGGAGCAGGTGGCTCTGCGGCACGGCTACGCCGCCTCATGGACGTGCCCCAAGTGCCGTCGGCGTCACCTTCATCCGGGCGTGGGTCTCTGCACGAAGTGCGGAGCTCCCCTCCCCACAGAGTCGGCGCCGTTCGACAACACCGACAGTGACTACTACGCGTGGATGGCCCGCAGGCAACTGGGTGCTTTCCGGCTGAACACCGCCGAGTTGACCGGACAGACCGACCGGATTGACGCGCAGAACCGCCAAGCCCGTTTCCAGGGAATCTTCCTCGACGGTAAAGAACACAAGAAGCCCGATACGCTCGACGTGCTCTCCGTCACTACGACCATGGAGGCCGGCGTCGACATCGGCCCGCTCTCCGCGGTCTTGATGGCCAACATGCCGCCGACCCGGTTCAACTATCAGCAGCGCGTCGGACGGGCCGGCCGGCGCACCTCGCCAGTCGCGCTCGCACTGACCGTGTGCCGGGGCCGCAGTCACGACGAGCACTACTTCCAGGACCCCCAGCGCATCACCAACGACGCGACACCGCCGCCCTACTTGTCCACCGAGATGCGGGACATCTACGAGCGGGTCCTCGCTGCTGAGGTACTTCGGCAAGCATTTTCCGACGTACGTCCGGACAAGAACGACGGTGAAGAACTCGATCCAACCCGCAATGTCCACGGCCAGTTCGGACGCTGTGCAGACTGGTCTACTGTCAGTGGAGCGGTGACCAAGTGGATTACTTCTCACCAGTCAGAAGTCAGGGCACTCGCGGAAGCTCTTGCTCAGCGCACTCGCGGTACATGGTCTCCGGACGAGATGACGGCATGGGTGACGGAGAAGCTCATCCTGCGAGTGTCCGAGATCGCCGAAGCCTCACATGGGCACCCCGAGCTCAGTCAGCGGCTAGCCGAAGCAGGTCTGCTGCCCATGTTCGGGTTTCCCACATCGGCCCGGTATCTGTACACCAAACGTCCCTACGACTCGTACCCGTGGCCTCCAAAGGGTGTGGTCGACCGTTCCCTGGACATCGCCATCTCACAGTTCGCTCCCGGTGCGGAGACCATCAAAGACGGGCAGGTCCACACGGCGACGGGGGTTGTGGCCTTCGAACCCACAGGGCACCGTCCCCGGACGGTGGACAACCCGCTCGGCCCGGATGCCCTCATCGGCATCTGCCGCGCCTGTGGCCACTTGGCCGAGCACGTTCAGCCACAACCGCCTCAGGCCGAGGACAGCCCATCCCAGCCGTGTCCGGCTTGTGGGGCCGTTGACGGTTCATACCGAGAGATCGGACTGCGGGAGCCGGCCGGCTTCTTCTGCTCAGGTAAAGCACGCGACTTCGACGGCAACTTCGCCTGGCGTGCTCGGTCACTCGCCCCTAGGACAGCCGCTGACCTGGAACACGGTGCCCCGGAGCGACTCGCAGAGCGAGGTCTGGTCGTTCACTCAGGGAAGGGCCGACGCTACGCCGTCAATGACAACGGCGGTCGGCTTTTCACCTTCTCAAAGGTGAGCCCGGCAGCCCGCTGGTCGGGGGCGTACCTGGAAGCAGGGGCGGTAGAGCAGTTCCCGTGGCTCGCCAAGGACATCTCCTCCGGGTCTGATGCTGTCGTGACTGCCATCGGCGCTTCGCAGCACACGGATCTGTTCCTCCTCGGCCCCAGGGCCGGTGAGCTGCCCGAGGCCGGACTGCGCCTGAATCTCGCGTCAGTACCGCAGAAGACGGGGTTCCCCGACGACCGCTCAGGCCGACGCGCCGCTTGGTACTCGCTCGCCGCCCTTCTCCGGACTGCCGCGGGATCACTTCTCCAGGTTCAGCCCACCGAGATCGCTTCTGGTATCCACGGGGCGGGGTCGTCCCACAGGGAAGCCCGCACGTTCGCGTTCCTCTCTGACACCCTCGACAACGGCGCCGGTTACTGCACACACCTCGCTGAGCCGGGCGTCTTCAACGAACTTATCGACACCGCCAATGACTTGCTCAATGCATACGGATCAGGCACGCACAGCCGGGAGTGCCGCGGTTCTTGCTACGAGTGTCTCCGCGACTACACGAACATGGCTTACCACAGCCTGCTCGACTGGCGCCTCGCCGGTGACTTGCTGTCGATTCTTCAGCGTGAGGAACCGGGCCTGATCCAGCCCCGCGCAGCCGCCGGTCTGCTGGAGAACTGGGCCTCTGACGCTGAAGACAGCGAGTTCATTGACGACCTCGGGGGCGCGGGACCAGTAGTCCTCTTCGAGGATCGGGTATGGGTAGCGGCCAAGAGCCCGTTCGAGGCCGCAGACACGGGCATGGAGGCTGAGCGCCTTTCCCAAGTCCGCGCCGCTGTCGCAGAACACAGCCCCGACGTCACAGACGTGGTATTCGTCGACGACTTCCTGCTCGACAAGGCTCCTACGAGAGTCACAGCGCTGCTCTTCGATTTTGATACGGAGTAGCAAGTAGTACGCCGGATAACGCCGAAGGCTTGGCGGGGCAGGGGCGCCCCGCCTCTGCGTTGCGCAGAGGACACGGGACTATCCGCTCCGTACAGCAACCAGTTCACTTTCAGCACATTTTTGGATAAAAAATTCCATCCTATAAGCTAGCCACCCCTTTGTCCGACCTTTGCAGTACCGTCACACAGGCCAACCGATCCGCAGGGCCGCCGCTCATGCAGCAGGCCCAAACCCGTGTCTAAAGGAAGCACATGCCTTACGAGCCCGGCACTGTCTGGCAGTACGAAGTCCCCACGACTGGCAGCACCCACCTGCCGCCGGACGCCGGCTACGCCAAGGCTCTGACGAATCAGGGGTACGGCTTCGAGGTCGCCATCGCCGACCTGGTCGACAACTCGATCGACGCCGGCGCCGACAAGATCGTCGTGCACTTCCTGCGGGACGCCAAGCGCATCCTCACCCTGCTGGTCATCGACAACGGCAAGGGCATGGACGACGCCGGCCTGGACGCCGCGATGACGGTGGGGCGGCGGCGCGACTACGGCGACAGCGCCCTCGGCATGTACGGCACGGGCCTGAAGGCCGCCTCGCTCTCCCACGCCTCCTCGCTGACCGTGGTCAGCCGCACCAAGCGCAGCCGCGCCGCGGGACGCCGCCTCACGGCGGAGGGCATCGAGGACGGCTTCCGCTGTGACACGGTCGATCCCCGCTACGCGCAGGAACTCGTGGACCGGTACGACGGCGTCATCGAGTGGCACGGCACGATCGTGCGATGGGACCAGGTACGGGCCTTCGAAACCGTGACGACCGGCCAGAGCGACCACTACCTGTCGAAGGCGATCGCCCGCCTGGAGACACACCTCGGTCTCTACCTGCACCGGTTCCTTCAGAACGGCCTCAAGCTCGACATCGCCGTATGGGACGTGAGCAGCGCTGAAGGCGAGCTCGGCGAGGAAGTGGACCACATCGCTGTCGAGGCGCTCGACCCCTTCGGCTACAAGGTGCCCGGGAAGGCGCGCTACCCCCGGACGTTCACGGCCCCCGTGGAGGGCCTCGGTGACGTCCGGCTGACCGCGCACATCTGGCCCGCCAAGTCGAAGCAGGCCGGGTTCCGGCAGATCGGCTCCCTGGCCGACCGCCAGGGCTTCTACTTCTACCGCAACGACCGCCTCGTCCAGGCCGGCGGCTGGAACGGTCTCCGCAACCCCGAGGGGCACCTGGCCCTGGCCCGCGTGGCCGTGGACCTCCCGGCCCACGGGAACAGCGTCCTGAGCCTCGACGTCAAGAAGGAGAGCGTCACCGTCACGCCCGCCTTCACGCTCGGCGTCGAGCAGGCCGTGGACGCCTCCGGACACACCTTCCACCAGTACCTCGGTGACGCCGAGGCCACGTACCGGGAGGGCGCGAAGCGTACGGAGATCGTGCGCAAGCCGGTGACGCCTCCGGGGAAGGGCATGGACCCGAAGATCAAGCGGGTCATCAAGGAGGAGCTGCCCGAGAAGCCCGGCGAGGAGCCGATCGCCTTCACCTGGGCCACGCTGCCCCAGGATAAGTTCTTCGACCTGGACCGCGAGAACAACGTCGTCCTCCTCAACAAGGCCTTCCGCAACGACTTCAACGACGGACGGCGCGGCGGGAGCAACGACGCGCCCGTGACGAAGGCCTTGCTGTACCTGCTGCTGGAGGACTGCTTCGGCCTCGGACGCTGGGAGCGCAGCCGCCAGGACCGGGTGGACTACTGGAACACCATCCTCCTGGCATCGGCGGGCGTGCACCGCGAGCGCCGTACACAGGCGGCCGACTGACCCCTCGCCGCTCCCGCTCCGCCCCCTGACCGAGGACAAGAGATGACCAACACTCCGTCCGGCGTGCTCCTCGACATACACACCTCCGCGCTGGCGGGGATGGGCAGCATGCCGCGCCACTTCGAACGCTGGGCGGCGCTCGCCGCAGACGACCACCACCCGGACGCGGACCTGGGCGAGGAGCTGTTCCGCTCCCTCCTCGTCGGCGGTGACGACGCGCTGACCGCTCTCTGGAGCCGTCACCTGACCGCCTGGGACTTCGCGGAGGAACCGCAGTGGGGAGCAGGCTCTCAGGCCCGCACCGACGAGCGGCGCACCGTGGCGTACGAACGGCTCCGGTTCGGGGCCGAACTCCGCAAGGCCCTGGACGAGGCCGTACCCGTGGCCAAGGTGCCCGGCGCAACGGTGATCACACGGGGCTTCACCCCGTGGTACACCGCCGAGCGTGCGGCCGCCCGGTCCTTCTACTGGACGGCGTACGAGCAGAAGCTCCGTGACAAGGGGTGGTCCGAGGCCGCCGTCGCCGGCCTCGACCAGGCGAGCCGGGCCGTGGTCGAACGCCTCACCGACCCGGAACAGCCGTCGGCCCGCCAGGCGAAGGGCCTGGTCGTCGGCTACGTCCAGTCCGGCAAGACGGCGAACTTCACCGGGGTGGCCGCCAAGGCCATCGACGCCGGGTACCGTCTCGTCATCGTCCTGGGAGGCACTCTCAACCTGCTGCGCGCCCAGACCCAGCGGCGTCTGGACATGGAGCTGATCGGCCAGGAGAACATCCTGCGGGGCGCCGACGTCACGGACCTCGACTCCCTGGTCGGTGTGGACTACGTGGGCGACGACGAGGACTGGCCGAAGTTCGTACGCCACGGCGGCCGTCCCTCCACGCTCGGCGCCTTCGACATCGAGCGCCTGACGACACGCGACAAGGACTACAAGGGCCTGGCCCAGGGCATCCGGGCGCTGGAGTTCGAGAAGCGCGTCCCCACCCGCCCGTTGCACGATCCGGCGAACCTCCACCACGCCGCGGCACGGGTCCTCGTGGTGAAGAAGAACAAGAACGTTCTCACCAACCTCGTCAAGGACCTCAAGCAGGTCCACGGGATCCTGGGAGAACTGCCGACCCTCATCATCGACGACGAGTCCGACCAGGCCTCCGTGAACACCTCGGACCCGAAGAAGTGGGAACGGGGAAGGACCGAGCGGACGGCCATCAACGGCTTGATATCCAAGCTCCTGGGTCTGCTGCCGCGAGCCCAGTACGTGGGCTACACCGCGACTCCCTTCGCCAACGTCTTCATCGACCCTGGCGACGACATGGACCTCTTCCCCAGTGACTTCCTGATCTCCCTGCCCCGCCCGGCCGGCTATATGGGCGTCCAGGATTTCCATGACCTGAACTCGCCTATCCCGGTGAAGGAGCGTACGTACGCCAACTCCCAGGAGAAGGCTCACGTGCGGGGAATCTACGACTCCACAGGAGACAGGCTCCAGGAGGCCATGGATGCCTTTGTCCTGTCCGGTGCCCTGAAGCTCTATCGGGCCGACCATGGCGTAGCCGAGGCCGCCTTCCGGCATCACACCATGCTCGCCCACGAGTCCGTACGCCAGGATGACCACGCCGATCTGGCTCTGCGCATCAACTCCATTTGGCACCAGGCTGGTTACAGCTCTGCTGTGGGACATGCGCGTCTCGCGGCGCTCTGGGAGGCAGATTTCGCACCAGTAAGCGCAGCTCAAGCCAGTACCCTCCCAGCGCCGTCCTCCTATGACGAGCTGCGGCCGTACGTCCATTCCGCACGCCAGCGCATCGGCAGCGGAGGCCAGCCGGTCATCGTCGTGAACGGGGACACCGACCGCTACTTCGCCCAGCTCGACCTGGATTTCGACCGGACACCGAACGTCTGGAAGATCCTCGTGGGCGGCACGAAACTCTCCCGCGGCTTCACTGTCGAAGGCCTGACCGTCACCTACTACCGTCGCACCACCCAACAGGGCGACACGCTGATGCAGATGGGGCGATGGTTCGGCTTCCGCCCCGGATACCGGGATCTGGTCCGGCTGTACATCGGCCGCGAGGAACCGTTCGGCCGTGACAAGTACGTCGACCTCTACGAGGCGTACGAAGCCGTCTGCCGGGACGAGGAGACATTCCGGGAGCAGTTGGCCCGGTACTCCGAGATGGTGGACGGACAACCCCAGGTCACCCCTGTGCAGATCCCGCCTCTGGTGGCACAGCACCTGCCCTGGCTCAAGCCCTCAGCCCGCAACAAGATGTTCAACGCGGAACTCGTCGAGATCCGGTCTCCAGGCCGGCCCATCGAGCCCGCCTCGTATCCGCTGAACAGCACCATCGCGAAGCGCAACACCGAGCGCTGGCGGCCGTTGGTGCAAGCGCTGGACACCACCCCCGTATCATTCAGCAATCCTCCGGACAACTCGAGCACGCTCACACGGACCTTTACGGCACTCACCGGAACCGTTACACACGGTGAGCTCATCAGCGTGCTGTCTCAGCTCGAGTGGGAGCGTCCCCGGTACTTCGACCCTCATCTGACCTACCTCCGTCAGCTTGACGGCTCTCTTGCGCAGGTCGATGACTGGCTGCTCATCTCACCCCGCCTGGCCTCGGACAACCGTGTCGACGCCAGCGTCCTCGGCTCGGCCCCACTGTCCCTGGTCCGACGGAGCATCCAGGACGGCAAGAGTTCCTTCGGCCGTATCGCCAGCGTCGAGCACCGCACCGCGGCGCAACGACTCATCAACGAGGGCGCCGCTGGAACAGACACGAAGATCGGGCCCAGGACCGGAGTCATGCTGGTATATCCGGTAGTGGAGGGAAACAGCCCTGACAGTGTCCGCGCGGCTGTCCGTAACGGTGCCGCCGACCCGTCGAAGATCGTGATGGCCTTCACTCTCATTCCGCCGAGGTCAGCCACCAGCACGGACCGCCGCTTGGTGCGCTTCCGCGCCAAGGACTCGCGTCACAGTAACGAGGTCACCATCCCGACAACTTGATCTTCTAAGAAGGGAACGCGCTTTGCTGCCCTTGGCCACAGCATCAGGGAGCGCGGTGCACCATTCTGGATGGGCAGGAGCGAGCTCTCCTCACCCCTGCCGATCCTTTCGAGGAAGCTCCTTCACCCCCCATCACACACCAAATAGGCAGGATTGAATATGGGTACGTCATTCGCCACCAATCTCCTCGGCTGGAAAAAGCTCAAAAAAACGGGGGAACTAGTCCCTAATAGCGCCGACAGCGACAGTGGCGCATCGAAGGCACTGGCTGGCGAAATTCTCAATTTCCTTGGCGTCACAGCAGATGTTATTCCGCTAGACGCGCCAGAAAATTTGGGCCCCGCTTTGGAGCAAGGAGTCAGCATCGATTTGGCTAACTCACTGCCCGAGAAAGATCAGCATCGACTCTGGCATGTTGACCACAAGAAGGTGATCTCGGACTTCTCTCAGTATTCCCACCTCCGCAAGGTCGCAGACGCCGTGAGAGCTAATCCTACTCTCCGTACAGACCTGGGAATTGACTACCTCATTAAGCCTGATGTCACCGTCGGCATTTCTCAAGTATTGACCGCCCAGGAAGTAAAGCCCTTCCTGCATGCAGCCGTATCTTGTAAATGGACAATCCGGTCTGACCGCGTGCAGAACATCCGGCATGAATTTCTGCAGATGATTCGTCACAGGCGAGGCCGTCTTCCGCACTTGGTCACGGTAACTGCTGAACCTATGCCAAGCAGGATTGCTGCCATCGCGCGAGGTACTGGTGAGGTCGACGCCGTCTATCACATCGCCTTTGATGCGTTGCAGGCTGCGGTAGCTGCGGTGGGCAGCAAGCAGCAGAAGGATGACCTGGCAGAGTGCATCGGCCAGGGGCGTCTCCGCCCTTACGAGGAACTCGCCTCGACTCTGGCAACCTGGTAAGTACCAAGCAGCTATGGACACACCACCACATGCCCCCTCCGGTTCCGAAGGCGACTGGTCTCCGCCGGCCGGCTCGTGGGCGTCGTCTGCTGCACGGCGCCGGAACATGCAGGCAATCCGCAGTCGTGACACCGCACCAGAGCGTCTGGTGCGGAGCCTTGTACACGCTCAAGGCCTGCGCTACCGCGTCGCGGCCAGGCCCTTGCCAGAACTTCGCCGGACGGCCGACTTGGTCTTCCGTCCGGCGAAAGTTGCGGTCTTCATTGACGGCTGTTACTGGCACGGTTGCCCTGACCACTATGTTGCCCCCAAGACCAATCCCGGCTACTGGTCCGACAAGGTGGCTCGCAATGTGGCACGCGACCGCGACACCGACGAACGCCTCCAAGCCGCCGGTTGGACCGTGCTGCGGTTTTGGGAGCATGAAGCAGCAGAGGACTGCGCCCTCAAGATCGCAGGAACAGTGGCCCGTCTTAGGAAGGAGAAACAGTAAGCGAAGGCGTATCTGAGCGCAGCTGCTCCCTCTCTGCGGCCTCGAATGCTGCATAGATTTGTTCGCCAACAGCTTTTGCCACCGGCGGCGGGAACGCGTTCCCGACCTGCCGGTAAGCAGCCGTCTTACGCCCGGAAAACTTCCAGTCTTCGTCGAAACCTTGAATCAAAGCCGCCTGAGTGACTGTGAGCTTAGGGCCTGCGGGCGCGAACAAGTCGCGCTCCACGTCCTTCATCTCATGAGGCTCATTAGCAACCCCAAGCCCGCACACTCCGAGGTCTTCCCAGGCCCGCTTTGCTCGCGTCGGCCCGAGGTCGGCGCCACCATGCTTCTTCGAACCGCCAACAACCGTCGGAGCGACGCCTTTTAGCGCCTTCCCATACCACTTCTTGAACGCCTCGTCAGCGCGAGGGTCTGCGGCTACGGCGTCATACCGCGCCTGCATCGAATTCTCAAGGGCTTCCGCCACGCTTACCTGTTTGGTTGCCTCCGGCTTTCTGTGCTCGAAGTGCTGAGCGTACTTCGGCTTCATCGCAACCAAGATGGCACGAGGACGTAGCTGGGGTACCCCGTAATCTTTCGCTTCCAGGATGTCCCAGTAGCACTTCTCGTACCCCATAGACTCCAGCTGTTTGATGATGTCCTGGCGATATTGCTCGAACTTCGGGTCCAGCAGGCCCCGCACGTTCTCGATCATCACAGCCTTGGGGTCTAGATCGTCGACGAGCTGAAGCATCGTCGGGAAAAGGTCGCGCTCGTCATCACGCCCGAGCTGCTTCCCAGCCGCAGAAAACGGAGGGCACGGCACTCCACCGGCCAGGAGATCAAGTGTTCCAGGCTTCAACCCCAAAGAGGCCGAGTCAAAAACCTTGAGGTCAGCTTCGATGACCTGGCAACCCTCCCACTCGGGATTGCCCTCAGTGTTGGCCCTCAAGGTCTGGCATGCATCCCTGTCGATCTCAATCAACGCAACATGCTTGAAGCCGGCGTTGTGCAAGCCGACAGCCTGCCCTCCGGCCCCAGCGCAGATCTCGACTGAGGTGTACTTGAGTTCATTCTTACGGATCATGCGGGTCATGCCCCCTCCTTACAGCCGTACAGCGGCAGACACATCGTGCAATCCACCATCACTGAGGGTGACAGACCCCACTGACAACGAGACCCGACCAAGTGTGCAACACGCCCCGCTGTTTTTTGAACGCACCCTCCGTCACACCGAACACTTATACGATATTGCTCATGCGGATACCTGCCTGGACCGAGGATGAGCTTGTGCTGGCTGGGGCCCTGGTCGTGAGGAACGGCTGGCGCGAGCTGCGCACCAAGGACCCGGAGGTCCAGGAGCTCTCGGGGTTGCTGCGTTCGCTGCCGCTCCATACGGCCGAAGCCCGTGCTCTGCCGGGCTTCAGGTCCCCGGACAGCGTGAGCCGCAAGACCACAGACTTCATGACGAACCACAGCGCGTACACCGGCAAGGCCACACGATGCGGCAGGCCGACCCTGCTCATGATCCAGGCTTTCACCGAGCGTGAAGCTGAGATGTGCCAGGCAGCTGAAGCCCTCACGGAAAGCATCAGCTCTGGTGAGCTGCATCTCATTCCGCCGCAACCCGACGAGGTCGACGAGACAGGAGCGGCGGCAATCGAGGGGCGCCTCCTCGTCCGCCGGGCGCTCGCCCGCGAGCGGGACCCCCGCCTTCGCGCTCGCAAGATAGAGCACGTACGGCGTCAAGGGCTCCCGCTGCGGTGTGAGATCTGCACCTTCGATTTCGCTCGCGCTTACGGAGAACTGGGCAACGGCTACATCGAAGTGCACCACGTCACTCCTCTCTACGTCTCCGGAGTCAGAGAGACCAGGCTGGACGACCTTGCATGCCTGTGTGCCAACTGCCACCGCATGTGCCACAGGAGCCGTCCCGGGGAATCCTGGCGTACACCGGCCGCTCTGCGGGAGCTGATGCGAAAGTCTGCTGCGGCGACCACTCACTAGGCAGCGTCTGCTTCGGCCTCATAGTGCATCTGCGCCCGGTCCAGCAGGTCATCCGGGTCCAGGCCTCGTGCGGACGTCCAGTGCAGCAGGTCGGCGATCAGCTCGACTGCCGACTCCTCCAGAGCCGTTTCACACCGCCCGTGCAGGACGGACCCGCCGCGCTCCCGGTAGCCCTCCAGCGCGTCGATGGCCCGCTCCATGCGCAGGCACACAGCATCCGATCCCAGCTCGATCTCGCACCACACCGCCTTGCCCAGCGCCGTGACGGCGGTCCCCCAGTCCACGGCCATGGCGGCGAGCATGTGCAGGCCGCGGCCGCACTCCGCCTCGCAGCCGACGGTACGCAGTGCGGGCAGCGAGCTGCTCTTGTCGTGCATCTCGACGCGCAGCCGCTCGCGCTTCCACTCCAGGATGAGAGTCGCCGGCGAGCCCTCACCTACGTGCTTGATGACGTTCGTCGCCAGCTCCGTCACGACGAGCTGCGTCGCGTCGCAGGCGGTCGGCACGCCCCACTGGCCGAGCTGCGTGGCGGCGGCCCGCCGCAGCAGGCGTACTTCCGTCGGCAGTGCCTCGAAAGGCAGGACACAGCGGCGCTGACGGTCCTTGATCTCGATCCCAGGCATAAGCGGTTCTCCCTCCCGTGCCACGCGCATGCTGCGCCTGCCGTATCCGAACGGCTGCATTGCGTAGCGGTCCGTCACCGAGAATGACATAGAGAACTCTCGCTGTGTAACTTCTCACGAGCCTCGATCGAGTGAATCGCATAGTGAGCCGGCTGCCGCGCTACCTAGCCTGTTCACACCCCGAGCGCCTGCCCGGGTGATCGCCTGAGGAGTTCCATGTCCGTACGGACCACCACACGCCGTCGCCAACTCGGCGCCATGCTGCGCAAGTTGCGTGCTCGCAAAGGGATGACCCTGGAGGAGGCCGGCGGCCTGGTCGGCGTATCGAAGGCGACGGTCAGCCGGTACGAGACGCAGGCGGGGCCGGTGAAGTGGATCGTCGTGGACGCGCTGTGCCGTGAGTACGGAGCCACGGATGCCGAGCGGGAAGCCGTGGTGCGCCTGGCGAAAGACGCCAAGCAGCAGGGGTGGTGGAGCTCGTTCGCCGACTCCATCCCGGAGAGCATGAACCTGCTGCTCACCCTTGAGGACGAGGCCGTACGCGAGGACCACTTCTCCTGCGTCTACGTGCCTGGCCTTCTCCAGACGCGCGCCTACAGCACCGCTCTGCAGAAGGCCAACGAGATCCCGCTGGAACCAGCCGAGATCGAGCGGCTGGTGGACATCCGCATGAAGCGCCAGGAGATCCTCACCCGGCCGAAGCCCTTCCGGCTGTGGGCCATCCTCGATGAGTCCGTGATCCGCCGGGTCGTGGGCTCGCCGGAGATCATGAAGGAGCAGCTCGGGCGGCTTCTCGAAGTCAACGAGTCACCACACATCACACTGCAAGTGCTGCCGTTCTCGAACGGGGCCCATGGCGCCGCTCTCGGCAGCTTCGTGATCATCGGCGGTACGGAGTCAGCCCTCGACGTGGTCTATGTGGACTTCCACACCGGCTCCCTCTTCCTGGAGAAGGACGAGGAGTTGGAGCGATACAGACTTGCGTTCGAGTACCTCCGCGCACAAGCGTTGGACATGGAGGCTTCCTCCGCCTTGATCCATCGCGCACGCAAGGAGCTGTAGATGCCCGCCCGTTCTCTTGTCCCTCGTGAGCTGGCCTGGTTCAAGTCGTCTTACAGCGGCGCGAACACGACCGAGTGCGTGGAGTGCGCCCATGTCACGCACGGCGTGCTCATACGCGACTCCAAGAACGCGGACGGCTCTGTCGTCTCCGTTGAAGCCGGTGCGTGGCGTTTCTTCGTGGAGGGGTTGAGACGGCAGCAGCCGACCGTGCCCGCGTGATGCTCCCGACCCCTTACCCGTCTCATCCTCGTGTCGTGCCTACGGCCCTTCATCCCTAGTGGGACGGGGTGGTGTGTCCCTCCGGGTCGGCGGTCCGATCATTCCGAACAGCCTCATCCTGTGGCGAGCATGACTCGGGAGACGTGCTCTGCGCCGAAGCGGCACGGCGGACTCCCCTTCGCGCGCCGGCCGCCCAGGCCAGGAGGAAGCCCATGCCGAGATTTCGGATGATGTTGAGCCACAGGGGCATCAGTTCCGCAGTGTCGGACGCTGCCTCCCACATCAGCACCGGCACTACCGCGATGGAGATGCCCGCGGCCAGCGCGATCCACCTGGCTGTCGCCAGCCGCCTCCGTCCCTGGGCCGTGCTGGGTGAGAAGGCGCGACCGCACAGCCAGCCCACGACCACCGCCACGACGAAAACCGAAACGATGACGGACAGGTACGGCTGCTCACCGTCCTCCGATATCAGCGAGGCGAGAATCATGGCAGTGGCGAGAATGCCGAAGCACCCCCACGCGCCACAGGCCGCGTTTGCCTCCGTCGGCTTGGCCGATGTGGTCGTCGAAGCTTTCGGTGAGGGGGATCGCGTCGGAACGCGTCGTGCCGATCCTGTGGAGCGTTCCGGCCTGCGCACGGCGAGTGGGGGCTTCCGCCCGGTCCAGTAGGTCCGGGTGTGCCGACGTACGTACGTCGTTCTCCCGTTGGGCAGGCGGCGCTTGTGGCCGCGTACCGACACAGGGGTCCTGCGTTTTCTCGCCACTCGGTTCTCCCCGGGCCGGACCATGGTCACGGCTCCCGGTGGGGCCGTTTCTCCCGAGAGGTACTTTATATCGCAACGACTACGGGGATATTCGCAGGTCATGCCCTGTCGACGGCGAGGATAGCGTCGATGTTCGCGTGGCCGAAACGTTCTCCAATCAGCCCGGTCCGCAGCGGCCGAGGGCGGTGCGTACGTGATGGAGGCCCTCGGCTCGCCAGTGGGATCGGTCGGGCATCTGGTCGGCTGCGCGCCAGCGCCAGGCTGAGAACATCGCCCAGTTCAGGGCGCGGCAGCGGTGGATCAGGGTCTGGTCGGCTCCCGGGTAGTGGGTCGCCACTTCTTCGGGCGCGTGGGCCAGGTCGAACTCGATCGGGCCGCGGCAGCATGTGGCGAGGTCCACGAAGAGGGGGCCTCGCCTTGTGTTCAGGAGATTGCCCGGATGGGGTTCGCCGTGCAGCAACTGGTCGGCAACCGCGTCGGAGCCGATGGCGGCGCTCAGGTCGGTGAGGGTGTCGCTGAGGAGTGTGCGGTCGGGGTCGGGCAGGTCGGGGGACCGCTCGCGGTCGTTCACCGCTCTCAGTGCCGCGGTGACCCGGTCGGTGAAGTGCGGTGCGTCCAGATCGGTGCGGCGCAGGGCGGCGTGGTGCCGTAGGAAGGCGGCCGCGTAGGCGGCCGGCGCGATCTCCGGTCCTATGGGTTCGTAGTAGGTCCAGAGGGAGATGGCGAAGGTGTCGCGTACGTGGACCCTCGGGGCGACGCGGGGGTCGAGTTCGGCCACCGGAGCGCCGGCGCCGGTGAGGCGGCGGGCGACCTCCACCTCGAACTCGGAGTCGGCCAGATGTCCCGGGGGTGCGACCCGGGCCAGGGTGTCGCAAGGGAGCAGGCGCAGTGCGACGCGGTCCGAGTTGTGGATGACGACCACGTCGTCGACCGCGAGGCCCAGGTCCGACGCCGTAGCCCGTGCCGCCTCAACGGCTCGGCGGAGTTCCGACGGTTCCATGCGGTCCCCCTCGTGGGCCCTCTCGCGTTTCAGCAGGAGATCTTCCTCCGGCCCGGCGAGCCCCGGCAACGCCTTTTGGACCGACCGGGCGCCTGGGTCACCGCTCACACCGCCCCGGCGTCCACCCGGTACACGATCTTCCCGTCGAACTCGGTGAAGCCCAGCGTCCGGTAGAAGGCCCGGGCGTGGGGGTTGTCCCGGTCCGTCATCCACTCGACCCGGCTGCACCCGGGCCGGGCCGCCGCCAGCGCGCGGAGCTCGTTCATGAGGCGGGAGCCGACGCCCTGGCGGCGGAGCGTGTCACGGACGTAGAGCTCCTTCAGGAACAGTGAGTGGGAGGAGCCTGCGGCCGGCCAGAGGAAGGAGTAGGCGGCGAGTCCGACCAGTTCACCGGTCGCGTCCTCCACCACCAGTGCGGACGCGAGCGGCGGCGAGCCGAACAAGGCCTCCTCCACCTGTGTCCGGCGTTCCTCCAGCGGCTGGATGTCGGTCGATCCGTAGAACCGCTCGATCTCCTCGATCAGTTCGGCCAAGGCCTCTACGTCCCGCTTGTCGGCGGGGCGGATCGTCACGGTCATCGACAGCTCCTGTTCCTCGGTCTCTTCATTCGCCCGCGTCCACGGATGGTTCCGGCACGGTGGCACGGTCCGGGCTCAGGTGCCAGCCATGGTGCCGCAGGGAGCCCTGGACATGGCGGATGAGGTACTCGAGGTCCGCGCAGTAGACCGACGGGTTGCGGTAGCCGCGGGCCGTGCTGAAGCGGTGCGGGAGGTAGCCGCCGCCGCACACCTCCAGTAGTGGGCACGCCCGGCACTTCTCGGCGAGCGTGGCCGTTCCGGGCCGGCGGTGTGCGAGCTTCGGGTGCCGCCGTACCGCGTCGAAGGAGTGCCGGTGCACGTCGGCGTCGAGCCGGGAGGCGCCTTCCTCGACGGACCTCAGGGTGTCGACGTCCTCGATGGTTCCGTCGGACTCGATGACGATGCTCGCCGACGGGGCCAGCCCGATGGTCTCCACCGAGCTCCGCACCCCGGAGCTCAGGGCCACGATGTCCTCCAGCATCCGGACGCTGTGCCGGTTCCCGTCACCGGCCAGCCAGGCGTCGTACACGCGGCTCATCCAGATCCCGTACTCGGGCAGGCCCGGATCGTTGCGGTGCGGCGGTTCGTCGTGGGTGGCGTGCGGCAGGTTGAAGTCGATCACCGGAGGCTCGAAGGAGGCCAGGTGGTCATGGACCTCGCCCGGTTCGTTGGCCAGGTCGACGACGGCCAGCAGGCCCGCGAACAGGTGCGGGCGGGAGCGCAGCAGCTCAATGCCGCGTACGGCGGAGGATACGCTCGAACGCAGTGAACGCGTCAGCCGGTGGCGGTCGTTGGCGGCCTGCGGTCCGTCCAGGCTGACGCCCACGACGACCCCGTACTCCTCGAAGAGATCGAGCCACTCCTCCGTGATCAGTGTCCCGTTGGTCTGGAGCTCGAAGTGAACCGTCGTGGCGGTGGGGATGCCCTCCCGCACGGCGGCGAGCAGGGCGGCCGTATGGCGTGGGCCGGCCAGTAAGGGTTCGCCGCCGTGCAGGATCACGTGTACGGCGGACAGGCCGTGCGCTGCGGCGTGTTCGCCGATCCGGTGGGCGGCGGACCGGGCCACGGCCGTACTCATCCGGGCGGGCAGGTGCCGCCATGCCTGGTCGGCGGAGTTGAAGACGTAGCAGTAGTCACAGTCGATGTTGCAGCGGTTGGCGACCTTGAGGATGAAGGCCGTGAAAGGCGCGGCGTCCTCGCTGTGAGCCTTCAAGCGGGTGTGCTCGCAGCGGGCCACGGCCGGGTGAGCGAGGCGGCGTGACCGCTGCCGTCCGTCCGTGCGGCTGCGGCGGCCCGCTCCGTTTCGAGCCGCTGCCGCACACGGGACTCGACACGGGCCAGAACGGCACTTCCCCGCGTGGGGTCGCCGTCCGGTGATGTCGCGGCGTGCGGGGCGGACGCTGGCGGCATACGGCGCTCCTCGTGGCGTGACCACCGGCGGGTGGCGAAGGGCGGCATCAGCTCGAAAGGTAGCAGCGGCGGGGATGTCCGGGGCACGGGGAATCCGGCCATGGTTCCCGGTCAGCCCGTTTGCGCGGCAAGCAGCGCCTGTACGTTGTCGGCCGCGGTGTCCGCGCCCAGGCGCCGGAAGATCTCCAGTGCCTCGCGCAGTGATTCCGCGGCACGCGCGGGGCCCTCGGTCATGCGGTCGCAGCGGCCCACGCCTTCCAGCGCCCGTCCTTCCTCGAGGGGACAGCGGACCTGCCTGGCCAGCCGTAAGGCGTCCGTGTAGTGGCTGCGGGCGGCCGTCGGGTCGCCGGAGGCACGCAGCAGGTCTCCGTAGTGGTTCAGGACCTGGGCCTCACCGCAGCGGTCACCGAGGGCGCGCAGGATCGCAAGGCTCTCCCTGAACGCTGTGGCGGCGCCTTCTTCCTCTCCGGCCAGTGCGCGTGCTGCCCCCAGTTCTCCCAGGGTGGCTGCCTCTCCGCCGCGGCTGCCGAGTTCGCGGTAGGCGTCCAGTGCCCGTTCGAGCAGGGGGACGGCCTCGGTCGCCCTGCCCTCCGCCCGGTCGAGTGTCCCGAGGTGGCGGACGCTGTTCGCGTGGCCGAAGCGTTCTCCGAGCTCCGTGTAGTGCTCCAGGGCCCGGGTGTGCATCAGGCGTGCCTGGGCGAAGTCGCCGGTGAGCCGGTGTACGACGCCGAGTTCGTTGAGGGCGTAGGCCTGGTGGACGCGGTCGTCGAGGGAGCGGTAGATCTCCAGCGCCTCGTGCTGGCAGCGCGCCGCCGCTGCGTAGTCGCCCATCAGACCGTGCACGATGCCGAGGTCGCGCAGCGAGTTGGCTTCTCCGTAGCGGTCGTCCAGCTCGCGGTAGATCGTGAGGGCTTCGCTCTGTGCCTCCACGGCCGCGTCGAAGCGGCTGCTCTGCCGACGCACCATACCGAGGTCGGCGAGGGCGTTCGCCTGACCGAGCCGGTCGCCGGCCTCCCGGTAGAAACCGAGGGACTCGGTCTGCGCCTCGGCCGCCGCCTCGTTGTCGGCGATCATGTACCGGACGATGCCGAGCTGGTTGAGCGCTTCGGCCTTGCCGCGCTTCTCGCCCACCGCCTCGTACTCGGTGATCGCCTGCTCCAGGGCTTCGATCGCTTCGGGGTAGGCGGCCATGAAGCGCCGGATGACGCCCGACTCGGTGAGCGCCGCCGCCAGTGCACGACGGTCACCGGTCTGCCGGGCGGCCTCCACTGCCGTTCTGTGGAGGCCGACGGCCTGGTCCCACGGTCCGGCCTGCCGCAGGAACGGCGCCATGGCCGCGGCCATACGGACCACCAGTTCGTGCAGCCCCAGCCCGTTCGCACGGCGGATGCAGGCCAGGACATTGGCCCGCTCGTCCTCCAGCCAGCCCAGTGCCTCGGAGCGGGACGTCAGAGGCGGCGTTTCCAGGCGGGCACCGCCGTCGGGGACCGTGGGTGCGGGGGCGCCGCCCCGCAGGATGTGCCGGTTGGCCGCGGCAAGGGCGGTCAGGTAGTAGGTCCCCACACGCCGCACTGCCTCGGTGTGTTCCATGGTGCCTTCCTCGTCGGCGAGAGCGCGGGCGTAGTCGCGCAGCAGATCGTGCAGCCGGTGACGGTTTCCGGGGTGTTCGTCGATCAGGTGGGCGTCGTACAGGACATCAAGGTGTTCCCGTGCGGCGCTCACCGAGACCGCTGCGAGCGCCGCCCCCGTATGGGCGTCGAGGTCGGTTCCGGGATAGCAGCCGAGGCACCGGAAGAAGTGCTGCCGTCCCGGTCCCAGGTCCCGGTACGACAGCTCGAAGGTGGCCGCGATGCCGCGTTCCCCGGCCCTGAACTCGCCCAGCCGGTTGCCGGCTGCCACCAGCCGTGAGCGCAGGTCCCGCACGCTCCACGACGGGTGGTGACGCAGTCGTGCCGCGAGCAGCGAGATGCCGAGGGGAAGGTGTCCGCACTGCGCGGCCAGCTCCTGGATCACCCCGCGGTCGAGTGATTCCGGCGGCCGGCCGCTGAGCCGTACGAAGAGGTCGATCGCGTGGTCCGGTGGCAGGGCGTCCACCGATACGACCACTTCCTCGTACGCCGCCAGCCGCTTCCGGCTGGTCACCAGTACGAGACAGTCACGGCCCCCCGGGAGCAGCGGTTCCAGCTGGCCATAGCTGACCGCGTTGTCCAGGATGAGCAGTGCTTTCCTTCCGGCGAGGCGGCTGCGCCACATCGCGGCCCGTGCCTCGGTAACCGCGCCCTCGTCGTCGCCCACGGGGATCTGTTGCGCCGGCACGCCGGTCGCCGCCAGCAACGAGGCCAGGGCTTCGGTGGCCTGCACCGGAGCGCGGCCTGTCGTGTGCCCGTTGAGGTTCACGAAGAGCTGCCCGTCCGGGAAGCGCTCGGACAGAACGTGCCCCGCGTGGACGGCGAATGTCGTCTTGCCGACGCCAGGCATCCCGTCGATCACATGGACGGGCAGGGCAGTGCCGTTGTCCTGGGACTCCCGCACGGATCGCACCAGTGCGTCCAGTTCGGCACCGCGGTCGGTGAAGGCTGCCGTGTCGCGCGGTAATGAGCGCAGGACCAGGGCTGCTCCCGGGGGCTGTGTTCCGTCGTCCGGTCCCGGTAAGGGAGCGCGCGGTGCTCCTGTCGGTGTACCGGTCTCCGAGAGGGCCGCCAAGAGCACGGACAACCCGACCATGGCAGCGCCGAGTACGACGAACGACAGCCAGGCGTGCTCTTGCAACCATCCGAGCCAGCCCGGCCACTGCGACTCGGACACCGCGTTGGTCACAAGCCCCACGAGCATCGTCGTCACAGCACCGCCGGCGGCAACGACGGCGATCACCGCCCCGCGCCGCGCCCTCATCCGTGAGCCGTCCACACGTCCGCGCCCGGCCCGGACAGCTTTGCGATCACCTGTTTCCCCCGACTTCCAGCGCCCAACTGGCCTAGAGCATCAGGCAATACGGAGACGGGTCAAGGTCGCCATCGCGCCACACTGCTGGAAGCATCTCTGCCGGGTCAGGACATCACCCGCAGGGGGACCAGCCAGGACATGCGTTCGAGGAATCGGTGGTCGTGGGATGCAGTTTCACGCAACTGCTGGACCTGTGCTCCTGGCCCGTCCCGGCACAGGCCGGGAGCACCCGGCCGGCTCTACGAAACGGATGTCGTCCATCTGAGGCGGAGCCTCAACGGCGCCCCGGCGCCTACTCCAGCATGCGCTCCGCGTCCCCCGGAACCCAGGGAAACGGCACGTCGGGCCACCGTGCGGAGGCCCACGCGTCGACGTCGACCGCGAGGACGGCGTCGACGAAGGGCCGGGGCGGGCGGTAACCGTGGGCGGTGACGTAGTGCGTGACGAGGGACGGGGCGGCGTAGGCGATGCCGGGGTCGCCCGGGATCCGTAGCTCCCCGTTGCCCTCCGGGGGCGGCTCGTCCCCCGCCGGGCACAGGTCGCACTCGTGCACGCCCAGGCAGACGTTCATCCACTGGACCCGCTGGACGGCCTTCAGCTTCTCCACGAACCCGTCGGGGACCGGGCCCGTCGAGTACGGCTTGCCGGCCGCCAGCCAGCCGACGTTCAGGCGGGTGTACGCGGGGCGGTACCAGAGCCCGTGGAAGTTCGACTCCGGATCCGTGAAGGTGTCGTCGTCCAGGTAGTCGTACTCGCTGAGGTCCTCGTAGAACACCCGCACATCATCGCCTCACGGTGGCCGGGCGTCGTGTCACATTCCCGGTGGCCGTGTCGTCGTATTGCCGAGACACCTGGTACGGAGCAGAGGAGAGAGCACATGTCGGCAGCCGGAACAGCGAGCAACACAGCGACGCTCCACCGCTTCCACTCCGCCGTGAACAGCGGCAGCCTGGACCTCGTCTTCCAGGCCGTTGACGAGCTCGTCGCGCCGGATCTGCTCTTCCACGCGCCGGTGCCGATGGGGCTGACGGGGGCGGAGGCCTTGAAGCGGGTGTGGGAGGTGCTTCTGCGGGCGTTCCCCGACATCCGCGTCACCACCGAGGAGACGATCTCGGAGGGCGACAAGGTCGTCGTCAGGAACACGGTGACCGGGACCCATCGGGGCGAGTACCAGGGTGTGCCGCCCACCGGGAAGACCGTCTCCTACAGCGAGATCTTCATCTTCCGCTTCACGGGCGGGCGGATCGCCGAGGTGCGGGGTGTCGTGGACGTCCTCTCGCTGCTGCGGCAGCTCGGCGCCCTCTCGTCCTGACGGGGCTCACGGTCCGAGATCGTCCCGTGTCAGGGCTCCGCTCCGGGCGGGGAAGTCCGGCACCCGGCACCGGGTCGGGTCCGCCGCGGCCGAAACGCCGTGGAAAGAACGGTGCTCGGGTGCACTGCTCGCTGGGCCAAGCACACCGGGGGCCGCCTTCCGGGGACCCCGCTCCAGGCTCGTCGGGGGACGGCTTCCAGGAGGCGGCCGGCCGCCTCAGCGACCGCCCACCGGTTGGTGCCGGTGACCGGGACGAGCGCCAGGTTCTCCGCCGAACGCCAGAAGTTCTGCGTGGCGTTGCAGATC